>JBCCMP010000106.1:0-12959 GCA_039026295.1 Pseudomonadota bacterium | reverse complement strand
GGTTGCTGGTCGCTGGCGCGGTCGCGCTTGCGGTGTTCTCGCCGAATCTCATCTGGCAGATGACCAACGATTTCGCGACAGCCCGCCACGTGGCCGAGGATGCCGCACCGGGCGGAAGCCTCTTCAATCTCGGCAAGATGGGCGAATTCCTCGGGGCTCAGCTCGGCGTCATCGGGCCGATATGGTTTCTCGCCATGCTTGGCGGATTGGTCTGGCGCGGCTGGGGAGAGGACTGGCGGATGCGGCTGATCGGCTGGCAGACCTATACGGTGCTCTTGCCGATCATCCTGCTGGCTTTCATCACGCGGGCACATCCGAACTGGGCCGCGCCCGCCTACGTGGCTGGGTCGATCTTTGCCGCGCGCTATCTGCTGACCCGCGACTGGCGGCGGGCCTTGCCGCTTCAGGCCGGGATCGGAGCGATTGGCGCGCTGGCGGTGTATACCGCAGCCTTCGCCTATGCCTACGCCCCGCAAAGCCTGCCGCGCGGACCGGATCCTTTCAAGAAAATGCGCCTCTCCGAACCCTTCTGTGCGCCGGTTCTGGCGGCGATGGGGGAAGAAGGGGCAGAAGCTCTCTTATCCAATGATCGCCGGCGCTTGTCTGAATGCATGTTCCTCGGCGGCCTGACCTTCGAGGATATCGCCGTCTGGAACCCGGACCCATGGCCCGAAAACCATCACGAACTGGTCGCCACCCTGCAGCCGGGCGATCAGCGGGTGATGATCCTGGCGACAATGACGCGCAGCAGTGCCGAGGCGGTTTCACGCCGGTTCGATGAGGCGCGGGAAATCGAGACCGGGCGTTTCACGACCCACAAAGGCCGAGAATTCAGCTACTCGATCTGGGCGGTTCAGGGATTTCGCGACTACTGAGTGATCCCGCTGTCGGCGGCAAGGCGCTCCTCGAACCAGTCAAGCGTGCGGTTCAGCCACCCCTTGGGAATGCCGTGCCCGCCGGGGTGCAGCAGCAGATCAATGCGGCGTCCCGATGCGCAGTCCGACCATGTGCGGCCCCAAAGATCGGCGTCCGGATCGATGGGCGCTGACTCAGGTTGCCGGTTGCCGCAGCCATTGGTGGCGCGCAGGATAAAGAGGCTTTGAAAAACATCGCCCTGAATCATCGTCCCGTCGGCCAATGACCGGCCTTCAAGGGGCACCGTACGATCCGTCCAGCCATGCGTGTGATAGAGGTCCACCGGGCCCGCGCAGCTGTCCCACATCGGTTCCCAGAACGCACCCGCGACCGGAGCGTAGGCTTTTGCCAGACCCGGCGTGCGGCACGCGACGTCCCATACCATCGATCCACCGCGAGAGAACCCCGCCAGAAGGACGCGGTCCCGGTCGATCCCGTGTTTCGCCGCGGCATCGTCCAGCACTTCGGCCATGAAGGCGATGTCATCGCGTTCATAAGGCCGCCCGTCGTTCACGGCCCAGTTCTTGTTCTTCCAGCGCTTCGAGGTTACCCGGCCATCCGGCGCGATCAGGGCCATGCCGCGCGCGGCAACGCCCGCGATCATGCCAGTGTTCTTCATTACGCCATTGGCCGACCCGCCCCAACCGTGCAGCCAAATCATCGCACCGGGTGCATCGACACCTTCCGGCATGGCGATGCGATACTCGCCGCTTTGGGTGGCGCACAAATCCTCGGGCGCATTGCCACACGCATCGGCGATATCCGGCAACGCAAACGCAAGCATGCCTGCGATCAGGGGAAGGTTTAACAGAAATGATCGCATGGAAAGGCTCCGGGCTGCGTGGGCTATGAACAACCCTAGCGCTCATCGTGGTTTGCGCCAGAGCCACTTCGACCCGCGCTCGTCCGGATCACGGAGAGATGATCTCAGCCACCTGGCTGGACATCGTGTTGCCGCGGCTGTCGCCGCCTTCGGCTTTGACGACCCAGCCCGGGCCCGGGGCCCACCAGGCGCGGACCTGCGCCGAATAGCGCTGGCCGGTTACATGCTCGATGCGGCCATCCAGAACATACGCCTCGAACGTCCCCGCATTGGTTTTGACCTCCTCCAGGCCGGCGACCCGGATCACGACGCGGGCCTTCTGGCCGTCATCGGCTGTGCGCATGAAGACCGTTTGCTTGCCCGTCTCCAATGGCCACAACGACGCGTACTTTTCTTCCTCGATCTGCATCCCTGTGCCGCAGCCCCAGCAACCGGGATAGAAAGACCCTGTCCGCCCATCCGCGGTGGTATACGCACCGCGTGCGCCGGATGGCGCCGCCGCCTGAATGCGCGATTCGCTCGGCTGGCCGTTCACGGCATTCAACAGCAGGATCTGCGTCCCGGGCGCGGCATAGGTCAGTCGCGCAGGGTCGCCGCGACCGGACTGATCCAGCCCAGGGCGCGGCATACAGGCGGCAGCAACAGCCGCAATGCTTAGAACGGCGATGCGCAAAACAGCGGACTTCAACATTGTGTTCTCCCCTCTCACCTGCCCCGGGTTGTCGTCGGCCCTAGCGTCCCTTCCAGACCGGGTCGCGTTTTTCGGCGAACGCCCGCGCGCCCTCTGCCTGGTCTTCCGATGCGTACAACGTGTCGACCGTACGCAGCTGTCGCTTGGTGATCCGGCTCAGCATGTCCTGGAACCGCATATCCTCGGCTTCGCGCACGATTTCCTTGATGGCGGCCATGACCAGCGGCGGACCAGAGGCAAGGTGCCTCGCCAGACCCCAGGCCGTCTCCATCAGCTTGTCCTGCGGCACAATTTCCCGCAGCAGACCCCAGCGGAGCGCTTCTTCGGCATCGAACCAACGGCCGGTCAGCAGCAGGTCCATCGCCACGTGATAGGGAATGCGTTTGGGCAGGGCGACCGAGGCGGCATCGGCCACGGTGCCGGACCGGATCTCCGGCAGCGCGAAGCTTGCCGTATCGGCCGCGATAAGGATATCGCAGGATATCGCAACCTCCAGCCCACCGCCGCAGCAGATCCCGTTGATCGCCGCGATCACCGGCTTGTTCATGTTGCCCAGTTCCTGCAGTCCGCCAAACCCGCCGACCCCGTAGTCGCCGTCGACCGCATCTCCGTCATTGGCGGCCTTTAGATCCCATCCGGGGCAGAAGAACTTTTCGCCTGCGCCGGTCAGGATCGCGACGCGCAGGTCGGGGTCGTCGCGAAAGCCCTGAAAGACCTCTCCCATGACCCGGCTGGTCTTCAGGTCGATGGCGTTCGCCTTTGGCCTGTCCAGCGTGACTTCAAGAATATGACCCTCGCGGCGGGTCTTGACGGGACTTTCGGACAAGGCGCTCTCCACGCGTTCGCTTCTCCTCGGGTTTCGCCCGGAGGACCAGAAGCGTCAAGCAGATTTGCAGGATGCGAAAGCTTCGCTACCGCCGTGCGCGAGGATCCAGCGCGTCGCGCAGGCCATCGCCCATGAAGTTCACCGACAAAACGGTCAGCGAGATCATCAAGCCCGGCCAGATCACCCGGTCCGGCGTGATCTGCAGGAAGTCCTTGCCGTCATAGAGCAGACGCCCCCAGGTCGGAAAATCCGACGGAAATCCAAGGCCCAGGAACGACAGTGTGGATTCCGTGATGATCGCAGAAGCGATACCAAGCGTCGCCGAGATCAGGATGGGGCTGAACACGTTCGGCAGTACGTGACGCAGGATGATCAGGCCCTCCGGCATGGCATAGGCCTGCGCCGCCTGAATGAACTCCCGATTCTTCAGGGCCAGCACATCGGCGCGCACAATCCGGGCCGTTTGCATCCAGGACGTGATCCCGATCGCCACCACCACGAGGATGAAGATCCCAGTCTCCGGCCCGAAAGTTGTGCGCAAGGGTTCCCGGAACAGCAGGATCATGACCAGCAGCAGCGGCAGGATCGGGAGCGCCAGGAACAGATCTGTCGAGCGCATCAGCAAGCCGTCAAGCCATTTGAAGTATCCGGCGAGGACTCCGATCAACGCGCCCAGAACGATCGACAACAGCATGGCCGTCACGCCGACCGCAAGCGACACCTGCCCGCCCGCCAGAACCTGCGCCAGCATGTCCCGGCCCAGATTGTCCGTGCCCATGGGATGGTCCCAGGTCGGGTTCAGGTTCTTGGCCTTGTAGTCCAGATAGGTCGGGTCGATGGTGTGGATGAACGGTCCGATGATCACGGCGATCACGATCGTAAAGAAGACAATCGCCCCGACCATCGCGCCCTTGTGCGTCTTGAACTGACGACAGATCTTCTTCAGATCGGAATCGTCGCGGGCCGCGCCCGCCTCGGCTGTTGCCTCAGTCATAGCGAATCCTCGGGTCCAGCAGGCCGTAGAGAAGATCTGCGATCAGGTTGAACAGCACGATCAGTACCGCAAAGATGAAGGTCAGGGTCTGCACCAGCGGAATGTCCGATGCCTCGATCCCACCGATCAGAAGCGCGCCGATGCCGTTCACCTTGAAGATCTGCTCGGTGATGATCGCTCCGCCAAAAATCTGCGGCACACCCAGCGCGATCACGGTCACCACCGGGATCAGAGAGTTGCGCAGCACATGGGTCATCAGGACGACCCGCTCGGTCATCCCCTTGGCGCGGGCCGTGCGCACATAGTCCATCCGCAGATTGTCCAGCATTGATGCCCGCATGAACCGGTTCAGCTGCGCCGTGATCTGCAGTGCCAGCACCATGACCGGCAGGAACATCTGGTTGATTTGGGTGACGAAGCTGTCCCAGCCGACCACCTTGTGAGTCGTATCGTAGATCGACGGGAACCAGCCCAGCTGGACCGAGAAGATGACGATCACAACCAGACCGGAAAAGAACGGCGGGATCGAGAAGCCGACCATCGACACGAAGGTGCCGGCATTGTCGAACCAGGAATACTGTTTGTAGGCAGAAATCACGCCAATCGGCACGGCGATGAAAATGGCAACCACATAGGCCATGCCGACAACCCAGAGGGTCTGGGGCAGGCGCTCGACGATCAGATCCACGACCGGCGAGCGGGTCGACCACGACATGATGCGCAGGCGGTTCTCTGAATCGCCAATGGTCCAGCCGGTCCACTCTTCAAAGATATTCAGCGGCTCGTTGACGAAGAACTGGTTCAGCCAAAGCCCGTAGCGGACGATCAGCGGCTCATCCAGACCCAGGCTCTGGCGGATCTGCTCGCGCACCTCGGCCGGAATGGTCAGGGGAAGTTGCGACGTCGGATCGCCGGGGGCGAAGTCCAGCAGCGCGAAAATGACGAAAGAAATGACGAGAAGCGTTGGGATTGCGAACAACAACCGTCGGAGCGTGTAGCGAAACATTTAGTGCAGATGCCCCCGTCCGCATTGGCAGAGGCTGAATGCCTCCCCACCCTGATCCCTCCCCCCTGACGGGGAGAGGGGTTTTGTCGGCTGGCGTCCCACGGGGCGCGCCAGCGGCACCGCTTACTTCTTGCGGTGCCAGTTTTCGATGTTGTGGATTTCCGAATCCCAGGCCGTCATGTCGACGCCGCCCAGGGTGTTGGCATGCGCTGCCACACGTCCACGGTGGATCAGCGGAACGATTGCACCGTCTTCCATCAGCATATCGTTCAGTTGCTTGGCGATGGACTGACGCTCGGCCGGTTCGGCCGTGACAGCGTACTTGGCAACCAGATCGTCATAAGCCTGGTTGCAGTAGCGCGGCATGTTGTTTGCCACCCACTGGTTCTCGGGCGATGGGATCTGCGCACAGGTCCACGACCCCATATAGGCTTCCGGATCGGTCCCGTTGAAGTTGTTCGTGTACATTTCGATGTCCGCGAAGAACTTCTGGAACGTGTCCGGGCTGGACTGGTCGCCGCCGAAGAAGACCGAGGCCGAGATGTTCTTCAGCTCGGTTTCCACGCCGATTTCGCCCCACATCTGCTTGATGAAGGCCTGCGTGCCCTGACGAACGCCGTTGGTGGACGTCTGGTAGAGAACGCTCAGGCGCACGCCGTCTTTTTCACGCACACCGTCCGCTCCGCGCACCCAGCCCGAATCGTCCAGCAGCTTGTTGGCCGCATCGACGTCCTGGGTCTTACACCAGTCGTTGTTGGTCGACGCGTAAGCCGCCGGTGCAGGAAGCACGTTGCAGGTGACCTTGCCCGCAGCGCCATAACCAGCTTCGACCAGGATCGAACGGTCAATGGCCAGCGAAAGCGCTTTGACGACGTTCTTGTCGGTTAGGAACGGGTGCGGGTGCTTAACGGTCCCACGCTCCTCGCCCAGCGCCGCGTCGGGGTTGGTCTTGTTGATCATCAGGCGCTCGACCGACGGGCCGAAAGCCGCAATCACCGTGCCTTTGCCCGCAGCTTCCATCTGGCTGAGGATCTCAGGCTCGACCTGCAGGTTCCAGGCGTAGTCGAACTCGCCGGTTTCAAGAACCGAACGCGCTGCTGCCGCGGCATCGCCGCCACCTTTGAAGAGAACAGTCGAGAAGTGGGGCTTGCCCTCTTCCCGGTAGCTCTCGTTCATGTCGTACAAGACAACGTCATTCGCCTTGAACTCGGTGACCTTGAACGGGCCGGTGCCGATCGGGCCAAAGTTGGCATCGGTGCACTCAGGTGCCTTCGCGCCCATGCAATCCTGGAACTGAGCCTTCTGGATGATCGGCGAATCGTTGCCGACGAACGGGCCGTACGGGAATGGTTTTGGCACACCAAACGTGATTTTAACGGTATGATCGTCCAGCGCCTCGACCGAGCTTACATCGGCAAATTTCGGCGTGGCGTTACACCCGCCTTCCGGGTGCATGCAGTATTCTGCCGAGAAAACCACGTCAGCCGCGGTGAACGGCGAGCCATCCGACCAGGTGACGCCTTTCTTCAGCTTCCACGTGATCGTGGTCAGATCTTCCGAAACGCCGCCATTGCCCAGCGTCGGAATTTCCTCGGCCAGCGTCGGCATCATCTCACCGGCCGGATTATAGTTGGCCAGCGGCTCCAGCACCAGCGAGGACGATTCAATGTCCTTGGTGCCGCCCGACAGGTACGGGTTCTGTGTCGACGGGGCCTGCCAGTACAGGATATTAACCTGTCCATCGGCCCCGCGTTCGGCGGCAAGGGCAGGCGACAATGTCGCTGCCAAGGCCGTCGTCGCCAGGATGGCTGTGAGCTTTTTCATCTGGTTCTCCCTGATTTCGCTCTTGTGTGATTACATTCGGCCGTCCGGCACCGCGGTCAGGCATAATCGCCCAAGGACCGAGCCCCGGAAAACGTCGTGCGCCGGGGTCGCGGCGGCGTGCGGCGACGAAAACATCGTCGATCGCCCGACCTGCGTTGAATTGAACCCCGAGTTCAGGATGGCTTGATCGTTGGGCATCCATCACCATTATGCTGCGCTAGCGAAAGCGTTAACCGGCTTTCAGGAAAGATCAACAGATTCCGCACGTGATCGACCGCTGGTCACAGCATACTTGAACGGAGAAGCGCCCATGGCCGACACCTACACCCCCCGCGAAATGCTCGAGCGGCTGGTCGCGTTCCCGACCGTCTCCCGCGAGTCAAACCTCGAGCTCATGGATTTTGTCGAGGACTACCTCAAGGGCCACGGCGTCGAATCCCGCCGCGTCTACAATGCCAAGGGCGACAAGTGTAACATCTACGCGGTGGCTGGCCCCTCGGTGGACGGCGGCGTCGTTCTGAACGGGCACACCGATGTCGTGCCGGTCGATGGGCAGGACTGGACGACGGATCCATTCACGCTGACGCAAAAGGGCTCGCGCCTCTACGGGCGCGGCTCCTGCGACATGAAAGGGTTCGACGCCCTTGCGCTTTGCGCGGTGCCAAAAGCCCTGAAAGCGGGCGTAAAACGACCCATTCAGCTTGCCCTGACCTATGACGAGGAAACCGGCATGGATGGCGCTTATCGCCTGGCACCGGAGATTTCCGCCAACATGCCCAAGGCATCGGCGATGATTGTCGGAGAGCCAAGCCAGATGCAGGTCGTCACCGGCCACAAGGGCGGGCTCATGCTGCAAACCAACGTCACCGGGTTCGAGGTGCATTCCTCGATCGTCCACACAGGGGTCTCGGCCGTCATGACGGCGGCCAAGCTGATTACCTGGCTTGAAGAACAGATGGAGGCGAACAAGGCCGCCGCTGATCCCGACAGCCTGTTCGTGCCGCCCTACACGACCCTGCATGTCGGCATGATCAACGGCGGCACGGCGCGGAATATCGTGGCCAAGGACTGCTGGTTCTCGACCGATGTGCGCGTGATTCCGTCCGAGACATCGTCCGACTGGCTGGAAAAGTATCGTGCCGAATGCACCCGGCTCGAGGCGGAGATCCAGAAGATCCGGCCAGAGGCGCGAATCGAAATCGATGTGCGCGGCGATATCCCGGGTTGCCGCCCCAACCTGGCAAGGGAAGCCGAGGCGCTCTGCCGACAACTGACCGGCGACAATGCCGAGCACGTCGTCAGCTACGGCACCGAAGCCGGGATCTATCAGGACAATGGCTATTCCGCCTGCATCTGCGGGCCGGGCAACATCGAACAGGCCCACCAGCCCGACGAGTTCATCGAGATCAGCCAACTCGACGCAGGCGAGCAGTTCATGGACCGCCTGATCGACCATCTGGCCGCCTGATCCGGGCAGTTCTGTCTTCAATCCCGGCACCCCATCTGGCACAGTCACCGGATGGGGTGTGTTTTGGATCGGAGCAGGAGCTGTCCGTGCGTTCAATTGCCGTTTTCCTTGCCGCCGCGCTCACTCTTGCTGGCGCCGCAGAGGCGCAACAGGCCAAGCGTCTTTTCGGTGCCAAATCCAACCCGGCAGCCCTCGCGCCCGCCGCGCATGGCAGTTATGCCAAGGGGTGCCTCGCAGGCGCGGTCGAGCTGCCGGAGACGACCGATGGTTGGCAAGCGATGCGCCTCAGCCGGAACCGCAACTGGGGCCACCCGAACATGATCGCATTCATCAAGCGTTTGTCCGTCAAAGCGCAGGCGATCGGCTGGCCCCGTATCTATGTCGGCGATATCTCTCAACCTCGCGGCGGGCCGATGCGGTCCGGGCATCGCTCGCACCAGATCGGCCTTGATGCCGACATCTGGCTGCGTCGGCCCTCGGACAAAACCCTGACCCGGCAACAGCGCGAGAAAATCTCCAGCCACATCGTCACGACCGGCGCGGGCACCGGCGTCAACAAATTCTGGACGGGCTCGCACCACCGCGTGCTCAGGGCCGCCGCCTCCGACCCGGCGGTTGCCCGGATCTTCGTGCACGCTGCCATCAAGCGCGAGATGTGCCGGACCGAGCCGCCGGGCGCGGGCCGCGCCTGGCTGCGCAAGATCCGGCCATGGTACGGCCATAACGCCCATTTTCATGTCCGTCTGAACTGCCCTCCAAGCTCGCCGGGATGTGTCGAACAGGATCCGATCCCGGTCGGCGATGGCTGCGATGAAACGCTCGAATGGTGGTTCTCGGATGAAGCACGCAATCCAAAGCCGCAGCCGGGCAAAAACCCCAAGAGGCGCGGTCCCCTGACAATGGCTGACCTGCCGCTCGCGTGCGAAACGGTGCTGACCCAGTGAAGCGCGTCCTGTGGGCATTGCTCCTCGCGGCGGCGTGCGGCCCGGTCGCAACCGGTCCAGGTGCAGCGGGGCCGGGCGGGACGCCCGGTCTTGCTATCACGTCAGCGCCCGTCGACATCGACGGCGGCGTTCTGACCGGCCTGACCCTGCGTGGCACGGTCGCACTGACGGCTTCCCCGGACGAATTCGGCGGGTTCTCCGGCCTGCATATCGACCAAGGGCACATGGTGGCCGTGAACGATATCGGCTGGTGGCTGCTCGCCGATCTGGACGACACAGATAACGGTCTGGCCCCCGACCGCGCCGGGTTCGCGCCGATGCTGGACGCCGATGGCGCCGCCTATGACAAGGCTGGCGGAGACGCCGAGGGGCTGACCATGCGCGATGGGTTCCTTGCCGTCTCGTTCGAGCGGGACCACCGCATCATGTTCCATCAGGGCGATGGCCGGATGGGTGACCTGATCCAGGATCGCGCCTTTGAACGGCTCGGCACCAACAAGGGGCTGGAGGCGCTGGCCACGACCCCGGACGGCTGGATGCTGGCCATCGCCGAGGAACCAGAAAACGGTGCCTTCCCCGTCCATCTGGTTCGCTACAGCAACGAGGTCCGTCTTGGATCGCTGCCTGCGTTGACCCGCCACTCGGTCACCGGCGCCGATGTCGGACCCGATGGCAAGCTCTACCTCCTCCAGCGCGACTATACCCCGATCCTCGGCGTCTCTATCCGCATCCTGCGCTACGCTCTCGGCGATGACGGCTTCCCGATCGCTGAGACCCGGGAAGAGCTGGCCGCCTTCGAAAGCTCCAGCGGGATCGACAACATGGAGGGGATCGCCCTCTGGACCGATCAGACCGGGCGCACCCGCCTGACCCTGATCTCGGACGACAACTTCAACCTGATCCAGCGCACGCTGCTGATGGATTTCGAGGTAAGCACGGAAGACTAGGCCGTGTGGACGGATTTGAAAAACAAAGGCCGGTCCCAATGCGATGATGGACAGGAAGGTTCTGGCGGTTTGCTCTCAGCGTAGCGCCACGCGTTTGAATCGCTTCAACCTGCCCGCCATTTGCCCGATCCGGGCGCACTGACGCTGAAGGCCTGTCGAGACGTGCCGGTGCAGTCGTGCGGTTAGAGACGAGCCGGATCATCGCAACGGTGCAGCGTTCGCGAGGTTCACGGCATTCTCGTAACCCGTGTTAGCGATAGCGCGGCGGGCCTCATCGGGCTCGACGTCGATCAGATCGACGAACAGCGGCCTGTCGGCGGCCTCGCCATGTACTTCGAACGCGATGGGAAATCCGCCGATTCAGCGTCGCGGTCTGTTTCCAAGCGTAGTTTCGTCCTAACCTCGGCGTCAGGTCGGCCGGGTGCCTCACCGTCTTGCCCTTTTGCGCAGGCGGCGGAGACATCCGCATCACCGTCAAATCGAAGATCTGTACTATGTGCGCTGCGCCGCTCAGCCATGCAAGAAAGGCGAAATAATCCTCAAAAACGCGCGCCCTGCCAAGCCAGCCGAACCGCCTGCTGACACTGTTCCAGCTGCCGAACCGCTATGGCCACGCCGGTGGGTAATAGTGTGGACGGTGAAATGGTGAAGGGTTTCCATGAACAGGCGGTCGTTCTTTACCTTGGCGCCCCGAGCGGGCAGACACGGCAGAGATACCTCACGCGCAAGCTCCGAATTCTTCACTCCGGTTGTTTCCAAGGAGCAGGTAAACGCCGCGCTGAGAAACCTCAAACCGTTTCCTGGATCGGATCGTCCGAGCGGGCTAGCCTGCCCAATCCTTTGTCCCGCTAAGACACGGCGTTTGAGACTTGGCGATCGCAGTATTGATCGGCCGCGAGTATTCTGGGCTCCGGCAACATGGCAACGACGCCATGACCTCTTTGAAGGGACAAAAATTCTTCGCCGCTCGCAGGGGTCTTCACATCGCAGCTTTCGGCAGGTGGACCGTGAAGGTCGAACCCTTGCCGGGTGTAGAGGACAAAGAGATTGATCCGTTGTGATTTTCGGCGACCCGTTGACAAATCGTCAGGCCAATGCCGGTCCCCGGATAATCCTCGCGCGGGTGCAGCCGGGCGAAAAGCTCGAAAATCTGTTTCTGGTGTTCTTCAGAAATGCCAATTCCGTTGTCACGCACTGAAATGTTATACTCGCGGTCTGTCGCGATTGCCTCAATGTTCACCTCGGGCCTGCTGTCCCTGTCCGTGTATATCAAGGCATTGCCCAAAAGGTTCTGGAACAGAGATGTCAGCTGCGACTCCGATCCCGGAACGACGGGCAGGGTGTCGATGAAAAGCGCCGCGGCCTTTTCTTTGATGACCGCATCGAGGTTCGCCACAACAGCGTCCAAAAGCGTGTTCAGATCGACATCCGTAAAGCTCGGCGCTGCATCGACAACCCGCGTGTAGTCGAGCACATCCGTGACCTGCTGCGCCATTCTTTCGGCGAGGATTGATCCATTGGACAGCAGCGAACGGCTGTCATCCCCGATAAGTGGGTCCTCATCGATTTCCTGCAGGATCAGACGCAAGCTGTTTGCGGGTGCCTTGAGGTCGTGAGAGAACGCGTAAGTGAACAGACGTTGTTCCGCCCGCAAACGTTCGCTAGTGCGTATTGATGCATTCAAACGGATTGCATCGCTGACACAATCAGAGAGGCGTTTGAGCGTAGCAATATCATCGACATTCCATGCTCTCGGTTTGCCATCGATTACGCAGAGCGCACCGACGGGGTCGTTGCCGGGAGCATAGATCGGAACGCCGAGGTACGCGATCACTCCGAGATCGGGGATAGCGAGGTTATCCTTGACCAGGGCGTGTTCCAGCGCGTTTTCGACGACCAGCGCGTCATTCGATTTGACGACGTGCCGGCAGAACGAATGGGACAGCGGCGTCTGGCGATCGGTCGTCCAGGGATCGATCAGACCGATCTGGCTCTTGAAGAACTGGCGGTCTGCGTCGATGTCCAGGATCGAGATCAGAGAGACAGGCGTTCCGATAATCTGGGAGGCAAGCGCGGTGAGATTGTCGAAGCTCGGCTCTGGCGGGGCATCCAGCAGGCCGAGTTCTGTGAGTGAAATCGTCATAGTCGAGCGGCTTTCTTCGAGCACAAAGCTGTTCATGTGCTTGACAGGCACGATAGTGCGTGTCTGATCCACGCGCAACTATCGGTACCAACTGCTCACAAAACTGCTACCAGAAGGCGACGTGGTGCCCGCACCCGGAGACGAAAAATAGATGGGCCGACTGGTTCTTCAGGCCATCGAGAACCCCTTGTAGCCATCGGCTGCGACCGCTTCGGCATGGTCCACATATGTCGCGAAGCCGCCGATGAAGGGCATGAAGACCTTGGGCTTTCCGGCTATGTTTTCACCCGTGTACCACGACGAGCAGCTCGAGCGCAGGTGAACGCCTGCGACATCGAGGTTGTAGGCCGTCCAGTCGGTTTCCGCCTTTGCCGTCGC
>JBCCMP010000105.1:0-12993 GCA_039026295.1 Pseudomonadota bacterium | reverse complement strand
CGGCGATCACATCGGCGGCGTTGTAGGTGACGATCACAACGCCAATTCTGGGCAAAGCCGAAGTCGATCTCACGCGCTGGCCTCTGCGAAACGGGGTGAGCGCCAAAGGACTTAAACATGGTGAACGCTTCGTTAACGCTCTGAGCGATGCGGCGTGGTAATTTGCTATCGAAACGTTCACCGACCTTAACCGGACGTATACCTGACAGGAGTAGGGTGCGTGCAGAAGGAAGAGCCAGAAACTGCTCCCTGCCCCGCAGCGCCGCGGCGATCTGGCTGTCCGACCCGTCCTCCATCGGCCTCGCGACATCCCTTTGATCCCGGCGCAGCGGACGTTTGCTTTGCTTTTGACCGCCCGTCTGATGTCCCGAGGTTTCCGATGACCCCTTCCAGGTCTGCTGCCACATCCGCCGCCGCCGCGCCCGACGAGTCGCGCCAGTGGATGGTTCTTTTCCCGCTGATTTTCCTGTTGTCGTTTCTTATGCTTGCCCCTGCGGCGACTGCGACCGCGTCAGAGGCTATCGTGCGGTCTGCCTCGCAGATCGAGGGGCCGGCCCATCGCGGGCCGCGCGCGTATCACGCGATGTGCGCCCGCGCGCCCGAGCTGTGCCAGCACGATCGCATGGCGGGGCGCGTCCCCGGCCAGTCAGCCCCGGCGGCGCTGACGGCATCGGCCTGGACGCAGCTGGTGTCCGCGAACGACATGATCAATCAAAGCATGCGGCCCGAGGGCGAAATGGCCCTGCACGGGCAGAGCGATTACTGGACCGTGGGCGGCGTGGCGGGCGATTGCGAAGACTACGCCATCGCGAAAAAGCAGGCGCTGATGCGCATGGGCTGGGCAGCGGATCAGTTGCTCTACGCGGTCGTCGACGGGTTCGATACGCCCTACCACGCGGTGCTGATCGTGCGCACCGATCAGGGCGATTACGTGCTGGACAATATCAACCGGGATATCCGGCGCTGGGACAAAAGCGGGTACCGTTTTGTGATCCGCCAATCGGCCGACAACCCGCACAGTTGGGTGCGCGTGGTGCCGCCACCCGAGCCGTTGCGGATTGCCGGTTTGTGAGACTTGGAAAGCCGCCCCGGGGCGGCTTTCGTCTTTCAGGCCGTCCGCTTTGCTTGACCTCTTCCGGGCCGCCCCATAAGGAAGCGCGGCAATCGAGGCAGGGATCGGCGACAGGGCTATCTGATGACCCACACACCGCGCGTATTTTCCGGCGTCCAGCCGACCGGCAACCTGACGCTGGGCAATTATCTTGGCGCCGTGAAGCGGTTCGTCGAACTGCAGGACAGCGGCATGGAGACCATCTACTGCATGGTCGACATGCACGCGCTGACCGAGACGCAGGTGCACGAGGATCTGGCCGCGACCACCCGCCATGTGGCGGCGGCCTTCATGGCCTGCGGGCTGGATCCTGCCAAGTCGATCCTGTTCAATCAGAGCCAGGTGCCCGCCCATGCGGAGCTGTCCTGGATCTTCAACTGCGTGGTGCGTCTGGGCTGGCTGAACCGGATGACGCAGTTCAAGGACAAGGCGGGCAAGAACCGCGAAAATGCCTCGGGCGGGCTTTACATGTACCCCGCGCTGATGGCGGCCGACATCCTGATCTACCGCGCCACCCATGTGCCCGTGGGCGAGGATCAGAAGCAGCACCTCGAGCTCTGCCGGGACATCGCGACCAAGTTCAATCACGATTTCGGGGTCGAGGATTTCTTCCCCATCACCGAGCCGGTGATCGGTGGTCCCACACCGCGGGTCATGAGCCTGCGCGATGGGTCAAAGAAGATGTCGAAATCTGACCCCTCGGACATGAGCCGGATCAACCTGACCGACGATGCCGACGCCATTGCGAGCAAGATCCGCAAGGCGCGCACCGACCCGGAGCCGCTGCCAAGCGAGACCGAGGGTCTGGGCGAGCGCGCCGAGGCACGCAACCTGGTCGGCATCTACGCCGCTCTTGCCGACACGACGGCCGAGGCGGTGCTGCAGGAATTCGGCGGGCAGGGGTTCGGTGCCTTCAAACCGGCGCTGGCAGATCTGGCGGTCGCCAAAATGGCGCCGATCGCCGAAGAGATGACCCGGCTGGAAAAAGATCCTGCCGGGATCGACCGGATCCTTGGTGAGGGGGCGGACCGCGCCGCCGCGATTGCCGAGCCCATTCTGGCCGAGGTTTACCAGACGGTCGGGTTTCTGCGCTCGCGGGGTTGAAGCCGCCTAGTCTTTGATGGTCAGCGCGTCCCGCAGGACCTGACCCTTGATGGACGGGTCCGGTTTGTCATGCATCAGGGCCGCCGTCCGGTCCATGTGATCGCGCAGGTAATCGTCCAGCCAACCGTTCCACGCGGTCCAGATCCCCTGCCGCCAGATCCCTTCCGTCAGGGTCAGGATGGTCTGACCGTCCTTGCCCTGCAGGTCATGGCCGAGGACCGATACCGGGCCGCCGTCATCGACATCGGGCAGCGAAAGATCGCGCAGCTTGAAGGTTGCCCCGTCATCGACATCAAAAACACGGGTCTGGATTTTTCGATCCCCGTAATAGCTGTTCGTGGCATAGAAAAAGGTGAACACGTCCGGATCCACACCCTGACTGATCGCGGCGACCGCGGGGTCAAAATGGTCCTCGCGCGGGGCGGGAAAAAGCTTTTGCCACACCGTTTCGCGATCAAGCGCGATCCGTTTTCTGGCCTGTGAGACCGAAATCCATGGCAGACGAAAACCGTCCAGAAACCACAGTTGGGACGGCAGAAAAACAACTAGAAGAAGAAAGCTCGCCACCAAAATCGTCGTGATGTAGCCATCGACCGCGAGGGTGCTGAGCGCGCTGAACAGCGCGGCGGCGACGGCTGTTTTCGTCAGAAACAGGCGAAGCTGCGGTCTGAACAAAATCGCGAGTAAAAACAACGGGATCAGCGCCAGCGCCGCAATCGCCCAATGGGGCGGATGCCCCGCATTTTGCAACAGACCAGCTGCTGCGAGCGCTGCCAGCGTTACCAGAAGTATCCGCCGGCGTTGCCGCCAGAACCTGAGTGCCATGTGTATTCTTCCCGTCTCGGCCGCTCTTCTAGCGGCAGAACGGAGCGCATGCAATCAAGCATAAGTTGTTGGGTTGCGCGTTCTGGGCGATCCTGCCATGGTCTTCGGTTGGAACTGCTTCTGGAGGCTCAATGCGCAAGTTTATGGTCGTCGTCGACGAGACGCCGGAATGCATGAATGCGATGCGCTTTGCCGTGCGCCGCGCCCAGAACACCGGCGGCGGCATTGTCATGCTGTATGTCATTGCGCCCGACGACTTCCAGCACTGGATGGGCGTCGCCGAGCTGATGCGCCAGGAGGCCCGCGATACCGCCGAAAAACGCCTGACCGAACTGGCGACGGAACTGAGCGAGTTGTCCGGCGTCACCCCGGAATTCGCCATTCGCGAGGGCAACCGGGCCGAAGAGGTGCTGGCCCTGATCGAAGAAGACACCGAGATCGGCGTGCTGGTGCTTGGCGCGGGCGAGGGGGACAATCCCGGCCCGCTGGTCAGTCAGCTGGTGGCGAAGATGGGCGGGCGCATGCCGATCCCGGTCACGGTCGTCCCCGGAGCGATGAGCCTGGAGCGTATCGACGCCGTCTGCTAATCGTTCCGCAAGGTTAACCGCATCATGCTTAACCCCGGCACAACCATATCCCGTTAAGTCCCCGGTAGCGGTTCAGGGTTTCATAACCCGAATCGTTCAATTTTGTCGGCGAATCGTGTGAAATTTGGCGAGTAATGTGAAATTCGGGGGTAGAGTATGGCGGTCGGACGCGCGGCGCTTATCGTCTCGGCAACACTGACAGCACCCACTTTCTTTATCGATTCAGCTCCTCTGGAATCGAACGGTCCACCCACGGAGGCCGAGCGCAACCAGAACTGGGCGTATACCGATCTTGGCGTTGCAGGTTTGAGAATCTATCGGGGCAGGTGCAGTGCCTGTCACGGGCGTTTCGGCGAAGGCTCGCCGGTTGCGCCGGGACTGCAGGACTACCAGCAGCGGTGGGACAGCGCCATGCAGGTGCGGTTCCATGCCTTTGCAGCCGACTTCTCGCATTTCGACCCCAAGGCCTCTGGTCGCGGCGGTGATCTGAACTTCAATTCGGTCGAATTGATGGGCCGGTATCTGCGAGAGGCGCGGCGCAATCCAGGCTGACGCGCGAGGTCAGCCGCCAAGCTCTGGCAGCAGATCCCGGATCAGTGCCTCTTCTTCCTGGGCCAGGATCTCGTCCTCGGCCGACCCGCCTTTCAGCGGAATGCGCCCTCGTTCCAGCATCAGGGGCGCGGCGAGCGGGGTCAGACGGTCGGTCACCGTGTGGTCTACCCGGCCCGAAGAGCGCGCCAGCATTTCTTCGATCCGACCGAAATCGACGAGCCCGCGCAGGGCCTCCTCGCGGGTGATCTGCATCAAGAGGTGGTCCGGTTCATATTTGCGCAGGGTGTCGTAGAGAATGTCCGAGGAAAACGCCGTCTGCCGCCCGGTCTTGCGCTTGCCGGGCAGGTTGCGCTCGATCAGGCCCGCGATGATGGCGACGTTGCGGAAGGTCTTTTTCATGACCGCGTTGCCGGCCAGCCAGTCTTCGAACCCCTCGTTCAGCCCGGCGGCACCCAGAAGATCGGACGGATCATCGACGGGACGCAGGCCCCAGATCATAAGGGCGTAGTCATTGGCCAGAAACCCCTGCGGGGCGAGGCCTGCCTCCTCCATCCGCTGGCTGATCAGAAGGCCAAGGGTCTGGTTGGCGTTTCTTCCGGCAAAGGCATAGATCACCGTGTGGTGGCGTTCGCCCACCGGGAAGCTTTCGACCAGCAGCCGGTCGGGCCGGGGCAGGGTGGCAAAGCGGCGCTGCAATTCCAGCCAGTCGCGCACCGGGGCAGGCAGGATGGACCAGGTGCCCGGGTCATGCAGGAGGCCCAGCACCCGGTGTGACAACAGTGTCGACATCGCCAGCTTGGTGCCGGAGAACACCGCGATCCGCGGTTCTTTGCCAGGGGCGGACGACACCTGGAGCACCGTCTCGCGGATCGCGTCATAGCGCACAACCTGCCCGCCGATCAGGAAGGTCTCGCCCGGGGTCAGGGTGGCGGCGAAGGCTTCCTCGATTTCGCCCAGCATCGGGCCGCCCCGACCGCCGCCCATGCGAACCTTGACGTGTTCTTCGTCGATGATCGTGCCGACATTCATCCGCAGTCTGCTGGCCGATCTTGGGTCGCGCAGTCCCCAGAGGCCGGTCGGGCGCTGCACCAGCCGGTGCCATTGCGGATAGGCGCGCAGGGCGTATCCACCGGTGGCGCAGAATTCGAGGCAGCGGTCGAAATCGGCGCGTGCGAGGGTCTGGTATGCGCCTGCCGCCGTGACCTCGGCGAAGATGGCATCGGCGTCGAAATCGTCCGAGCAGGCGATCAGGGCCAGATGCTGGCACAGCACCTCCAGCCCCCCGGCGGGCAAGGGCTCGGGGTCGAGCGTGCCTTCGTGCACGGCGGCAAGCGCGGCATGGCATTCCAGCACTTCGAACCGGTTGGCCGGGACCAGCATCGCGCGCGACGGCGCGTCCCAGGTGTGGTTCGCCCGCCCGATCCGCTGGACCAGCCGCTTGACGTTCTTGGGCGCACCGACCTGGATCACCAGATCGACGTCGCCCCAGTCGAGGCCCAGATCCAGCGATCCGGTGGCCACGACCCCGCGCAGCGACCCGTCAGCCATGGCGCCTTCGACTTTCTTGCGCGCCTCCAGCGCCAGCGAGCCATGGTGCAGGCCGATCGGCAGATTTTCGGTGTTCGCCGCCCACAGCGCCTGAAAGAACAGCTCGGCCTGCGCCCGCGTGTTGATGAACACGATCGTCGTGCGATGCTTTCGGATCTGGTCCATCACCGCGGGGGCCGCATAGCGCCCGCCCATGCCTGACCACGGCGGGTCGCCCGCTTCGGTCATGATCCCGATGTCAGGGTCCGGCCCCGGATCGGCGAAATGGACATGGCAGTCGGCAGAAAGCCACCGGCCAAGCTGTTGCGGGTTCTCCACGGTTGCCGAAAGCGCTGTTTTTCGCGCGGAAGGGGCCAGCGTTGCCAGTCGGGCAAGGCCGAGCGAGAGCTGATCGCCCCGCTTGCCGCCAGCCAGGGCGTGCACTTCGTCAACGACGATCCGCCTGAGATCGCCGAAGAGGCGCGGCGCTTCGGGCTGTGACAGCAGCAGCGACAGGCTTTCCGGCGTTGTCAGCAGGATATCCGGCGGGTCCGTTCGCTGACGCGATTTGCGGTGCGATGGGGTGTCGCCGGTCCGGTCCTCGATCCGCATCTCAAGCCCCATCTCTGCCACCGGTGCGCGCAGATTTCGGCCGATATCGGCGGCCAATGCCTTTAGCGGAGAGACATAGAGCGTGTGCAGACGACCGTGGCGTCCCTGCGCCGGACAGATCGACAGATCGATCAGAGAGGGCAGGAAACCGGCCAAGGTCTTGCCCGCCCCGGTCGGGGCGATCAGCAGAACATCCCTGTCCTGCAGGTCAAGCAAGGCCTTCTGGTGCGGGTGCAGCGACCAGCCGCGCCCGGCGAACCATTCGGCAAAGGGAGAGGGCAGCTGCATCCTGGTTACTCTTTTCCGTGTCCTGTTCCGGCGTTTGTGCGGTGTCATTTTTCCTGCCCGGAACGCTACCCGGCCCGGCCCGGACGCTCCAGATCAAAACGTGAACGTAACCCGGTCTTTACCGAATCCGACATCAATGTCGGAATCAGCACAGCGCTTCCTGACAGATCCTGACATGGAATGTTCAGGGAACGGGACAAGAGGAACCATGGAATCGACCCAACAGGCCAAAAGGCCTGCGCGCAGGCGTTTGGAGATGCCCACGTTGATCGCCCTGGCCGGGTGTTACGCCCTGTGGGGCCTGTCGCTCTGGTCGTTTCAGTTCATTGGGTTTTGGGCCGCTGTACCGCTTGCACTGGCGGCGGCGTTCCACTCGTCACTGCAGCACGAGGTTCTGCACGGACACCCGACCCGGAACATGCTGATCAACGAGGCGCTGGTCTTTGCGCCGCTCGGCCTTGCCATTGCCTATCGCCGATTCCGGGATCTGCACTTGAAGCACCACAATGACGACCGGCTGACCGACCCCTACGACGATCCGGAAAGCTTCTATGTGCCGGAACGGGCCTGGACCGGGTCGCGATCAATCCTGCGGGCCTTGCTGGCCTTCAATGCTGCCTTCACCGGGCGGATGCTGATCGGCCCGCCCCTTGCCATGGCCGGGTTCTGGGCGTCGGAACTTCGTCTGATGCGGCAGGGGAACAAGCGGGTGCGGGGTGCCTGGGTCCGCCACGCGATGGGTCTGATCCCGGTGCTGCTGCTGGTCTGGGCGGCGGGGATGCCCATCTGGGCTTATGTTCTGTGCGTCGCATGGCCTGCCATGTCGTTGATCATGGTGCGCAGCTTCATCGAACACCGCGCTGACGAGGATCCGAACCAGCGCACGGCCATTGTCGATGCCGGGATTTTCTGGCGGCTTATGTTCCTGAACAACAATTACCATGCCCTGCACCACAAGCAGCCAGCGGTCCCCTGGTACCGGCTTGGCGCGTTGTGGAAGGAACAGCGCGAGGATCTGCTGGAGGGCAATGGCGGCTATTACGTGCCGGGCTATGGCTCGGTCATCCGCAAATGGGCCGTGACGCGCCGCGAGCCGATCGTGCATCCGTTCGATCACCGGTTTGATAGCGGCCGCGATGATGAGGTAGCCTCCGGCGGATGATCGCCGCGATGCAGATGTACGACTGGCCTGAAGTGCAGGGCACCCATGACGCATTCTGGGCTGTTGCCGCTGAAGCGCTGCGGGATGCCGGGATTAATGCGCCGCCTGCCATGACCCGTTTTGCCGAATTGTCCGGGACCTGGGCCCGGCCGGATCTGCTGGTCGGCCAGACGTGCGGATTGCCGTTTTCCCGCGGTCTCTGCGGTGATGCGGTGCCGTTTGCGCGCGGGGACTATCGGATCGAAGGGGCAACGGGCGGCACCTACACCTCGGCGATCATTGTCCGCAGGGACGGGCCGGATGCGCTGGAGGGTCTGCCGGACAAGACGCTTTCGGGCATGACCGCCGCCGTCAACGAATGGGGCAGTCAGTCCGGCTGCAACGCGCTGGCGGATGCTATGGGTTCGGCGGCTGGTCGCCCGCAGGTCTTTGGCGGGGTCAAGATCTCCGGCAGCCACCGGCAGTCTGCGACCCTTGTCGCGGACGGGGCCGCGGATATCGCGGCACTGGATGCCGTGGCCTGGGATCTCTACAGCCATCTGGAGCCCGCGCGGCGCGAAAACCTAAAGGCGATCGGCTGGACCCGGCCGATGCCCGCGCTGCCCTTTATCACTGCCCCGGCCAATCTTCGCCTGGCCGAACCATTGGCCACGGCGCTGGCCGAAGCGGCCCGGCAGGTCAGCGGACCGGGCCTGCCCAGGGCGATCCTGCCTGCCGATGCGGACACCTATGCCCCGGTGCGAGAGATGGATCTGTCGCTGAAAGGCGCGGTTCTGGCCCCGGGCACCCGTCCGTTTTGACCGGTAACTGCGTCAAAACACTCGCAACTCCACCAAATCTCTGCGCTTGCGGCCACACCCATGAATAACGCATGCTGCGCGCCGGGGAGAATTGCCTAGCCGGGAAGACATCGTTCGATGCCGCTTTTGTCTGTCAAGGACCTAACGATTGCGTTTGGCCCATCCGGGATGGTGCCGCCTGTCGTGGACGGCGTCAGCTTTGATGTGGAGCCGGGAGAGGTGGTATCTCTTGTCGGCGAGTCAGGCTCTGGCAAGACGCTGTCCGGCAAATCGCTGATGCGGTTGCTGCCCCGCGCGGCCCATATCCGCCGGGGAGAGGCGATTTTCCAGCGAAGCGGTATGAACGTCGATCTGCTGGCCCTGACCGACGCGCAGATGCGGCGGATCCGCGGGACGGCCGTGTCGATGATCTTTCAGGAGCCGATGAGCGCGCTGAGCCCGCTGCACACCGTCGGCTCGCAGGTGGCCGAGGTGCTGCATGTGCATGGCAAGACCGACAAGGCGTCGGTCAGGAAGACCGTGCTGGATATGTTTGCCGAGGTCGGGTTCCCCAGCCCTGAACGGGCATGGTCCGCCTATCCGTTCGAGCTGTCAGGCGGCCTGCGCCAGCGCGCGGTCATTGCCATGGCGATGGTCTGCAATCCGGGGCTTGTGATCGCGGACGAGCCGACCACGGCGCTGGATGTCACCACGCAGGCCATGGTGCTGGATCTGCTCAATCGCCTGCGCCGCGATCACGGCACGGCGGTGATCATGATCACCCACGATCTGGGCGTCGTTGCCAACATGGCCGATCAGGTGGTCGTTATGCGCAAGGGCAGGGTGGTCGAGCGGGGCATGGCGCGCACGGTTCTGGCCGATCCGGGCCACGGCTATACCCGGGACCTGATCGCGGCGGCCCCGATGATCCCCGATGACATCGCCTGCCATGCAGCCGAGGGGAACGATCTGATCGTGCGGGTCGACAGTCTGTCCAAGACCTATCCCGGCCGTCGTCGCACCTTTGGCGGGCAGGATGATCCTGTCACGGCGGTCGCGGATTTCCGGATGAACCTCGAACGCGGCAAGACCGTCGCGGTTGTCGGCGAGTCCGGCTCCGGCAAGTCGACGGTTGCCAAGCTGATGCTGCGCGCTGAACGGCCCGATCCCGGCGCGGTTCTGGAGTTTACCGGTGAGGACGGGACGCCGCAGGACATCTCGACGCTGAGCGGCAGCGCTCTCACCGCATTCCGCCGCCGGGCGCAGATGGTGTTCCAGGACCCCTATGCCGCGCTCAGCCCGCGCATGTCGGTCCAGGACATCCTGACCGAGCCGCTGAAAATCCACAAAGTCGGCTCGCGCGCTGAACGACGGGAGCGCGCCGCCTATCTGATGGGCCGGGTCGGCCTGTCCGGCGATCATCTCGCGCGGTTCCCCCATGCCTTTTCCGGCGGCCAGCGCCAGCGCATCGCCATTGCGCGCGCCTTGGCGCTTCAACCGGAGTTGCTGGTTTGTGACGAGCCGACCTCGGCGCTGGATGTCTCGGTCCAGAGAGAAGTGCTGGAATTGCTGGCCGAGCTGCGGGAGGAGATGGGGCTGAGCTATCTCTTTATTTCGCACGATCTGGCCGTGGTGGCCAAGCTGGCGGACCGGGTCATGGTGATGCGCCGGGGCCGCGTCGTGGAAGAGGGCGCGGCAGACACGATCTTCAACGATCCGCGCCATCCCTACACGCAGGCGCTGATCGCCGCGAGCCCGGAGCCGGACATGGACCACAAGCTGGATCTGAAGGCGGTTGCCGCAGGGGCCGGAGAGCCCGACAGCTGGCCCGAACCCTTCGGTTATCGCGGCGATGCCGCGCCCGATCTGATGGAAGTTGCCCCAGGACACATGGTGAGGTGCGCCGCATGAGACGTCTGACCCTGAATGCCGTCGCTGCCACTGCCGCTGCCGCGCTTTTTGCGACATCGGCCATTGCGCAGTCGCAGACCACAACGGAAACGAAAACCGCAGCCGGGACGCTGGCCACCGGGTCCACGGTCGCGGCATCGACGCCTCCGGCCAAGTACGCCGGCCCGCTGATCGAGACGTCCACGCTTCAGGACCAGATCAAACCCGCCGGCGACCTGCCGCCTGTCGCAGACCGGGTTCCCGCCGAGCCGCTGGTCGTCGACCTTGCCGCCGCAGGGCGGGTTCCGGGTCAGCATGGCGGCACCATGCGGATGTTTGTCTCGCGGTCCAAGGATATCCGCTACATGGCCGCCTGGGGCTATGCGCGGCTGGTCGGCTATGACGCCGACTACAATCTGGTCCCCGACATCCTGAAAGACTTCGAGATTTCAGAGCAGGGCCGCAAAGTCACCCTGATCCTGCGACGGGGCCATCGCTGGTCGAACGGCAAGCCCTTCACCACAGAAGATCTGCGCTACTGGTGGGAAGACGTTGCGTTGAACGAAGAGCTGTCGCCCTCCGGCCCGCCGGTTGAACTGCTGGCCGATGGTGAGATGCCCATCGTGACTGTCCACGACGAAGTCACAATATCATACGAATGGCCGACCCCGAACCCGCGTTTCCTGCCAGCTTTGGCGCAGGCGCGGCCCGTCTACATTTACCGGCCATCCAAATACATGAAGAAGTACCACGCCAAATACGCGGACGCCCCCAAGCTGGCCGAACGGGTCGAGGCGTCGGGCAAGAAGAACTGGGCCGCGCTGCACAATCGCAAGGATAACCACTACAAATTCGACAATCCCAAGCTGCCGATCCTGCAGCCGTGGGTGAATACCAAGAAAAAGAACTCGCAGCGCTACGTCCTGGTGCGGAACCCCTATTTCCACCGGATCGACAGCGAGGGGCGGCAGCTTCCCTACATCGACACGGTCGATCTGGAGATTGCCGCGTCGGGCCTGATCCCGCTGAAAGCGTCGCTGGGGGAGGCATCGTTGCAGATCCGTTCGCTGGGCTTCTCGGATGCGCCGGTACTGAAGAAAAACCAGGAGCAGGCGGGATATGTCACGCGCCTCTGGCGGTCTGGCTCGGCCAACGAGGTCGCGATCTATCCGAACCTGAACTATGGCGATGTGGCCTGGCGGGACCTGTTCCGTGATGTCCGCTTCCGCCGCGCGCTGTCGCTGGCGATTAGCCGCAAGGCGATCAACAAGGTGCTCTATTACGGGCTGGCCAAGCCACGCGCCGTCGCCGCGCTGGAGGAAAGCCCTTTCTTCGACGAGGCCGCCGCCACCGCCTACACGGATTTCGATCTGGAAGAGGCGAACCGGCTTCTGGACGAAATTGGCCTTGTCGAACGGTCCGGCGCAGGCATTCGTCGCCTTCCCGACGGCCGACCGATGGAGATCGTCGTCGAGACCGCCGGTGAGCGGCAGGAGGTCGAGGACACGCTGGAGATCATCACCGCGACATGGGAGAGGATCGGAATTCGCCTGCTGGTCAAGCCGCAGGACCGCGATGTGCTGCGCAACCGGGCCTATGCAGGCCGCACCATGATGGTGGCCTGGTATGGCTGGAATGTCGGCATTCCCACTGCCAAGACCGCGCCGAAGGAACTGGCACCGGTGGATCAGGCGAACTTTGTCTGGCCGATGTGGGGGCAGTACTACCAGACCAAGGGATCGGCCGGGGAAGCGCCAGACATTCCGGAAGCGACCGAACTGATGAACCTGTTCACCGATTGGTCCGAGGCATCGACCGAGGCGGAGAAAGCCGCGATCTGGCGCGAGATGCTGAAGATCCATGCCGAACAGGTGTTCTGCATCGGCACGGTCGCGCGGGCACCGATCCCGCTGGTCCATGATGCGGCGCTGAAGAACGTGCCGGAGGAAGGCATCTACGCCTGGGATCCGGGCGCGCAGCTTGGTCTGCACCGAATGGACGAGTTCTTCTTCGAAGGCGGACAGTCGAAGTGATTCTGGCAGTTACTCTGGCAGTCAACCCGGCCTTGGTACTCTACGTCGCCGTGGATTGCGGACGCAGGACCGCCTGATGCTGACCTTCCTGGCCCGGCGGACGCTGACCATGATCGTCACCTTGCTGGCGATCTCGGTCCTGATCTTCGTGATCATCAATCTGCCGGAAGGCAACTACCTGACCAACCGCATCAACGAGCTGAAAAGCACGGGCGAGGAAGCGGGCCTGGCCGAGGTCGAGCGGCTGATGACCGAGTACTCGCTGGATAAGCCGGTCTGGCAGCAATACCTGATCTGGCTTGGAATCTTCCCCGGTGCAAACGGGTTCAGTGGCCTTTTGCAGGGCGATCTCGGCTGGTCTTTCGAGTTGGAGCAGCCGGTATCCGAGGTTCTGGGCGAGACGGCCGTGCTGACCATTGTCGTCAACCTTGCCGCGCTCTTGTTCGTCTATGTGGTGGCGCTGCCCCTGGGCACGATCGCGGCAGTGCGGGCGAATTCGTTCATCGACTATGCCGCGTCGCTG
>JBCCMP010000104.1:0-13000 GCA_039026295.1 Pseudomonadota bacterium | reverse complement strand
GTCAGCTTCTCGCCTTTGCCACCGGTCAGAAGGTTCGTCACGAACTTGTAGAGACCGCCCAGAAACGGGACGCCGAAGTCGCCCTGCATGATGTCCCGCAGATCGCCAAGCAGATCGCCGGCAAGCTTCAGCACGCCTTGGACGAGCGCCTTGACCGGTTGAAGGCCCGCGGCCAAGTATTTGCGCAGAAGACCAAAGATGACCTCGAGGGTGAGGTTGCCCGGCGACAGGTCTTTCAAGTCTTCGACATCGATTTTCGCCATCTCTGCCGTTTCCTTTACAACCGGCAGCACGACATCGTTTGCAAGCTGGATTAAAGGATTGGTCGGTCCGGTTGTGCTGTCCTTGCCTTCGATGCCGAACGAATGCAGGAAGTGGTTCGTCGCGTAGGACAATTGTGGGGAATGGACCGGGATAGACGGGATATTCCCCGCCAGATCCGACAGCGTGGTCGACTTCATCTTGTCGTCAAGTTTGACGCCATCCAGCCGCTCCTCGATTTGGTCGAGGCATTTGGTCACCACGTTGCTGACGTCATCGAGCCCTGACTTTGCCGCATCGACAGCCCAATCCATCGAATTGTTTACCAGATCAGCGACCAGCCGGTGGGTTTTCCAGATCTCGTCCCAGAGGAAGGTAAAACCCAACCATTCGAGGATCTTCATCAGAACGCCGCCAATCTTGTCGAGGATCCACGTGAGGGCCTTCATTGCCGTTGACAGCGTGTCCAGGACCACGATGAAGGTTTTCTCTGCGATCTTCAGGAAGAAATGCAGGACCTTTTTCCCATCCTTCAAGACTTGCGTAAGTCCGAAGGCGACGTTGTCCGCAAGAACCACCGTTTCATTCTCGATAGCCTTAATTCCGGCGGCAAAGGCGTTGCCGATGTCCTGGAAGAAATCTCCGACATCATGGACGATGTCATCGAAGGACAGCTCGGCAACGATTGCCCCGGCATCAGCCGGTTGCAGCTTTCCTGCCCGGTGTTCCAGCGCAAAACCCCCGAATTCCGGCATCCCAGCCGTGATCAGGGCGTCCGTTGCCTTGCCGCCGTCCGGATCATAGGTCGCGAAAACCTTGCCCTTTGCAAGCGGAACGGATTGGCCACCGGCAGAAGAGATGGCGGAGATCTTTTGTGAAACGACGTCCAGAACGTCATTCGTCAGCGATGTGTGGAAAACGTTGCCACCGCTCTGGGTTCGCGCATCGCGGAGCGAGGACGCGTCCTTCACCCCCGCAAGCCCCTTCTGAACCTTGCCATCCGGCCAGACATTCACGGTGCCTTCGAAAACATCCGATTGAACGTGAAGGATCGGCACAGAAAGATCCGTTGCCGGGAAGACGATCGAGACCTGCCCCGATCCGTCAACCGGTATCGACGCAGGATTCTCCCGGTCCAGCATCAAGACCTGCCCATTGACCGTTGCGTAGGTCCAGGCGCTGGCGGTCAGTTGCAGTTTCGCATCGATGGGCGGGCCGCCGTCTGCAGAGACGTGGACCAGCGTCGTATATGTTGGCTGGCTGACCACGCTGCCCTCGTCCTTGGTTCGGATTGTCGTGGACTGCCAGTTTGTCGTCGCCGGATCCTGCCACCAGTGCTCGATCGTGTCCGACCCCGTCACTGCAAACAGCTCGTTCGCCTTGCGTTTGCGGTTGCGGATCGCCCCCAGCCTGGTGACATCGCGTGCAAAGAGGACGGGCGCCTTGAAGCTGTAGCCGTCCGCGGATCTGGTGCCGCGAATGTAGTAAACCAGATTGGGCGGCACCAGGGCCCAGACCGAGACGTCATCACCGTCATGATGCACGGAAATCTCGCGCACGTCCTTGAGCGCGCCCGTGACGAGTTGCTCCTTCTCTCTCAACCCGCCCGGGAAGACCCGCAGGCCGTCATTCGAGGCCGTGAAAAGGTCTGAGGAGGTGCGGGTCGGATCTCCGGACACGACGATCGGACTGGCCATGGTCTGATAGCTTCGAGACCCCGGAACCGGATTCTTGCCCGGACTCCAGGAATAGGTTTCAGATCCCTGGCCAGAGTCGGGAAGCGTTGTGGCAATCAGGCTCTGACTCTCGCCCTCTTTGTAGAGGTAAAAGAAAGCACGCTGCCCGAAGGCGGCGCCTGCCGTGATCCTGATCAGGTTGTTGGCATCAACATTCTCGGGGTAGACAAAACGGATCGCGTCGGCATTGGCCCCCGGAACATAATAGCGAACCTCGGCGCCGTCCTGCGCCCCCGACACCGTGCAAAGCGGCGAACCGATGTCAGAGGCATCAAGAACGACCGCATCTGCGCGAAAGGCCGTATCGATGCCGCCGGACCGGATCATCCGGCCCGCGAGACCCGCCCAGTCTTTCAACGACTCGTCGATGCCCCACGCCGTGTAGATGCCAGTGGCACCCCCGGTTGTGTGGGCGAGGGCGATCGCCACAGAAATTTTGCCGTCGTTTCCCTGGACGACGTCGAACGCTGTCACCTCGGAACCCTTACCGCGTTCGTCGACCACGTTGGCCGCCGACCATCCACCGGCCGCTGCCGGATCGTGCGTCAGGACATCCAAGGTGCCGGACGCGAGGCTGAAGATCACCGGCACGCCAGCGGCATTCTGGACGACACGGATCTCGCCCGTCGGGGATATCGGAGCATTGACCGATTGATTGGTCATCAGCTCGGCGGACACGTGCATTTCCACCGTCTTGCCGACGAGCTTTCCCGCTCCCTTCAGTTCGAACTCATCGACTTCGGGCTTGCCTTGCAGGACGGGACTGTTGGGATTTACGACAGGAATATCCATTGAATTTCTCCATAAATTGAGTGCGTTAATGTCAGTTCTGGCTGAGATAGGTCAGGCCAAGCGCAAGATCGCCATCGATGCTGAACGTGGGATCCCGGAATTCGAACACCTGCCCCGCGGGCAGATAGACGACCTGCGAAATGTTCCCGACATTCGAGAACGCGGCGTCGACATTTCTGAAGCCGCCGATCGAGACATCGAAGGCGTCAGTCAGAAGACCTTCGAAAAAATCGGTCCTGCCGAAGGTCAACAGATCGTCCAGCAGCGCGCCGAAGATGTGACTGAAGACACTTGCCGCTTTGGCGCAATCATTGAGATGCGGGCTCCAGTCCGGCGCGTGCGTGACATTGATCGGGGACGGATCGGGCTTGAGAATCGGTTTGCCTTTGTCGTCCTTGGTGGCCTTGACCGTGATATTCGCGTTCCAGTTGACGGTGCCGCTGATATGCGCCCTCGCTGTGCAGAGCAGCAGGTTCTTCGAGTGCTCCTTGTAGAGATGGAGTGAGCCCGAGTTCATCGTCATTACGCCCGAACCGTGGCCGGTATTGAACTGGACATCATAGCTGCTGTTATAGATGTCATCGCCGTCGTGCGTGTTCTGCTGCGAGACGGTCATGTTGTACGTGCTGCTGCCGTTCCAATGCATCCCGTCCTGGAAACTCATGCCCGCATCAACGCCGAGATTGCCTTTGAACGAGTTGTAGATCTGGCTTTTGAAGCCGTCGAAGAACGGCTTCATCAAAAGCGGTTCCGCCAAGCGTTTATGCGAGAAAATCGCCTTGCCATCGACCTTGTCCGCTGCGGTCAACCAGACATCGGAATAGGTCACATTGTTCTTGATCGGCCCGGACCCGTCCTTTGTGACAAGCAGGAAATTGATCGTCGAGAGATCCGCGCTTTGCGGGTTCTTCGTCACGCTGAACGTCGTGCCGACCGGCTCCACCGACGGCGGAACCCTTTGATCAGGTTTGAACTGCGTCTTGTCCGACGTGTTCAACGAGTATCCCAGAATGTAGGGGTTCTTTTGCGGGTTGAGTTTGGAAAGGTAGTTCCACAGGAAGAACATGAAGGTCTGCAAACCCTGGTCGCCTGAAGAGCCGGCCTTTGTATGGGTGGGGTCGGTATTCGTCAGTTGCGTTGTCTCGAGATCCATGAACAGGCTCTGGACGGTGAAAAACTGCTGGCTGAAGCCCGAGAGCTGATCCTTGACGTGCTGCGGAATACCGACGTGGTCCTTGATGTCCTTGGCGGCGAGTTCGGCGAGGTTCAAGTCGACATTGATGGCGTAGGACCATCCGCTCATGTCGTATTCGACAAGCTTCATGCTTTCCGCGAAGTACGCCTGTCCCCCGGTAAAGCCCAGAATGAACGTCACCGCGGTTCCGTTCTCCGCGATCAGGATCCGCGGTGTCAGTTCGCCGATGATGCACTCGGCGGTTGGCTTGTCCCCACCGCCCGCAAGGCCGGGTATCTGATCCTGGTTGTCGACGACGTGATAGACGAAGTCTTTGTTCACCAGCTCGCGCCAGATGATCAGCTTGTCACGGATCGCGCCCATCGACTTGAGATGGACGAGTTGGTCATTGATCGTTTTCTGAGAAAGCGCGACGACCATATCGAAGGTATCGAAAACACTTGCGCCGGACATTTAAAATCTCCTTTCTATCCACTGCGCTGCACGTCGAATCGGCATCGGCTGACGCGTTGCAGCCGACCCGCTGGCTCGGGTGAGCCCTGAAATGCAGGCGTGATCAGGATCAGCCGTCAGGCAGGGGCAAGTCCTGAAAGCTTTCCGAAAAGAACCCGAAAATGGCTGCCGCTCGCCTGGATCGACGTTTTGTCCGGGAGGTCTGCCGACGAACAGATCGCGCCCACAACTGGTCCTGCGCAGTCGCATCCCATGCCGTAAGAGCAAAGCCGGCCAGCACGCTGCCAAACCCGGCAGGTCCTCAACGCAGGCCCCGCGTTCTGACCTCAACCAACCCGGACAGAACGCACCAGCGCCGGTGCTGTCTTGTCACTTGGATATTTTTGCGCAGATTGGCAGGACCAAAGGATCAAGCCTGCCCGATCGGACCGGCGGCGATCTCTGGTCACTGACCTGGGCTTGGCTTTTGTTCTACCAGCTCAGATCAGCAGCGATCCGCCGGAAGATGACCCGGATGCCGAACCATAAGATCGCGAAGGATGCCAACGGTAGGACCAGCCCGGTGAGCAGGATGTGAGCGATCAGTTCGATTGCGAACCGCTGAACCAACCCTACGCGATGGACGATGTCCTTTCGCAGAACATGGTAAGCGGATTCAGCCTGGTCCTTTTCAGACCAACCCGCGAAGTCGTGGCCGGTTTGGGTCAGCGCCGATAGCTCCCCGTGCATATGATGCATGCTTTCCCGCCGTTCAGATGTAACGCCGGCGATGACAGTCTGCGTTGCCATTGCCGAGACCTGGATGCTGTAAGGGATCAGGAGATGCGCGACCAAAAGGATGGATGACGCCACCTCCGCCAGCGAACGGAAGACGTGTTTAAGATGGCTTGTGCAGGCGGCAAGAGCCAAAAAGTATGCGCCGGTCGCGGCAAACGCGATCACGAAAAAGACCGGCGTCATTGCATCGGCAATGGCCGCAAGCCCGATCAGCAGCTCCGTGATCACCGCCGTGGCAGCGACCGCCAACCAAGCCCGTTCAATACTGGTCGTAAGGGCGGTCAGCGCCTGGCCGACATCAATATTTGCCGATACGAAGAAGTCGAAACCAAGTTCGGCGCTCTGTACAATGCTGAGGATCGCCAGCAACTCGGTCAGTATGATCTGATCGTCGCCGGACGCATTCAGCGCCGCAACCAGGAATGCGTGGTTGGTGGTGATGATTTCATCACCACCAAGCTCAGGCGTCACGCCATCAAGCACCCCGTATCCTGCGGCAGTCGCGAAAAGCAGAATAAGAAATCCAAGCGCGGCCTTCAGGACTGGTGGTCGAAGTGACGGCTTCATTGGTCTGCTCCATGATTGCAGAGAAGCACCTTCAGGCTGTCTTCGCCGCCTGCGAACAAATCCAGATCGACATGACCCTCGATGCCGTCGACCCGACCTGTCTGGCTTCGTTGCCAGAACGCCCAGGCCTTTGCGCCCTTTGGCAGGACGGCGAACTTGCCGTATTCCGCCAGCCACAGCGGATATCCGGCAAGCGGTTCGCCCAGATAATCCTCCCAGAACGACCGGCTCGCATAGACGATGGGCCGGCAACCTGTCGCGTTTTCAACGCGTTTCAGCCAGATCAGGGCCTTGTCCGCCAGAGATGTGTCCCCGGACGTTTTCATGTGCTTCTCAAGATCAAGGGCAGGCGGCAGCATACCGGGTGCGACCTCCACGGTACGAAGAAAGTGCTCTGCCTGCTGGAGCGGGTCGCGGTTTGGAATGAAGAAGTGATAGGCGCCGACATAGAGACCTGCCGCCATCGAAGCTGTCTTGTTGAAGGCAAAGCGCGCGTCGACGTAGGTGTGTCCGGCCGTTGCCTTCATGTAAGCAAAACGAACTCCGGACGCGGCCACCTTTTGCCAGTCAACGCGGCCTTGATAATGTGAGACATCAATCCCGCGCAAAGTCGCGGGATCGGCTCTGCCCGCGCCGTCGGCGCTGGCGGGAAGGGGCGCTGTCTCTTTCGGTGCTCGTGTGCTCTGGGCATCGCCCGTCTCGCTGCCAAGCTCCAGCTCCCGGGACTGTTCTGACGGACCGGAGATCAGACTGGGACGTGTCAGAGCGAAAAATGTGAATAGGACAAGCGCCGAAACGGTCGCGACCGTCGTTAACAGGGTCCCAATTGAATGCCGCATGGTCAATCCTCGCAAATATCTGGGCCGTCCCTTAAAACCTCGCACTTTTGACGGGGGCTCGACGGAAAATTTCACGAAGAAAATCCGAAAATTCGGCCAGACAAAGCGGTCGTCGCCGGCGAAATCAGCCAACAGGAAGACCCGTACCGGGCGTTTTTATTGCGAGTGTTGACAGCTTTGCGCCGCTACAGGAAAATCTCCTTAGGGCTGATTTGACTTCATGGGTTCGCGGATGACGACTGTTGAGGGCTTGGACTGCCACTTCAGAATCAACAGTCTAGAATTCGACCCAGTTGCTGGCCGGCTGTTCGACCGTGCCGTCGGCCAAGAGAGTTTTCTGCGCCCGCAATCGGCCCATGTCTTGCAGATATTGTGCGAAAACCACGGCCAGATCGTAACCCGCGATGCCTTGATCGAAAGCGTCTGGCCCGAGTTGAATGTCACCGACGACAGCCTGACCCAGTGCATCTCTGATATCCGCCGTGCACTTGGGGACAAGAATCGTTCGCTGTTAAAGACCGTGCCGAAACGCGGATTCGTCCTTCGCGAACGGGATGACAGCTATCAGGATATACGGCCCGAACCACCACCCGATACCGCGCCGTCATCGGTCCCGGGTCCGGTCGGCTCGCTGTCGGAAAACGTCGTGGTCTGCGCAATTCCAACGCCTGCCAGCGGATCATTCAGCCGCGACAAGCTGCACCGCGCGCTGGGCAAACGCCAAGCAGAAGACGCCAAGATGGCAGGCTCCCAAGGGTACACCGTCACCGTTTCGGGCGTCCGCCAGGCGCTTCGCAGCGTATTGCATCTATGCCGTGTGCACAGCCTGCAGGTCGGAATAGATCTGGCGAGATTCGGGGCGCCGGTCGCCGCGGGCCTGGCTTGTATGGCGGCCCCCGGCCAGGTCATCGTGCCAGTGGAAGTACGGGACGCAGCCTTGCTGGATCCGGAACTGGATTTCGAAGACCTGGGCGATCTGGCGATCACCGGTCAGTCGCAGGCGCGACGGGTCTTCAGGCTGCATCACCGCGATTCCTTCTCGTTGATACGCGGCCTCGTGCATGACGATGATGTCTTGCCGGCGCTGGCCGTTCTGCCGATCGGACCTCTGGACAGAAAGGACAAGGATGACGTCCTGGGCGATGTTGTCGCTGCGGAGTTGACTTCCGCTTTCGCCCGGGCGGCAGACGTGACGGTGATCTCTCGTCTGTCCTGCGCCGCATTTCGCGTCGGCAAAGCACAGATCGACGACGTGGCCCGATTGCTGCACGCGGATTTCGTGGTTTCGGGCGTCTATCTGCCGTCCGAGGGCGGTATGGACCTGATGCTGGAGCTGGCTGACACACACTCTCATCGCATTCTCTGGACCGAACGTTTCAACATCCGCCAACCGGATCTGTTCAACGGTTTCGATCTTGCTGCCGAGATTGTGGGGCAGATCCGCAAGGCCATTACCCTGTCGCAGATCAAGTGCGTTCAAACCCGACCGCTGGAAACCTTGAGAAACTTCACGATGCTCTACGGTGCGGTGGGCCTCATGCACCGGCTGTCTCCAAGCGATTTCATACGTGCCAAGGCACTGCTTGAAGACCTGGCCCAGCGCGCGCCCGTTCATCCGGCTCCTCGGGCCTGGCTTGCCCGCTGGTACGTCATGCGTGTCATGCAAGGCTGGTCCGAAGACGCAATGGCGGATGCATCGACCGCTCTTGAGCATGCATCGCAAGCGCTCGACTTCGACCCGGAGAACACACACGCATTGACGGCCACCGGCTTCGTGCTGACCAACTTGCTGCGTCGTTTTGATCAGGCCGAGGACAGCTATGATGCTGCGCTGGAGATTGACCCGAACGACGCCACGGGCCGCGCGCTGCGGGGCATGCTGTTCGCGTTTCAGGATCGCGGCGAAGAAGGCGTGCGCGATACCGAGCGCGCGCTGAACATCGCACCGCTGGATCCGCACCGGTTTTTCTACCTGGCGCTGAGTGCAGGGGCGAACCTGACTGCCGGGAACTACGATCGTGCGTTGGATCTGACCCGCGCGTCATTGCGGCAGAACCGGACCCATACATCTACTCTGCGAATGCTCGTGGCCCTCAACAAACTGACCGGCAAGGATGCAGATGCCCACGCCGCCGTCACGGAACTGATGCGGCTTCAACCTGATCTGCGCGTGAGCCAATGGCTGGCATCATCGCCAAGCGCCGAGTTTTCGGTGGGAAGGAGAGTTGCAGATGCGCTCCGCGACGCGGGCGTTCCCGAATGATTTCTGAACGAAACTGATTGAGAGAACGGAGGGAAAGGCAATGACCGGTCCGCAATACGAATATCCATCCGGCGCCTTTGGCGCGTTCGGCGCTTTTGGTGGTCAAGGCGCGTTTGGTGGTCAAGGCGCTTTTGGCGCATTCGGAGGCCAGGGCGCTTTTGGGGCTTTCGGCGCATTCGGGGCCTTCGGTAGCCAAGAGACAGTCGCCGGCGCGGTGCCCTTGATGACCAATCGCGACGGTATCGTCGGCGCACCCCTCGATCTCAAGTCCGCTGTCGCGGCCGGCCGTTTCAACGACACCGCAAATCTGGCGCGGTTGTCGCGGGATGTCCGGGCAAGCCTGTGGATGTCCGAACTGGGGACAAGGGTCGCAATGACGGCCTCGCCCGCAGGTTCCGGAAAAGCGGTTCTTTGGCGCGTGGACCACGGCAGAGGCAAACCCGAGTTGGAAAACCTCGTGACGATGACCGCCCCGTCGATGAAGCAGTTCCAGATCCAGATGCGCTGGGTATCAGGCTACGCGGACATTCGCCCTGACCGCGCGGCGGAAATTCTTGACCAGGTCGCGTCTCCGGTGCCGTTTTACGCGACGATCGGGTTCATGGATCCGGCGCGTACGCCCTACACCCTGGAGCTGCTGGCCGTTGCTCTGCGCTTTGCCAATTATGTCGAGATGCAGATGAAATACATCCTGGCCGTCAAGCGTCCGGTAGAGCTGTCGCCGCAGATTCAGCCAATAATCCCGACCCCGACCCATGGGTCACTCCCATCCGGCCACGCGACCGAGGCCTTCACGCTGGCGCGCCTGATCTGGAAGCTGCTGTTGGCGTCGAAGGTCAAGCGGTATGCCGAGGGCGCGTATTGGGGCACGATGCTGATGCGCACGGCCGCGCGGATCGCGGAGAACCGGACCGTGGCCGGGGTCCACTATCCCGTCGACAGCGAGGCGGGCGCTTTTCTTGGCCTCAACATTGCCGAGTTCATCGCCCAGCAATGCGGTGCGACCAAGGGGAACTGGACAAGTGGCGAGTTTACCGGTGGCAGGTTCGATGCCGAAGCGGACTTTGACTGGAACGGGCTGTATCGGCCGCAACGCGATCATCTTCACGACAGATCGAAGCTACCTGCCTGGATCAAGGTCGAGCACCACGGCAAGGCCAAGGCCAGCTCTGCGCCGCTGAAATGGCTTTGGGAAAAGGCCGTGAGCGAATGGGAGGATCTGCCGGCAGACAGCGGCGTATGAGGGAGGTTGACCATGACATTCGCATGGACGGTCACCCACGAAGAACCGGTCCTGGACGCGATCACGGCGTACCGCGTCGGAAGCGGCGCGCCCGGGGCGACACCGGGCGCGCAGCACCACTGGTGGCTGATACTGATCGAACTTGAAGACACCAGTCTTTCGACCTTCCGCAAGACCGTCAAAAAGCATGGCTCCGCACGCGATCTGATCGTCCCAAAGGCTTATGCCCACGACATGGACTTCGCGGCGAAAAGCTGGCTGGTCGCCATCTTCGCGCGCGCGCCGCTGATCAGGAAGTTGAACGTCCAGGACAATCCATTCGGAGTGGTGAACCTGCGCGACGGCCTCGTCATCGACGCGGATACGCTGGATGAACAGGCCCGCGCACCGGATGTATCGACGATCCCGGTATTGCATGGAACCGTTGTCATGGCCGTCATTGATGATGGGATCGCCATCGGGCACAATCTGTTTCGGCGATCGGCCATGCATACGCGGGTGGATTATGCACTGATAATGGGGGCTCGGCCTGATCAGGCATATCCGAGCGACTGTTCACTGGGGCGCGCGCTTGATGCCCGGGGCATTGATGAGCTGCTCTGCGCCAATACCCGGGGCGACGTATTGGAGGAGCCGTCATTCTACCGTGCGACCGGCCAGATTGACTATTTCGACCAGCAGTTCTCTCCGGTCTCGCTTCGCCGTTCGCACGGGACCCATGTCACGGCGCTTGCGGCTGGATACCGGATGGGCACCTGCCGCCGGCGCCGCCCAATCCTTTGCGCCAGCCTGCCGTCCCGCGTGACAGAGGACGTCACAGGCCAAAGCATGTTGCCCGCGGTCGCGCTGGCGCTGCAATGTCTCGACACACAGTCCAGGCGCTATGTTCTGAAGGACAGGCAGGGAAAAACTACCGGACATCGTGCGCCGATGGTGCTCAACTTCAGCTTCGGGAACTATGCGGGGCCACATGACGGCACAGGCATGTTCGCCCGCCTGTTCGCGCAGTATCTGGGCGATGACCCAAAAGCGTCGCACCGGGCGACGGTTCTCCCGGCCGGCAACGGCAATCTTGCCCGCGTCCATGCGGAGTTAATGCTGAATGCGCCGGACAAAGGCGATAGCAGCAGCCGGACGCTGAACCTTGTCATCCCGCCCGATGACCGGACGGCCAGCCACGTGCAGTTCTGGCTACCGGTCCCCGAAAGTATGCCGAGCGGATTTGCGAGAATGCGGGTGACGGCACCCGACGGCGCTGCGAGCCCATGGTTGGTGCTGGGTTCCGGCAACCGTCCTCTGGTTCTGCGGGATGATGCGAGGCGGGAATTGGCTGTTCTATCTTTCACGATGGAAAGCTGTCCTACCGGACGCGGCGTCGCGACCCTATCCATCAATCCGACGGCGGATCTTGACGGACACACAGCGCTCGCCCGTGCCGGGCGCTGGAAGATCGAGGTTGCTCGCAATCCGCAGAAAATTCGGCCGGCCAAGTCGTATCTGAAGCCGGACGCGATCCAGGTCTGGATCCGCCGGGACGAGACGCTACCCGGTTTCCAGCCGGGCGGGCGGCAGGCGACGTTCGACGATGCGGACTATGTCTGGTTCTATGACTCGGCCGATCTCGCCGGAGCACCGATGGCAGTTGATCCACCCCGAACCACCGCGCTTGTGCGGCGGACTGGCACGCTCAGCGGATTTGCGACGGGCGTGACCACCTTTGTCGTCGGGGCCGCTGTCGGCAAGACCTACCGGATCTCGGATTATTCAGCCACCGGCGCTGTGACCTACAATGCCAACCTCCACCTGCCCCCCGGCAGCGCACCCAGGTTTGGGCCGGACGCCATGCTCAGGGGCGATGACAGTCCTGTCCAAAGGGGCGTATACAGCGCAGGCTCGCGCAGTGGTTCATATGCGCGTCTGTCAGGAACAAGCGTCGCTGCCCCGCGCTTTGCGCGTCTGCTGGCGGAACTGTCGTCCAGGTATCGGACGCTCGACCGGACCATGATCGATGATGTGATTGCCAATCTTCACAAAGGACGCCTCGAGGGCCCGATCGAGCGCGGGGGCGGGCGACCGATGCTCGAGGTACCGCTTTGCCTGCTGGATCTGCCACGGGAGGTGTTGCAAGGTGGTATCGTGCCCATCTGGCATGAAGACGAAATCTAAGGCCTGTCTGGAAGGCTCTATTGGGTCTCTATAAAGGCTCTATCTGCGGTTCTCTTGCTACCGGCAGTGATCGGGGCCGTCGCCCGGCCTGAACACAGGAGATCACGCGAAACACCGGCCTCGGAACCTTCGGTCGCTCGCGACGTGACGGATCACGCATCGATACGTAACACGATTCCGATCTCTTCCGCCAAACGCTTCATGAAGATTTTGTCGAGGGGGGTCGCCCCCATCGATGGTGATACTTCTCCCGGCTTGCATGATCGGCAGCATAGATCAACGGACGGCGTGGTGACTGGATCCCCTGCATTGATCCGGTTCCCGCAATTGACCGTGTCCCATCCTTGGCGGGCCTGTGCAGACCCCTGTCGAAAGATCAGATCAACTGCAGCGCCGGAGGCGCGCGCCGGGTCAAAAGCCGCGGGGCCGCGCTGGTGATCAGAATGTTCTCCTCGTGAACCATCATCTTCCCATCGCCATAGCTGAGCGAAGGCTCCAGCGTCAGCACCATGTTCTGCTGAAGAATGGTGTCGTCCCAGGCGGCATGCGATGGCCATTCCGTCAGTTGCATGCCCAGACCGTGACCCAGCCGACCGACATCGCCGCCCGTGTCGTCGAGTTCGCGAATAACCGCCGCCATCGCGCCAAAGAGGTCGCGGCAGGTGTTTCCGGGTCGCGCGGCGTCCATGCCCGCCTCGGTCGCGCGCC
>JBCCMP010000103.1:0-13077 GCA_039026295.1 Pseudomonadota bacterium | reverse complement strand
AATCGTGGCCGCCCACCTGCTGGAAATAGGTGAACTGGCTGACCTCCATCCCGTCGCACCAGACCTCCCAGCCCAGGCCCCAGGCACCAAGTGTCGGGCTTTCCCAGTCGTCCTCGACAAACCGGATGTCATGCAGGGCCATGTCGATGCCGATCGCCTCGAGCGAGCCGAGGTAGAGGTCCTGCAGATCCGGCGGCGACGGTTTGATCAGAACCTGATACTGGTAATAGTGCTGTAAACGGTTCGGGTTGTCGCCGTAACGGCCGTCCGTCGGGCGGCGCGAGGGCTGCACATAGGCAGATGCCCAGACATTCGGCCCCAGGGCCCGCAGGGTCGTCGCCGGATGAAAGGTCCCTGCCCCGACCTCCATGTCGTAAGGCTGCATGATCGCGCAGCCCTTGCCCGCCCAATAGCTTTGCAGGCGCAAGATTATCTCTTGAAAACAGCGTGGGCCGTTCGTCATCGGGGTCTCCAAAAAGGTTGCGCGGGACTTACTATCCTGCAGTTTACGGGTCAACGCGGCGAGGACGCATATCGCTGTGACAAAGCGCAGGGCCTCGGATCCCGCGCTCTGGATCTGGTGCTACGCATCCGGCGTGTTGGATCCGCAGCGCTTGCGCTTCTGCCGCTGACGGGCCAAGCAACAGGGCAAGAACTTCTTGGGGAGGGAAAATGTCAGATCAACAGGTGGCAATCATAACCGGCGCTTCCAGCGGGATCGGGGCCGCCGCAGCGCGCATGATGGCGGCAGAGGGCGTCCGGGTCGTAGCGAACTACGCCGGGAATGCGGCCGGGGCCGCGGCGGTGGTCGAGGCCTGCACGGCAGTAGGCGGCGAAGCAATTGCGATTAAGGGCGATGTCTCAAAGGACCACGTGTGCCGCGACATCGTCAACGAGTGCCTCGACCGGTTCGGACGGCTGGATATCCTGGTCAACAATGCAGGGATGACGCGCGCCGCAAGCATGGCCGACATGGATGCTGTGAGCGCCGACGATTTCGCAGACATCTACGCGGTCAACCTGATCGGCGTCTACCAGATGGTCAGGTCCGCCCTGCCCCAATTGAAGGCATCGTTGAACGGAGCAGTCGTGAACACATCTTCGATTGCCGGTTTGACGGGGCTTGGGTCCTCTGTCGCCTATGCATCCTCCAAAGGCGCGCTGAACACGCTGACCCAGTCACTGGCACGGTCATTGGCACCGGATGTCAGGGTCAATGCGATCTGTCCGGGTTTCGTCGATTCCGAATGGTGGGCAAAGCAACACGATGACGAAATGATCGACAAGCTGCGCAAACGCGCGATGGCCACGACGCTGCTCCGCCGCACCGTTTCTTCCGAGGACTGCGCCGAGGCGATCCTGTTCTTCGCGCTCGGTGCTAAGTCGATCACCGGTCAATTGCTGACCATCGACAATGGTCTGACGCTGAACATGGGGCAGCCACTGGTGGATGCGCAATAAGACCCCGGTGGCCGCAGATCGACTTGTCTGTCGGGCATAAAGCCATACGGAAGCCATACGCATGTCATACGGGTTGTCCGGCAGCGCCGGGCGTGCTGATCAACCGTTTCGCGCACGTTGTCTACGCGTCCAGTTCGGCATCCCAGTAGAGAAAGTCCATCCAGCTTTCGTGCAGGTGGTTCGGCGGAAACTTGCGCCCCCTGTTCTGCAATTCGCCGGATGTCGGGCGCTGTGGCAACCTGTTGAGGCTCATGCCCGCCTGACGAACGGTCAGGTTGCCCTTCTTCAGGTTGCACTTGCCGCACGCGGCCACAACATTGTCCCAGGTCGTGCGCCCGCCGCGTGACCGGGGTACGACGTGATCGAACGTCATCTCCCCATTGGCACCGCAGTACTGGCACTGGAATTGGTCGCGCAGGAACAGGTTGAACCGCGTGAATGCCGGATACCGGGCAGGTTTCACATAGTCGCGCAGAACCACCACCGAGGGCAGCTTCATCGCGATCGACGGCGAGTGAACCTCGGTATCGTATTCTGCGACGATCAGGACACGGTCCAGGAAGGCCGCCTTGATCGCATCCTGCCAGCACCAGAGCGAGAGCGGAAAGTAACTGAGCGGGCGATAGTCGGCATTAAGGACCAGTGCCGGGTGGTCCCGAACGCCGCCCGGCTGACGCACAAAATTACTGGCGAAATCTGCTTCCATTACATCCGGTCCCGTCACTGCCCCAGCCATCGGCTGGGTCTGCCGGGACACAGGATCAGAGAGACGCGTGCCCTCAGCTGCGCGCACTATATCTGGCGGCAGTGTTTCATCAACCCCCCAGATAAAGAGCCACTGAGACAGGATTCTAGACTATCTGAGCGGTGCCAAGGATTGTGCCCCAGGTGCCGGAAGATAAGCACGGCTTCCGAGGAGGACTTGAGCATGGTCAGAAGACTGCATCCTCGACGACGCTGATGCATGTGAATCATGTTCCGCTTCCATGCCCGGCGGCAACGACATCTATCGTCGGCGTCGACCTTCTGAACTGGCCCGAAAGCGCACTACCGGGCGCTGGAACTCGCTGCCAATTCCTTCCGGCAAGTGACCATCTGCATCGACGTGACCACCGCCGCATCCTTCGCACGAACCAGCCGTACCAAGCCTATTGGCCTGGCGCCTGAACGCCGAACTTATCCATCAGGAATTGCAATGCCAGACTAAGCCCATCGGGCGCGATGCCGTGCCCGGTCCCGCGGCTGATATGGCTGGAGACATCGAATCCGGCCTCACGCAACGCCGTCTCCGCAGCAGACATCTCCGAGACATTGATCATCTCATCCATGTCCCCGTGGATCAGCAGAACAGGTGGCTTGACCGTTGCCGCTGACAGATCCTCTGACGGCAGCAAGCGGCCTGAGAAACCAACGACCCCCGCAACGGCGTTATCCCGGCGCGGGGCCACATAAAGGCTCATCATGGTGCCCTGACTGAAGCCGACCAAAGCTGTCTGCGCGGCGGTCACGCCCTCTTCAGCCATTGCCTCGTCAAGATAAGCGTTCAACAGACCAACCGATGATTCAAAGCCTTCTTTCATCGCCTCTTCGCTGGAGCCGTCCAGCCATGCGATGGGAAACCACTGATATCCCATGGGATTGACCACGCTTCTTTCGGGCGCGTTCGGAGATCGAAATGCGGTATCCGGCAGATATTCCGACAGCGGCTGTGCAAGGCCGAACAGATCATTGCCGTCTGCCCCGTATCCGTGGAGCAGAATCACCAGCGATTTGGTCTTTCCCGATTTCGCCGGGGCGCGGGGCCCGTCCAAGGATGCCATGGTCTACTCCGAGATGCCTTCGCGGTTCTTCGCCACTCGGTAATAGGCCCACAGCAACCGCGCGGCAACAGCGCGCCAAGGGGACCATGGCTCGGCCAGCACACGAAGTTCCTTGTCCGTTGGACGCGTCGGCAACTCGAACAGAATGCGCGCGGCTTCCTGCAGTGCCAGATCCCCAGCTGCGATCACATCTGCGCGGCCTACGGCGAACTTCAGGTAAATCTCGGCGGTCCAGACGCCGATGCCCTTGACCGCCGTAAGCGTGGCGATCGCCTCTTCCTCCGGCATCGTCGCGAGTGCCCGGTAGTCGATATCGGCATCAACCAGAGCCCGGCCATATCTGATCTTCGGTCGGGACAAGCCGCATGCGCGCAACGTTTCATCAGAGCAGGCATGGAAGGCTTCGGCCGTCGTGGCATCTTCCGCGCAGAGCTTGTTCCAGACAGACGCCGCTGACGCGACAGAAAGCTGCTGACCGCAAATCGCCTGAAGCATGGCGGGAAAGCCGCCTCCGCGCCGACGCAGCGGTAACTTGCCAGTTTCGATCAGGGCGGCGGCAAAGCGCGGTTCCTGCTCTGCAAGCCATGCCGCGCCCTCGGCAACGTCGGCATCGGTTTCGATAAGGCGTGTCGTCATGGCGCGAGATTGCGCGCGCCCGGATCAAAGTCAACCGACACTAAAGCCGTGCCAGGCCGTCAGATCAGTTGCGGAAAACGATCAAACCGTAATGATCGGCCAATCGATGCAGGGCCAGTTGCAGAACAACCTTTCCCGACCGGGCTGACCAGCCCATTCGTCGCTCACAGGCCTCCAGCCCCTCAAGGAAGCAACAGGTCCGCATGACAACATCTGCCAGTCCAGGACCAAGTGACGCCAATGCTGCCATCACACGGTCACGGGCGGCCGTCGCGCCGCCACCTGGCCCATGATGCTGCGGCGTTCCGGAAAGCCTGTCGGACGGCGTCAGAAACCGCTGCCAGTCCTGTGCGATCTGCGGGCCCAGGTTTGCAGCCTCAAAGTCGCACCGAAGACGCTCCGCCGCCTCGACTTCCTCCGGCCCCAGAAACGGTTTGCCGTCAGACCCTTTCCGCCGCGCCAACCAGCCGATCGGGCTTTCGCCAAGGTTGACGGCTTTCGGCTCTGGCTTGCCTGTCTCCTTGTTGGCAAAAAGCTTTTCGCCCATTTCCCGGTGCTGGTTCAAAAACGGCGATGCAGCTTCAGCAAAGCCGCCCTTTTGCGGGCGGTCCTCGGCGAGAACCCGCCGCAGATGGGCCCGGCCGACATCGGTAATGCCATACTTTACCGTCGATGAACCACGTGACCGAGGTTTGATCCAGTCCTGACGCATGAACTCTGCAGCAATGCTGACCGACAGGATCGAAATGGGGCGCTTGAATTGATTCGCGGCACAGAAGATGCCGGCCTTCTCTGCTGCGTGGGCAATCAATAGAAATGCACCGGGCTCGGACAGGCGGCGAAGATATTTTTTGGCTTCCCGACGCAGTTCATCGTGCGGAACCCGGCCCGTTTCGCGCAACAGCGCCGGCACCTGATTAACGTTGGCGGAATCAGCCACGGGCGTCTCCAGTTCCTCGGCCTCGGTCAACATTTTGTCGAACAATGGATCGTCGCGTTTGTGTTCAACCCGCCGGACCGCACGCGACACTGTGGAGGGATGGGTTCCGACGGCCTCTGCCAGCGCACGAATGCCTGCGCCGCGCTCGGTATGGGCCAGGTAAAGCGCCGCATCCTTGGCCGATGCGGCCTGCGAGGTGCCGGAGAAAACAGCATCCGCCCGCGCGGTGCAGCTTTGAAGAACGTCCTGAGTTTCGTTCACTTTGGTACGCCCCTAATTTGATTCAAATTTTAGACAAACTGTGCATATGTCGGATTTCTCAACAGAGTATTAATCTGTGGATATCTTCGAAATTCTATTTTTGTCAGCAAGTTAACAGACAGTAAATTTTCCACAGAAGCAGCGCGCGGCGCTCCTCAATCTTCCGCAACACCGCCAAATCGACCGGATGCTCTGCCAGCACCGCAGAGCGTCCGATGGCGATGCGGGCGGACCTAATCGAGGAGTTGTTTGCGATGAGCAGACCCAGAATTCTGGTGGCCACAGCGCTGAATGTGGCCAGGAACTATAAGAGAAGCCGCGACCTGCCGGGCGCCGTTCCGGGACTGCTGTCCAAGCCCGATGATGAAATCCTGCCGAGGCTTGTCGAAACCGAATCGCAGTTCGAGGAAGCACGCCGCGCTAAATCGCCCGGTTATCGGCCGGGGCGGCATGTTCAGGTGCTCGCCGCACTGCTTGCAGAATCTCAGGCCGACGCCAGCGCGCCGGGCTGAGCGCGTCAGGCAAACGCGTCCGGCTGTGCAGCCTTACGCTCTGCCATGAACGCTTTAAGCGCCTCGTCGATGCCAGGATCGATAGCAGGCGCTTCGTACTCCGCCATCATTCGCTCGACCCGCCTGGACGCCAGTTGTGCGGTATCCCGCGCACCCTCATCCGCCCATGTCTCGAACGGCTTGTAGTCCAGAACATCAGATCGCCAGAACGCGTCCTTGAAGTTTGCCTGCGTATGCGCACAGCCAAGGTAATGCCCGCCGGGCCCGACCTCTCGGATCGCGTCCATGGCCTGACCGTTTTCTGAAACATCGACGCCCTTCGCGATGGAATGCAGCACACCCAGCTGGTCCGCATCCAGAACGAACTTTTCGAAGGACGACACCAACCCGCCCTCCAGCCAACCGCAAGAGTGCAGCATGAAATTCACACCGCCCATCAAGGCCGCGTTCAGCGTGTTTGCGGTCTCGTAAGCGGCCTGCGCGTCGGGCAGTTTGGACCCGCAGAGTCCGCCACCGGACCGGAACGGAAGCCCGAGCCGCCGCGCCAGTTGACCGGCGCCGTAAAGCACCTTCGATGCCTCTGGCGTGCCGAATGTGGGCGCGCCGGAATTCATATCGATCGACGTGACAAATGCACCGAAAATCACCGGTGCCCCGGGCCGGATAAGCTGCGAGTAGGCGACGCCTGCCATTACTTCTGCCAGCACCTGAGTCAACGTACCCGCGACCGAAACCGGTGCCATCGCACCGCCGACGATAAAGGGCGAAACGATCGCTGCCTGATTGGCGGCTGCGTATTCCTCCAGCGCTCCCATCATGACGCCGTCGAAGGTCAACGGTGAATTGATGTTGATCAGCGACGTCATCACCGTCTTCTGCTGAACGATATCATCGCCGAACAAGATGCCGGCCATTTTGACCGAATCGGCAGCGCGCGAGGGTTCGGTGACCGAGCCCATGAACGGTTTGTCGGACCAGCGCATATGCGCATACAGCATGTCGAGATGGCGCTTGTTGACCGGTACATCGGTCGGCTCGCACACCGTCCCGCCGGAATGGTGCAGCCACTTGGACATGTAACCAAGTTTCACGAACTTCTCGAAATCGGCCATCGTCGCATAGCGGCGTCCGCCCTCCTGGTCGCGCACGAATGGCGGGCCGTAAACCGGGGCGAGAACCAGAGAGTTTCCGCCGATATCGACGTTGCGCTCCGGGTTGCGGGCATGTTGGGTGAACTTCGCTGGAGCCGTCTCGCACAGTTTTCGCGCCATCCCGCGCGGGATGTGGACCCGGTCGCCCTGTACGTCAGCGCCTGCCTCTTTCCAGCGTTCCAGCGCCCCTGGGTTCTCTATGAAGTTTACGCCGATTTCTTCCAGAACGGTGTCGGCGTTGGCTTCAATGATCTCCAGCGCCTCGGCATTCAGCACGTCGAAGGTGGGGATGTTGCGCTCGATAAAACGCGCAGCTTCCAGTTTCGTTGCCGTACGCTCTGCTCGCCGCGCAGCGCCGCCCCCGCCACGCCCGCGCCGCCGTCCGATAGTCTCACCTTCGATCATCCCGTCCTCCAGCAGCCATATCTGGTTGCGCGTGCGCGTCCTGATGATCGAAGGGATAAAACAATCCACCGGACGGCCTTCGCCTTTTTCGCCCTACAGCGAATTGATTGCGACATGATTGGACGATTCGTGAGGCCTAACGCGATCGGAATAACGGCCAATCAGCGGGCGCACCGAATTTCGCACGCGCTGGCGCAGTCTTCACACCTGAAAGATCAGATGGCGCGGCTCTTGCCGAGTCGCCGGGCCGGGCGCGATATGATCGTCTGTTGGCGATTTGCCAATTCTCAGAGTGGCGAAAGCACTGTATGGACGGCCAAAGGAACGGAGCCGCGCCATGACAGACACCTCCCATCAGACCTGTTTGATCGTCGATTTCGGCTCGCAGGTGACCCAGTTGATTGCACGTCGGCTGCGGGAGATGGATGTGTACTGCGAAATTCACCCTTTCTCTCGCGTCGACCGGGACTTTTTATCGAAGTTGCGCCCGCAAGCCATCATCCTGTCCGGCGGTCCGGCATCGGTGTTCGCAGATGGTGCCCCCCTGCCCGCCCCCGAGGTTTTCGAGGCCGAGGTGCCTGTCCTCGGCATCTGCTATGGCCAGCAGGCCATGATGCACCTGCTGGGCGGCACGGTTGAACGGGGGCACGGGACAGCGGAGTTTGGCCGCGCCTACGTCGAACAAGGCAAGGCTTCACCGATCTTGCAGGACTGGTTCGCAGATGGACCGGAGCAGGGGTGGATGAGCCATGGTGACCATGTCTCGGAAATCGCGCCCGGCTTCGAGGTGATCGCCACCTCCCCCGGCGCGCCATGTGCAATTGTCGGTGATACCTTGAGGCATTTTTACGGAGTGCAGTTTCACCCAGAGGTCCATCATACCCCGCGCGGCGCGAAATTGCTGAAACGGTTCCTTGGGCTTGCCGGGTTCACCGGCGACTGGACCATGGCTGCCTACAAGGATCAGGCCATACAGGCGATCCGCACGCAGGTCGGCGCGGAGAAGGTCATCTGCGGCCTGTCCGGGGGCGTCGATTCCTCGGTCGCCGCCGTTTTGATCCACGAGGCTATTGGCGATCAACTGACGTGCGTGTTCGTGGACACCGGCATGATGCGCGCAGGAGAGGCGGATGAAGTCGTCGGCCTGTTCCGCGATCATTACAACATTCCACTGATCCATGCAGACGAGACCGACCTGTTCCTGGGAGAGCTCGGCGGCGTCACCGATCCCGAGACCAAGCGCAAAACGATCGGGCGGCTCTTCATCGATGTCTTCGAAAAACATGCAGGTGCAATCGGCGGTGCAAAGTTTCTGGCACAGGGCACGCTGTACCCGGATGTCATCGAGTCGGTGTCGTTCTCTGGCGGTCCGTCCGTGACCATCAAATCGCACCACAACGTCGGCGGACTTCCCGAGCGTATGAACATGGATCTGGTCGAGCCGCTCAGGGAACTCTTCAAGGACGAAGTACGGGCACTCGGGCGTGAGCTTGGCCTGCCCGAGGCCTTCGTGGGCCGTCATCCATTTCCAGGCCCCGGCCTCGCCATACGGTGCCCGGGGGAGATAACCCGAGAGAAACTGGATATCCTGCGGAAGGCCGACACGATCTATCTGGACGAGATCCGCAAGGCGGGTCTCTACGACGAGATCTGGCAGGCCTTTGCCGTCCTGCTGCCGGTCCGAACGGTCGGCGTAATGGGCGACGATCGGACCTATGACCACGTCTGTGCGCTGCGCGCGGTGACCTCGGTCGACGGCATGACGGCCGACTACTACCCATTCCCACACGATTTCCTCGGGCGGACAGCCAACCGGATCTGTAACGAGGTGCAAGGTATAAACCGCGTTGTCTATGATGTGACGTCGAAACCGCCCGGTACGATCGAGTGGGAATGATCCGTCTTGCCAGACGGATGTTGTTGTTTTTTCTATCCGTCTGGTTGGTAACTGCAGTCGCAGTCTACTGGCAATCGACAGCGATGCTGAAACAGCATCTGGGCGGCCGTTCGCTGGACGAACCCGTGAAGGTCGCGATCATCTTCGGCGCGGGCATCGATCCCGACCGGGTACTTGGCTACCACAGCCGAATGCGCGTCCGTGCTGGCGTCGACCTGCTGAAAAACGGCATGGCCGATACTCTTATCTTGAGCGGTGGCAAGCTTCGCGGGCGCAACATCATCATCGGCGAGAAAATGCGAGATTACGCGATCAATCTTGGTGCAAACCCCGCCGATATGATCGTTGAAGGCAAGGCGCGAACGACCTTCGAAAACATTCGCTTCTCCATGCCTCTCACCACTGCGAGGGGCACCGAGATCGCCTTGGTCACAAGCGACTTCCACCTCACGCGGACTGCGTATCTTGCTGATTACCTGGGACTATCTGGAACCCGCCTTGTTGCCAGCGGTGACATGACATGGTGGCGCGCCAGGAAAGGACTGTTCAACATCGCGCGAGAGTCCCTGGCATGGTGGTACAACATCGGGAAAGTGGCCCTCTGGTGGGCGCTAAGCACGGCAGGAATGGACGAAGCCGATCGCGGTCAGTTCGTCTACTGAGCCAGGCTACTCATAGCAGCTGACCAGCACTGTGAACTGTGTCGCGGCATCTGCAAGATCGGCAGGAGACAACGCGGTGGACGGGCTGGCCACCTGAAACCTGATCCCCGCGCCGAACAGAAATTCCTTAGCAACGTCGCCCCGGATCGCAAAATTGATGTTCTGCGGGATGTCACCGATCTCCTCGGCAAGTTTAACCGCATCCAGTTTGCTCTGAACGACCCCCAGCACAGACCCACTGTTATCCAGCACAGGTCCGCCCGAATTGCCGGGCTGCACCGCCGCCGTGATCTGGATCTGGCTCTGATTGTCACGCAAACCGGACAACGCGCTGACCGATCCGCGCGTGACGTTCACGCCCCCAAGCAAACCGTGCAACGGATAGCCGATCACTGTGACATCGGAATTCAACCGAACATCCTTCGGCGCGAATGCCGCAATGCGCGGCCAAGTGCCCGCCTCTGCCTCGATCAGCGCAAGATCGATGGCGTCGTTGACTTTCATCACGCGTGCCGGAACGCCGTTGGCGAGCGTTATCTGCTGACAGCCATCGATTACATGGGCATTGGTCAGGATGCGGCCACGGCGATCAACCACAAATCCAGTACCCGTAGAATCCGGCTCTCGCCCGAGATCTTGCCGCCGCAGGTCTGGCTGTTGCGGGGTCGTTTCGCGATAGGGGCGGGATGTCCGGCCGTCGCCAGCCTTGCCTTCAGCAATCGGCGCCCGTGCCTCGCGGCCATCGCCCGCCTTGCCAGAGCCCGCCTTCCCTGAAGCGACGCTGCTGCCTTGTGCAGCAGATGGGGCGACCTGAGGCACCGCCTCGAAGCTGTTGAACATCGCAGCGGCTATGCGCGGAAACAACGACGACTCCTCGTCGGTCCAGCGCAGGATGAAGCCCTTCATGCTGCCACCGACCATGCGCACATTCGAGTATCTAGCCGTTCCATTCTTCGTATACGAGACGACAAACCAGTCATCTTTCAGGACAGCATATCGATCAGGCCCCGCGTCGTCCGGGCCCACGAGGCTGCCGTAAAGCGCTGCGAGCGTTGCACGGCTGCCCGGGACGTCAACCAAGGCAAGCTCTGACCACGGCTGGCCGGACTTCCCACGGTAGATGTGCAGCCCGTCTTCCTCGCCCTGATAGGCGATGATCTTCTCTGGCATGCCAATGCGAATTCCCGTTCTATCATCGGTGACGACGCGAAAACCGGCATCGGCCTGTGTCTGCCGTTTTTTACGGCGGAGAAGATCAATCTGCGTTGCTGTCAGCGTTCCGGTACGCGATGCGCCGAGGTCAGCCTGAAAGGCACGAATTGCCCGCCGCGTGCCCGCGCCGAAATCACCATCCAGCAGGCCGGAGTAGTGTCCCGCCCACAAGAGGCCATCCTGCACATCGATCCTCTGTGCCTGCGTCCATCCATCTTCCGCTGCAGAAAGCTGTGCTGTGCCCGCCTGACCAGAGCTGGGCGCACCATCGGAGAGCTTGCTGACCGAAGTTATCCCAGAGGTAACTTGCCCGGCATCATCCAGAAACACGTAACTGAGGCTGCCGCAATCTCCCTGCGGCCGATGAACCGTCTTGCACGACCATTCGGTAAGAGTGCCATAGGAAAAGCAAAGCTGTCCTTTTTCCACCTTCCAGATACCCTTGGAGACATTTCCTCCAGACGCCTGAAACTCTGTATTCCCGCCGCGATAAAGCCTCTCGGTCCAGTCTTTTTTGGTGCGCGCGCTATAGCCGATCAATTCATGCCCACCGATAAACCGAATGATATCAAGGCCATCGACGCGCGCCCCGACGTCGCAGGCGGCGGCATGGCCAACGACAGGATTCAGCGAAGCGCTTCCCCAGAAAACCATCGCTGCCAGGGCAAGCCGAAAGGACATCGGAAAACCCGGTTGTCTGACGATCGGGGTCATCGCGGAATGCTCCAAAAGAAAAAACGATTCGCAAACTATATCGAAATCGGCTGTGCTGAGTCTCGCATGACATGGTAGATCATCGGATCAATGCCGATCCGTGTGACCCGATTCCCCGAAGACAATTGATCCGCGCGCCATTTCGGGCTTTGATCCGACTTGGGGAGGCTAGGCAGATGAATGTCTCCCGAAGACAGGGAGAATGAGATGTTCAAAACACTCGCCAAACGCGCCGGGCTATCGGCCCTTGCGCTTGCGGTTACGGCGAATTCAGCCTGGGCCGTCGACAAGATTTCCGCGGTTCACGCGTTTCCGCCGTTTCTGGTCTACACGCAGACGTTCCTCGCGATGGTCGAAGATCTGAACGAGCGCGGCAAAGGCGTCCTGGAGGTGGAAGTTCGCGGCGGACCCGAGGCGATCGGCATGTTCCAGCAACCCGCGGCCGTGCGCGACGGCGTGGTGGACATGGTCCACACACCCGGCAGTTTCTACGGCAAGAACGTGCCGGAAATCGACGCGATGGTCGCGAGCCGGGTCACCCCAATGGAAGCACGCGCCAACGGCGGGGCGGCCGTCATGGATGCGGCGCATCAGCAGAGGTTTAACGTCAAACACCTCGGCTGGATCGACGGCGGCATCAAGTTCCACATTTACATGAACGAGGAACCGAAATTCGACCCGGAGACCGGTGTTCTGGATCTGACCGGCGTCAAACTGCGCGACAATCCGATCTACCATGCATTCTTCGAGGCATTGAAAGCCACCACCTCCTCGATGCCTGCGACCGAGGTTTATGCGGCGCTGGAGAAAGGCACCGTCGATGCCGCAGCCTGGACTGAGATCGGCATCCCGCAGCTCAAGTGGAACAAGTTCCTGAAGTATCGGGTCGACCCGGTGTTCTACAACACGGATATCGGCGTGATCTTCAACCTCGACTCGTGGAACGCGCTAAGCCCGGAAAGCCAGAAGCTGATCCAGGACGTGGTCATGGAATGGGAAGAAAAGTCCTGGACTGATCGCCAGGGCGATGTGGCTACGGATGCTCAGGAGCTCTCTGATGGTGGCATGACCTTTGTCAGCCATTCGGAAGAGGCGGGCAAAGTCTACCAGACGATGGCGGACGACGCAGCCTGGGCGCGTATGAAAGAACGGCTGGGTGACGATCCCGTCTACGACGAACTGCGCAAGCTGTATGCTGGCGAATAAATCGCCTGCCGTGTCGCGATCCCAGCGGGAGGCGCGATGGACAATGCAACGGGCGGGGCCAAGTTCCGCCCGTTTTGCCGGTACCTTTGAATGCGCCTGATCGACCGCTTTTGCGACCTTCTCGCGATCCTTGCCGGGGTCTATCTTGTAGCGATCATGTTCGGGATCGTGATCAGCGCCATTGCGCGCACGTTCCACTT
>JBCCMP010000102.1:0-13080 GCA_039026295.1 Pseudomonadota bacterium | reverse complement strand
GTCCCATCAGCGACCGCGCCCAGATCCGTTCCTCCCCGACATGCAGCAGGAACCGGATGCCCCAGGCACCGAACAGGGCGACGAAGAACCATGACCCCAGTCCGAAATAGCGCATGAGAGTGTCGGCCAGGACCGCACCCGCCTCGCCCAGCCAGTTCAGCGCAGGCTGACCGGTCGCACTGAAGGGCGATGGGTCCCCGACATTGTAGGACCACAGCACGGCAAAGAACGTCGCGGCGCAGATCATGAAACCGAGGCCCCACAACTCGTTCATGCGGCGGCGCATCATGACGCTCATGGACGCGTCCATCAGCGGTCTCTTTGCACCGTCGCCAAGAAACAACGCCATCAGACGATCCCCAATTCTGCGCGTCCACTCATAAGACCACCTCGCGTACCGCCTCCAGCCCGCGGCGAACATCCTCGGAAGGTGCCACCAGCGCGAGGCGCAGATATCCGGTTCCCGGATTGCCGCCACCCAGTTCCGGCGCAACATCGCGCGACAGGTATCCACCGGGCAGCGCGCGCACCCCGGTCTCCTGCCACAGCTTTAACGCCGCGTCCTCGCCCGCGCCGACATCCAGCCACAGGAAAAAGCCCGCCTCTGGTGCCATGTATCCCGGCGCGTTGCCGAACACGTCGTCCGCGATGGCATATTTCTGCCGATAAAGATCGCGGTTTGCCTCGACATGGGCCTCGTCCCGCCAGCACGCGGTCGCGGCATGTTGTGCCGGAATTGGCAGGGGTGCCCCGACATAGGAACGCAGCTGGAGCATTCGCGCGCGGTTCTGCGGGCCGGTGACAGCAAATCCTGACCGAAGCCCGGCGAGGTTCGACCGTTTGGACAGCGAGTGGAAACACACCAGCCGTTCAGGGTCCGCGCCGATCTCCGACGCGACTTCCAGCGCGCCGACCGGCGGCGTGTCGCGGTAGATCTCGGAATAGCACTCATCCGCAAAAACCCGGAAATCGTGCTGTTCGGCAAGCCGAAGAAGCGTCTGCCAATAGGCCCGGCTGGCGCAGACGCCCTGCGGATTGGCGGGCGAGCAGATGTAGGCAACCGTTGTCCTGTCCAGCAGATCGGCGGGCAGCGACGCGAAATCCGGCAAGTGCCCGGTCTCGGCCGAGCAATTCAGATAGACGGGTTCCGCCCCCGCCGTGATCGCCGCAACCGTGTAGCACTGATAAAACGGGTTCGGCAGCAGCACGGCAGGCCTTTGTCCGTTCTTGGTTTCGGCACTTAGTGCAAGGCAAGACGCAAACAGGCCCTCGCGCGTTCCGTTCAGGGGAAAGATCTGCGTATCCGGGTCCCGGTACGCGTCAGAGACCGCGTAGCGCCGTGCCAGCCAGTCCGAGATGGCCTCTCGCAATTCCGGGATGCTCTCGTTCGGCGGGTATTTAGACAGCTTGGCCGAATGCTCCAGCATGATCGGACCGACAAATTCGGGGACCGCGTGCTGCGGTTCGCCGAGAGACATCGCTATCTCTGGTCCGCCGGGTGCGACGTTGCCCAACAGCCGTCGAAGACGCGGAAACGCGTACTCCGGCAGGTCAGCATACCTGTCTGGGAACTGCATTGTGGCCTCGATTTAACGGCGTCTGACGCACCTGTTTGACGTGAAGATACCCGGTCAGCGCCGTCAGGTCCAGTTAACCGTAATCGATCTCAAGCAGGCACCACGAAGCAATGCCTGGTGCTGACAACCAGGCAAGATGCCCTGCCACAGGTGATTGGCTTTTTGATTGAGCTTACAGTAGTCTTTCGGCGGGGCTTATTTGGAATTTCTATCGTCGGCAGACCGTTGCCGGGAAGGGGATTCATGGGTGAAGAGACCGAGGCCCTGTTCATCGTCGGCATAGGCGCGTCCGCAGGCGGCCTGGAGGCGGTGCGATCCCTGTTGCGCAGTGCGCCGCAAAACGCGCCGGCTGCCTATGTGGTCCTGCAGCACATGTCGCCGACCCAGCGCAGTCTGTTGACGCCGCTGGTTGCACGCGAAACCCATCTGCACGTGGTCGAGATCGACGAATGTGCCGCGCCAGAGGCCAACGTCGTCTACGTGGTGCCGCCGAACTCTGACGTTGTTTTTGCAGACGGCCAGTTGAAACTCGTGCCGCCCAGCCGCGAACTCGGCTCGGTCAAACCGTCTATCGATCACTTCTTTGAAACGCTCGCCGATCAGGTGGGGCAGTACGCGGTCGGCATTGTTCTGTCGGGTACGGGGTCAGATGGAACAACCGGCATAAAGGCGATCCGGGCAGCCTGTGGGGCGACCATCGCACAGGACCTTGAGACAGCAAAATATGACGGGATGCCAAGCGCGGCCATTGCAAGCGGGTGCATCGATCTGGTGCTGCCGCCAGTTGAAATTGGCGAGCGACTGTCAGCCCTGTCGCTCACGGACGCGAGATTGGCAGAAGCGATCAAGGCCGAGCACAGTCCATCGGCCCTGTCCGAGATCCTGCACCTTGTCCTGATCCGCAGCCGGGTCGACTTCAGTGGCTACAAACAGACAACGATCCTGAGACGCATCGAGCGGCGCATGCGCGCCCTGAATATCGACGATCACGAGGCCTACGCCGCGTATTGCCGGGACCATGACGAAGAGGTCGATACGCTCTTTCGTGATTTTCTGATCTCCGTCACGAGCTTTTTCCGCGACATCGTCGAGTACGATGCGCTGAAGGTGTTGATAGCAGAGCAGGTTCATAGCATCGGCGCACGACCGATCCGTGTATGGATCGCCGGGTGCGCAACAGGCGAGGAAGTCTACAGCGTCGCCATCCTGTTCGCCGAGGCGCTTGGCGGCATTCGCGCCGCGCGTGCCAGCGGTCTTCAGATTTTTGCGACCGATATCGACGATGTCGCCCTGAAATTCGCCCGGCGCGGGCAGTATTCAATCGCCACATTGAAGGACGTCCCGGCAGATTACATTTCGACATACTTCGAAATAGAAGGCGATTTCGCAAACGTGCACCATGATCTGAAATCGATGGTTCTGTTCTCACCGCACAACGTGGTCCAGGATCCGCCGTTCATGAACATCGATCTGGTCTGCTGCCGTAACCTGCTGATCTACTTCGGACCGGGCCTGCAGGATCAGGCATTTTCCAACTTCCACTATGCGCTGCGGGACACGGGCGCCGTCTTTATAGGCACGGCGGACAATGCCGCCTTTTCGACGGACCTGTTCAGAGAGATCGAACCGGGGAAGAAAATACTGCAGAAGCGCATGGCCGCAGCCACGGACCCGGCCCGCGGCATGCGGCGGCCCGGTTTTCCGCGACAATTGCCGGCATCGCAGCGCCGGGAGAGGGGCGGAGGAGCGGCGAACATAAAGCCAAATGGCGTAACGCCGTTGCTTACAGCATTGGTGCGAAGCCTCGGCGAGAACGCCCTGCTGCTGACGCATGATCTGCGGATCGTCAATGTCTTCGGCAATGTCACGCCCTTCATCACCCTCAGCGGGGACACGCAGAGGTTGGAACTGGACCACAGCCTGTTGGTCGATCCGATCGCTTCAGAAGTGCGGATCCTGTCCTCGATCGTCAAAGAGACCGAAAGGTCGCGTAAGGGTGACATCCGCACCATCGACACCCTACCGGAAAAGACAGTGCAGATTGAAATGCACCTGCTGGCGGACGATGCACTTGGCGATGACCATTACCTGCTTGTCTTCGAAATCAGGGACAAGCGCGATTCCCAGGTGGTCCCGGAGGACACGCCGGGAGCCGATGGTGAATCCGTCCAGACCCTGCGCGATGATCTGACGACGACGCAGGATGCCCTGAACCGGACGATCGACAAATGGGAAGCGGCAAACGAGGAATTGAAAGTCGCCAACGAGGAGATGCAGTCCAATAACGAGGAGCTTCAATCCCTGAACGAGGAACTGGAGACATCGAACGAAGAGCTGCAATCGACGAACGAAGAGCTGATCACCATCAACGAAGCCTATCAGGTTCAGTCGGACGAATTGAAGGAAGTCAACGAAGAGCTGGAAGCGGTTCTTGATCAGGTGGAAGCACCGCTTTTGGTCTATGATCACGAGTTGTCGGTGTCGAAATACAGTCTGTCGGCATCAAGGATTTTCGGGCTGGAAAAAGACGATGCCCTTCCGCACCTCAGTCAGTTGCGCGTTCCGCCGGACTTTCCGCAGCTCGCCCCGATCTGTGAAAGGGTTGTCCGGATGGGGCAACGCGTTGTCGAAGAGTTCGTATCGGAAGGCCGCCTGTTTACGCTGACCAGTGCGCCTTTCATTACGGCCGACGGTCAGATCCAGGGGGGAACGCTGTTCCTGACAACCTCGCCGGAGGGGACGGAGCTGCGCACGCTTTTGGAACAGATGCCCAGTTTCGTGGTGCACCAGAAGGCGGACGGAACAATATTGCGAGCCTCGCGCAACTGGGCCGACCGCTACGGGATATCTTTCGACGACGCAGCGGGGCGCAACGTCGCTGAAATTCTGCGTCCGGACGAGGCCGAGCAAAGCCTGAACGATGCCAGGGCCTTTCTGCAGAGCGGCTCCCAACGCGACGAGATCATGCGTCAAATGACACCGCCCGACAGCACCGAACGTCTGTCCTTGCTGATGCGGCGCACGCGCATTCCGGGCGGAGCGGAGAACGAGGATACCATTCTGCAGACGGCTTTGGACATCACCGAGCAGACCGCTTACGAGGCTGCCCTGGAAAGGGCGAATGCCGAACTTCGGTTGATCTTGGACAAGGCGCCGTTCTATCTGATGCACCGCGATGCGGACGGCACGATCCTGAGGGTCAGCGACGCATTCTGCCGGTTGATGGGTCACGATCCCATGGCAATTCTGGGCAAGAACGTTCGCGAGTTTCTGACAGAAGCCGATGCGCAAGCTGACATCGAGGCCGCTGCGTCTCTATTGGCTGGCGACGCGGGCGCGGAACGCGGTCTGGTTAAGATCACGATCGGTGACGGCAGCCAGCGGGTTCTGGACGTCACCCGCACGGTTCTCTACCCCGGACCAGAGAAAACGGACCGCACCGTATGCTCAGTCGCGATGGACATAACCCCCACACGCCAAACAGAGGAACAGGTATCGGTCTGACTCCCGGATCGCCTTTCCGCTGCCCCTTCAGCGCTGAAAACGCTGGCTCTTTATCTCCCGTGATCAGGCCGCAGGGCGATGAAAGAAAGAGGCGAACCAGCGGCAAAGCGCGTAGAAAACCGGCGTGAACAGCAGACCGAAAACCGTCACGCCGACCATGCCGAAGAACACGGCGGTCCCGAGGGCCTGGCGCATCTCTGCCCCTGGGCCTTGGGCGATCAACAGCGGCAGGACGCCCAGGATGAACGCGAAAGAGGTCATCAGGATCGGGCGCAGGCGAAGTCGCGCGGCCCGGATCGCCGCATCGACACGAGACAAACCTTCAGCCTCGGCCTGCCGGGCAAACTCGACGATCAGGATCGCGTTCTTGGACGCAAGCCCCACCAACACGACCAATCCGATCTGCGTCAGAATGTTGTTGTCCATCCCCCGGAACTGCACGCCAGAGATCGCGGCAAGAAGGCACATCGGGACGATCAGAATGATCGCCAGCGGCAGGAACCAGCTTTCATACTGCGCGGCAAGCACCAGAAATACGAAGACGACTGCCAGCACAAAGACATAGATCGCCGTGTTTCCCGCGAGTTTTTCCTGCAGAGCCAGTTCCGTCCACTCAAAGCCAAATCCGGAGGGCAGGATCTGCTCTGCCATCGCCTCCACCGACGCAATCGCCTCTCCCGTCGAGGTGCCGGGCACCGTTGCGCCCTGCACCGCGGCGGCCGGATAAAGGTTGTATCGCGCCACCCGGTAGGGCCCGGTTATGTCCTCGAAGTTTGCGACGGCACCAATCGGGGTCATCTCACCCGCCTTTGACCGGACCCGCAGCCGGGCGATGTCGTCCAGATTGTCGCGATAGGGGCCGTCCGCCTGCGCTGTCACCCGGTAAGTCTGACCGAGCAGGTTGAAATCGTTGACGAACGCAGATCCCAGATAGACCTCCAGCGCCTGATTGATCTGGGCGGGCGTGACACCGATCAACTGAGCCTTCACGAGGTCAATGTCCGCAAAGATCTTGGGCGTCTTGGTATTGAACAACGTGAAGACGCGGCTCAGACCCTCGACCTGATTGCCCTGGATCATCATGCCGAAGGCGGCTTGCTCCAGCGCAGGCAATCCGCGTCCGCGCCTGTCCTGCACATAGAGCTTCCAGCCCCCGCCGGTCCCGACACCGCGCACAGGCGCCGGCGCGATCATGAAGACGTTCGCCTCTTTGATCCCGAACAATTGTCCCTGCAACTCACCCTGCACGCGTTGCGCGGGGTAACCGTTTGCCGCGCGCCACGCGAAATCCTTCATGGGCACGAAGATCGCCGCGCCGTTCGGGGCAAAGGTGAAGGTCGCGGCGTCCAGCCCGACGATGCCCACGGCATTGGCCACCGCGGGGTGGTTCTCGATGATCTCGCTGGCACGGCGCGAGATTTCATCCGTGCGGGCCAGCGAGGCACCGGCCGGAAGCTGAATTACGGTGATCAGATACCCCTGGTCCTGATCGGGGATAAAGCCTGTCGGCGTTGCCTGGAACTGCTGCCATGTGAAGGCCATCAGCCCCCCATAGATCACCAGAACCACGATTGTTGCCTTCAGCAAAAAGCGGGTCAGCCCCGCATAGCCGTCCGCGAGTTTCTCGAACGCCCAGTTGAACCCGCGCCCGAAGGTCAGCAAAGGCCAGCTCAGCGCTTTGGTGATGGTGCCGATAACGCCGTTTCCCGCTGGCGCATTCTTGTCGCGCATCAGGACCTTGGCCATGGCAGGCGACAGGGTCAGCGAGACGACCGTCGAAATCACCGTCGCCGTGGCGATGGTCAGTGCGAACTGTCGGAAGAACTGCCCGGTGATGCCTTCCAGAAATGCCGCCGGGATGAACACGGCCAGCATCACGAGGGATGTCGCGATCAGGGCACCGCCGACCTCGGTCATGGTTTTGCGGGCAGCCTCTCTCGGGGACATCCCCTCGGACAGATACCGCTCGACATTCTCGACGACCACGATTGCATCATCAACGACGATCCCGATCGCCAGCACCAGCCCGAACAGGGTCAGATTGTTCAGCGAAAAGCCAAACGCCTGCATCACGAAGAATGTGCCGATCAGGCTGACCGGGATGGCGATGACCGGAATGATCGATGTGCGCAGGGATTGCAGGAACACGACGATCACCAGAACCACCAGCAGCATCGCCTCGAACAGCGTTTGGTAAACCGCTTCGATGGAGGCCGAGATGAATTCGGTCGGGTTGTAGACCACCGTGTATTCGACGCCCTCGGGGAAGCCTTCGGAAAGCTCCTCCATGGTCGCGATCAGTTCAGCGGCAGTCTCCAAAGCATTGGAACCGGGGCGCTGGAAGATCCCGATTGGAAGTGCGGTCTTGTCGCCGAGATAGCCGTTGATCGAGTAATCCTGCGCGCCCAGTTCGACGCGGCCGATATCGCGCACACGGATCAGCCCGCCGTCGGTTTCGGCGATGACGATGTCCTCGAACTGTTCGGGCTGCACCAGACGGCCCTGGGTTTCGACCTGCAACTCGAAGGCCCCGGGATTGGGCACCGGCAGACGGTTGATGGTGCCCGAGGCGACCTGCACATTGTTCGCACGCAGGGCCGACACGACCTCGCCTGCGGTCAACCCGCGCGCAGCGACAAGTTCGGGGTCCAGCCACACGCGCATCGAATACGCCCGCTCGGCGAACACTGTCGCCTGCCCCACACCGTCCAGCCGCGCCAGTCGGTCAACGACCTGTGTTCGCGCGTAGTTCGAGATGTAGAGCTGATCCCGCGAGCCGTCCGGCGACAGCATGTGGATGACCATCATCAGGTCCGGCGACGACTTGCGGGTGGTGATGCCCAGCCGCCGCACTTCCTCGGGAAGGCGCGCTTCGGCGGCGGCGACGCGGTTCTGCACCAGCACCTGGGCCTGATCGAGATCGGTGCCAAGTTGAAAGACCACGTTCAGTGACATCCGCCCGTTGCCGGTCGACTGGCTGAGCATGTAGAGCATGCCCTCGACGCCGTTGATTTCCTGCTCGATCGGGGCGGCGACGGTGTCGGCCACCGTCTCGGCAGATGCACCGGGATAGCTCGCCGACACCTGGATCGTCGGCGGCGCAATCTCGGGATACTGGGTTACCGGCAGGCTGTAGTAGGCAACGATGCCGATCAGCGTCAGGATCACCGAGATGACCGTCGCAAAGATCGGGCGGTCGATGAAGAAATGCGAGAGGCCCATGGATTACTCCCCGACGAAGGTGAGTTCGACGGTCTCGACCACCACCTTTCCGCCGGGGCGGGCCCGCTGGATCCCGTTGACCACCACCATGTCGTCCGGGGACAGTCCGGCCTTTACGACTCTCAGACCGCCGACCATGTCGCCCAGGACGACGGGCCGCGCCGACACGTTGCCTTCCGCATCGGCCAGCATCACGATCTTGCGCGCCTGATCGGACAGGATCGCCGTGTCCGGGATCAAGAGTGCCTGATAGGGTTCCGTTGCCGGAACCCGGATCCGTCCAAAGACGCCGGGGCGCAGAAAGCCCTCGAGATTCGGGATGACCGCGCGGACCGTGATCGTGCCCGAATTCGGGTCCAGCCTGTTGTCGACGAAGTCGATCGTTCCCTGGTGACGAAAGCTCGCCTCGTCCATCAGGCGCACGCCAACCGGCAGGGGCTGAACACTGGCGCCGAGGCCCGGCGAGGCCTGGAACCGGCGGGAATAGCGCAGAAAGTCAGCCTCGGACGCTGTGAACACGAAATGGATCGGATCTATCGAGACAATTGTCGACAGGACAGTCGCATTGCTCGCGCCGCCGACGACAAGGTTGCCGGGATCGGCGGCACTGTCGGACATGCGGCCTTCGAACGGGGCGCGGATTTCGGTGAAATCCAGTTCCAGAGCCGCGCTTTGCAGTTCGGCCTCTGATACGTTGACCTGCGCCTCTGCTTCCGCCAACGCCGCGGCAGTGCGGTCAACCTCTTGCCGCGTGCCCACATTGCGCTGCGCCAGTTGCCGTGCCCGGTCAAACTCGATCTGGGCAAGATCCCGCGCGGCCTTTGCAGCCGTCAAGCCTGCCTCTGCGCGGGCGAGCGAGGCCTGAAACGTCCGGGGATCGATGGTGAAGAGAACGGTCTCGTTCTCTACCACATCGCCATCTTCGAAAGTGACCTTGTCCAGATAACCCGTGACGCGCGCGCGCAATTCGACCTGACGGACCGCTTCGAAACGGCCGGTGTAGACATCGTAATCCACAACCTCGTATTGCAGCGGCTGGGCCACATCGACGGGCAACGGACCGCCCTGTGCAAAGGCAGGTCCACTGATCAGCACCAGGGCACTGGCCGAAAAAAACAGCGTTCGCAGATCCGAAAACCACTGTTGCATGGGGAAAATGCCTCCTGGCGTCATTTTGCACATGCGAACCATAGTAGCTCGCAGCGGCGGTTCAATCTTCTGACCTCTGCAGCAAACGAGATTTTCGCAACTCGTTGTATTCGTGCTGCCAATCGGTGTGGATCGCGGGAGAGAGAAGCGGACCCCCGACCGAGTGGCCGGACGTCCCTGCGCGACTTGCAGGATTGGCGTCAAAATCAACCCTCAGGCAGACGCCCTGTTATAATCGAACCGCAAGCCGGTATCTCGGGAATTCGGCGCGCTTCCTACCGCGCCGCCGCTTATTTCGCCGCGTCCAACATCATGTCGGCGCACTTCTCGCCCACCATGATGGCCGGCGCATTGGTATTGCCCGAGGGCACCGTGGGCATGATCGAGCAATCGGCGATCCTGAGGCCCTGCATGCCATGGACAGAAAGGGTCGGATCAACGACCGCCATCGGGTCGTTGCCCATGCGGCAGGTCGAGGTCGGGTGAAAGACCGTCGTCGCCCGCTCGCGGATATGCGCCATCAGATCGTCGTCCTCGGACCGGTGTAGCCCCGGCTCCACCTCATCCTCCACATGTCCCGCAAAGGGCTGGGTTTGGCTGATCCGCCGCGCCAGTTTCAGTCCCTCCAGCATCACGCGCTTGTCGTGTTCGGTCGACAGGTAATTCGCGACGATCCGGGGATACTTGGCCGGGTCCTTGGACGTTATCATGATCTCGCCGCGGCTTTCTGGCCTCAGCTGACAGACCGACGACAGAACACCCGACCATTTGTGCAGGCCCGTGCCCGGCTTGTCGGCGCTGAAGGGGATGAAGTGGAACTGAACGTCCGGGGTCGCGCTTTCGGGAAGGGCTTTGGCAAACGCACCGACCGAACCCGCAGACAGCGTCAGCGGCCCGGTGCGCCGCAGCGCGAACTGAATGCCCGCCCAAACCTTACGAAGCGGGTTGTTCACCTCGTCATTGATCGAGAGTGGTTTGTTCAATCGGTAGATCGAGCGGATCTGCAGGTGGTCCTGCAGGTCCTGGCCGACCCCCGGCAAGTCATGGTTGATCTCGATGCCCAGTTCGGCCAGCCGGTCCGCAGGACCGATGCCGGAGAGTTGCAGCAGTTGCGGCGAGTTTATCGCACCGCCCGAGAGGACGACCTCTCCGCGGCAATGCGCGATCTTTTCCACGCCGTCCTGCATGTAATGGACACCGGCGGCACGCTTGTCGTCGATCTGAAGCCGGCTGGCCAGCGCGCCGGTCTCGATCTTCAGATTCTGCCGCCCGCGGGCAGGCTTGAGATAGCCGACAGCCGAGGAACACCGAAGGCCCCCGCCCGAGGTCGTCTGGAAGTACCCGACCCCCTCTTGTTCCGCGCCATTGAAGTCGGCGTTGTGCGGCAATCCCTCCGCCTCGGCCGCCGCGATGAACGCGTCGCAGATCTCTCGCTTGTCCCGAAGGTCCGAAACCTTCAGCGGTCCCCCTTGGCCGCGCCAATCGTCACCGCCGCGCTCGTTGTCTTCGGCGCGTTTGAAATAGGGCAGCACATCGTCCGATCCCCAGCCGCTGTTGCCCAACTGGCGCCAATGGTCATAGTCCTCGTGCTGTCCGCGGATATAGAGAAGACCATTGATCGAGCTTGATCCGCCCAGGACTTTGCCTCTGGGCCAGTGAATCCGCCGGCCATCAAGTTCCGCTTCCGGTTCTGTGTCATAACCCCAGGACAGGTCCGACAGCATCGTCTTGTAGTACCCGATCGGAATATGGATCCACGGATTGCGATCACGCGGTCCGGCTTCCAGCAACAACACCCGGTTCTTCGGATCGGCGGACAGCCGGTTCGCAAGCACACATCCGGCGGACCCGGCGCCGACGACGATGTAATCCCAGATTTCACTCATGGTGTCCCCGAATCCCTTAGCCACACCAGCCAGTCGCAGTCTGCACGGTTACGTCGACCGTTCAGATCCGAAGAACAAGGGCCTGAAAGTCAGAGCCACCGAAAAATCAGCCTGGGGGTATCCGCGATGCGATAGCAGTCGTGGTCACGAACTTATCGGCTGAACGTTTTGCAGGAAAGACTGCATTAGTCGGATAGCCTTGGTGGCTGTGTCGAACACAACTCTCAGGCTTCAATCGTTGAATATTTCGCGTCGGCCAGGCCGGCGAAACAAGTGCTTTCGAAGACTTCGATGGTGGGCGGTACTGGAATCGAACCAGTGACCCCAGCGATGTGAACACTGTGCTCTACCAACTGAGCTAACCGCCCGGACGCGCCGATATAGGCTGGGGTGGGAAAAGCGTCAAGCAGCGTCGGCGGGGCAGAGGCGGTCCATCACCACGGGCAGTTCGGCGAAGCCGGACACCACGGCATCCGCGCCCAGCGTCTTCACCGGATGCTCGGAAAACCCGAACGTGGTCAGGACACAGGGCACACCTGCATTGCGGGCCGCCGAGAGGTCCGTCTGCGTGTCGCCGACCATCACGCAGCGCATGGGATCAGCGCCAATGCGGCGGGCGGTTTCGACAAGATGCTCGGGATCCGGCTTGCGAACCGGCAGGGTGTCCGCGCCGAGGATCGCACCGAAATGGTGCCCCAGGCCCAGCCGGTCCAGAAGCGGAACGGCCAGTTTTTCAGGTTTGTTGGTACAGACACCCAGCCGCCATCCGTCGCCGGCGAGCCGGTCAAGGCACGCCTCGACCCCGTCATAGACCACCGTGTGCCGGTCCAGATCCAGCGCATACGCCTCGATCAGGGCGGGGTAGAGATCATCGACCAGTGCCGTTTCTGCAGGCGCGTCCGGGTCCCGCCCGGCCAGCGCGACCGACGTGCGCAGCATCGCCCGTCCACCGCGGCCCGCAATGCGCCGGTGTTCGGCGACCGTCAGCAGCGGCAGTCCGACGGGACCCAGAGCCGCGTTCGCCGCCGAAAGCAGATCTTCAGCCGTATCCGCAAGGGTACCATCCAGATCGAAAATTGCGCCGCGCATGCTGTCCCTCCCTGCCGTTCGCGACCTAGCAAAGGTTCGGCAATGAACTGAAATGAATTCTGACTCTCGTTCGACTTCTTTTTGTCGCGAGGCCCCGTTAAGACACCGCGCATGACGAGCAAGAACAGAACCTCCCGGCCCAATGCCGTCGTCATCCTGGCCGCGGGAAAAGGCACGCGCATGAAGTCGGCGCTGCCTAAAGTCCTGCATCCGATCGGGCAGGCCCCGATGCTGCATCATGCGATGCGATCGGCCGAGGCCCTGTCACCGGCCAAGGTAGTGGTCGTGGCTGGGCACGAGGCCGAAGCGGTCGAGAAGGCCGCGCGTGCGTGGCGGCCGGATGTCGAGGTGGCGCAGCAAACGCAGCAGCTTGGCACCGGCCATGCAGTCCTGGCGGCACGGGACGCGCTGACAGGGTTCGACGGCAACCTCTTCGCGCTGTTCGGCGACACGCCCTTCATAACGCACGAAACCCTGCAGAAGATGGAGGCTGCACTGTCCCGCGCAGACGTGGCCGCATTGGGTTTCGATGCGGCAGACCCGGGGCGGTACGGGCGTTTCGTTCTGGGGAGCGAGGACCGGCTGGAGGCCATCGTCGAGGCGAAGGATGCAACACCGGCTCAACTTGACATCACGCTCTGCAATTCCGGGGT
>JBCCMP010000101.1:0-13096 GCA_039026295.1 Pseudomonadota bacterium | reverse complement strand
GGAATTGAACGACTATACATGAATAAAACTAATGTTGAAAAATTGGATGCCTTGATAAATTTAAAAAACCTGAAACGTCTCGGCCTAAATGAGACCAAAGTCGAAGATCTCGAGCCAATCAGGAATTCTCATAAATTGTTTCGATTGGGGATTGAGTATTCAAAAGTATGGAGCCTTAATCCACTAACTTACTTACCACTCGAGGGGCTGTGGTTCAAAGGGATACCCGCTTGTAAAGAAAATCCTAGACTAGCTGAGATAGCCGAAATCAGGGATGTATTCGACCGAACACAAAGAACTCTCGGTTGGCTGCAGTCGCGAGATATAGACTGGGCTGAAGCCTTCGACGAACCGGAAAGTACTACTCGTGAAACGACTTCCAGTTCACTAGTGGCTTTATCCGAAGCACGTGAACGATCTAATCGTAGCTTGGAACGAACCTCCAATTTCACAGGGTCTGACTACCGGGTCCGGCCTGATGGCAGTCAGATGGACGAGGTGCCGGTTGCTGGTCCTGCCGCCGAGATTACCGATCCGTTCAAGATGCGGGATCAGGCCGACCGGGTATCGACCCTGGGCGATCTGGCGAGCGGGTTGTTCGCCGACATGAAGGCCGATCAGCCGAATGTGCCGAATTCGTTGCGCCGCGATATCGGGCGGTTTGCCAGCGAGATGAAGAAGGATCCGGAAGCGGTTCGGCCAGAGTTCGTGCATCAGATGACGAGCTTCTTCGAGTTCGCGGTCTACGATCCGGACATCCGTGGCGCACTGGACAAATACGACCTCAACAAGCTGGAAGATCTTTGCGCCCGGGCGCACGCGCTGATGGCGCGGGCTTATGTGGCCCGGCTGGAGGAGATCTTGCGGGCCGAGAACGAGCCCTTGCCGCCGGGGACGACTTTGCTGGGTCTGGAGAAGGCGCTGGAGGATGCCATCGAGCTGACCTCCGGGCCGGTCTGGACGCCTTTCCCTGCCTTGCCGCCGACCCTGGTCGAGATCATGCCACAACAAGTCGAGTCGGCACGCGAGCAACGTCTGCGGTTGGAGATCAAACCAGAGGCGGCCCGGACCGAAGGCGCCCGGCAACTTGCGATCAGCAACCGGCCAATCTGGCAACCGCCGCGCAGGCCGTGGGGCGCGGGTTGGAATGGGCGGCACAGAACAAGAAGTTCACCGGGGTCGCCGCTGTGGGCAGCGTCACCGGCTTTCTAGCGATGGTGCTGGAGTTGATCGGATAACGGCGGGCTGAAGCCCGCCCTATCCCTGTGCGCGATCGTAGGCTGGAACCCCATCCTACACAAAGCGGTCAGTGCTCGACGCGACTGACGCAACGTCATCCCGGTTTCCCGCACAGCGTGTAACAGTTGATACTCATTTTGATAGTTAAGGAGAGGTAAACTGCGTCCATTCAAAGACTTTTGTACCGAATGGATAGCACAATGACCTACTCAACCTCTGCATTCGCGGGGCGGCTGATGGCTTGCATCGCGTCAATGCTCCTCTCTACGGGCGCGGCCCAGGGGGAGGAAGCGAAACCTGCCGTATCAGGCCTGAACGTGAAACTTGCCGTAGCGGGCGGGGCCGTCGGCGATGACGATGCCTTCCTGCTGGACGGCGCGCTGACCGTGCCGGTGACACATTCGATCGGCTTGCAAATTGACGGGCTGGTTGGCGCCGTCGATGGCGACGGTGTCGGCGGCGGCGCGGCGCATCTTTTCTGGCGCGCCCCGGATGTGGCGTTGGCGGGGCTGTATGTCTCGGGCCTGGCGAACACGTCGGGTGTGAACTACCAGGTCGCCAATGTCGGCGTGGAAGGCGAGCTTTACGTCGACCAGTTCTCGATTGAGGGGCTGATCGGGGCGCAGTTCTCGAACGTGCGCGACACCGATGTGATCGGCTCGGCCGTCGTGGCCTTCTACCCGGTCGACGATCTGCGGCTTTATGCGGGCGCGCGGCACTGGTTCGGCCGGACCGAGGCGGCGCTGGGGGCCGAATGGCAATTGCCGGGCCAGTCCGATCCGTCGCTGGCCTATGCGGTCTTTGCCGATGGGCGGTTGCACGAGGACGAGTCATCGTTCCTGCTGGGGGTCCGGGTCTATTTCGGCGACGAAAAGACCCTGATCCGGCGCCACCGGGAAGACGATCCGGCGACCCGCCTGACGGTGGATCTGCTGATGGCAGAGAACCGATCGCAAGGTGCGACGGGCACGGCAACGACACAGGCTGCGCCGCCACCACCGACCGAGGTCACCACCCCGCCGCCAAAACCGCCCGTCAAGACCTGCCGGTGCAGGAAGCCCGCGATTCGATATCCGAACCCGAACGTGCAGATCGTCTGGGGCAACTGACGGGTTGAAGATATCCGGTGCCGTTTTCGGCACCGGGCCTTTCGACGACCAACAGGTCGTTTCTCGGGATGCGCCCGTTCATTCGAATGCCTTGCAGCCGCCAGGAAGCCCGATGGCGATCCCGGCCCTGACGGACGACGTCCGTTTCTAGTGCACTGTTATTTCGTGGTCCACGTACCGGAACTCAGCCGGTTTGATCAGCTTGGCATGGGCGACCCTAACGGAATGCAGGGGCCCATCCAGTTCGCGGCGCCAGAAGTTCAGAAAATCACGCAACTTGGGAAAATCCGGCGCCAGATCGTAGTGTTGCCAGACACAGGTCTGCAGAAGGCTTTGCGCATCCGGCATGTGATAGGTGATCTCGGCCGTGGTCAGGGAGTAGCCGTCAAGCTGTCGGCGGAAATCATCGCCGTGGAAGTGGTCGTGACAGAAATCTTCGCTGCTGAAGTCAGTGTCGACGCGGGGCATTGCCTGCTCCTTTCACGTCTGCTGCTCGTTCGCGGCATCGGCGGGCGCGCGTTCCGGCACGGGCCCCGTCGAGTCGGTACCGTCATGGTTCACGAGATTGGTTAATTTTACGAGCTTGCGTCGGCATTTCTTCGATCTAAGATTCGCCGCGCTGCGGGACACGAGCTGGGCATCTCCGAACCCTCGGAACCCCTGGAACGTCATCTCTTAGAAGTCATCTCTTAGAAAATCTTAACCATGACGCCGATATCCGGGCCGGAGCGGCATCCTCTGCGGCCCTTGCACCGCGAGGTGCGGATCGTTACGTACCGGATCGACACAGAAGACCCCCAAGCGAGACCGAGAGCCTGCCCATGTCTGCCCTTTTCTGGTTGATCGACACGATCCTTACGCTGGCTGTCTGGATCATTATCATCCATGTCATTATGAGCTGGCTGATCAACTTTCAGGTGATCAACCTGCAACAGCCCATCGTCTATCAGATCTGGAAGGGCCTCAATCAGTTGACCGAGCCGATCTATCGGCCGATCCGGCGTCTGCTGCCCGATCTGGGCGGGATCGATCTTGCGCCGCTGATCGTGATCATCGGGATCATGTTCGTCCAGCGGCTGATCCTGGTCGACGTCGCTCGAGCTATCGCATAAAGCGCTGTTCGCTGCACAGAGGCTGACCTTCATCTGCACGGTTTATCCTGCGCAGCCCCCTCCTGCATAAGCGTTTGATCTGCCAAGTCCTCCTTGCGGAAACGATGGCGAGGGGCACATGCTGACAAGACGCGGGTTTATCAAGGGGGCGACACGCCTTGTGATGGGCGGGGCGCTGCTGGGCGGATACGCGGTTGCGGGCGAGCCTTTTCGTTTGTCCGTTACGCGGTACCGGGTCACACTGGATGACTGGCCCAAGGACCAGCATCTGCGGATTGCCGCCCTTGCCGACATTCATGCCTGCACACCCTGGATGGGCCCAGACAGGATCGCACGAATTGTCGAGCGGACCAACGGGTTAGGCGCTGATCTGATCGTTCTGCTTGGCGATTATACCACCGGGCACAGGTTAACCCGGCAACAGGTGCACTCGACCGTATGGGCACCGATCCTCGGCGAATTGTCGGCACCGCTTGGCGTCCATGCGGTCATGGGCAACCATGACTGGTGGGAAGACCGCACCGCCCAGAAAATCGGCCATGGCCCGACCTTCGGCCACCGCGCGCTGGGGGCAGCGGGGGTGAACGTGCTGTCTAACCAGGCAATCAAGCTTCCGATGGGCGAAAGCGGACTGTGGCTGGCCGGGCTAGAAGATCAGCTCGCGCTGCTGCCCGGCCATGGCGGGCGACGGCGGAAAACAGGCGTCGACGATCTGGAAGGAACGCTCGCCGGGATCACCGACTCCGCCCCAGCGATCCTGCTCGCGCACGAGCCGGATGTCTTCCCCAAGGTTCCAGCACGTGTTGCTCTGACCCTGTCCGGGCACACCCATGGCGGGCAGGTGCGGCTGTTCGGGCATTCGCCGATCGTCCCGTCACGCCACGGAAACCGTTATGCCTATGGTCAGGTGCGCGAAGCCGATGCCGCGGGCAAAAACCGTGATCTGATCGTTTCGGGCGGACTGGGTTGTTCAATTCTTCCTGTGCGCTTCGGGATGCCACCGGAGATCGTCGTTGTCGATCTCGAGGCCCCGGTGCCGACCAAGTTCCGCGTCTAGTCGGCATCTCCGCGGGACGCGGCATTGTCGCTTGCGCGCGGCACGCTCGTTTCCTAGTGTCCGACGCGCGGGGTAATGCGGTCTCCCGCTGCCAGGCCGACATGCAAGACCACCATGGCCCAAGCATCGCCGTCATCCCGTTTGGGAGCGATGAGCCATGACTGAGATTAATTTCTTCCAACTGCCGCACCTGACCGCAGAGATTGCCCTCGCTGAATTCGAAGCAGGGCGTCTGAAGCTGGTCGACCTGCGTAAAACAGCTGCCGTGGTGGCATCTGGCCACAGGATCAGCGGGGCTGACGCACGAGATCCGTTCGTTTTTGGTCACGATGACCCAATGACAGACCACGACGGCCCGGTTGCCACTTTCTGCGTGCATGGGCACGAGGTCAGTCGGTTCGGCTGCGCGCTGCTGATGTTGCACGGGCGCAAGGCGGCTTACGTACAGGGCGGTTTCGAAGCGCTAAAAGCCGCGGGCGCCCGACTGGTAGCCTGCGCATGAGCGCGCGTTTAGGTGAGGCGCGGCCGGATAAAAGTCCGCCTGCTCTTGGCAGTGCCCTGCCCGTCTGGGTGAAAATCGGACTGCTTTCCTTCGGCGGCCCCGCGGGCCAGATCGCCCTGATGCAGGACGAGGTCGTGACAAAGCGCGGCTGGATCCCGTCTGAAAGTTTTGACCGGGGCCTTGCGTTTTCCATGATGCTGCCAGGACCTGAGGCGCAGCAGTTGGCGACTTGGCTCGGCTGGCGGCTGCATGGGCTGGCCGGTGGTCTGATCGCGGGGTCGGCGTTCGTCGTACCCGGGGCGGCGTTGATGCTGCTGCTGGCCTGGATCGCCGCCGCCCACGGCGATATCCCATTGGTCGCTGCAATCTTTGCCGGGATCCAACCGGTGGTGATCGCGCTGGTTCTGGCAGCGCTGAAAAAGATTGCTGATCGCTCGATGAAGGGACCGCTGCACTGGGCCTTGGCGGCAGCGGCCTTCATTTCGCTCTGGTTCCTCGGCTTACCCTTTCCGCTGGTGATCGCTGCCGCAGCGTTGGCGGGGTTTCTGTTGCCCGGGCAACGCTCTTCCACCATTTCGGCTGGCCGGATACCCTGGGCGCACGTTGTCGGGATCATCGGCGCGGCGGTCCTGCTGATCTCGACGGTGTTTGCGTTGGCCGGCGGCTCGACGTCGCCCTTTGGCGGGGTGGCAACACTGTTCACCACTGCGGCGCTGGTTACTTTCGGCGGAGCTTATGCCGTCCTGCCTTACGTGGCCGGGCAGGCGGTGCAGATCTACGGCTGGTTAGGGCCAGCTGACATGCTGAACGGACTGGCGATAGCCGAGGCGACGCCCGGCCCTCTGATCTTGGTCAACACCTATGCCGGATTCTTCGCGGGCTGGTCCCATGACAGCACGGTCGCGACTGCGCTTGCCACCGGCGCATTGGCTACCTTCTACACCTTCGCCCCCAGCTTTGCGCTGATCCTGGCCTTCGCGCCGGTGGTCGAGCGGCTCTATCAGATAGCCTGGGCACGCAGGGCACTGGACGGAGTGTCTGCCGCCGTGGTTGGCGTGATTGCCAATCTGGTCCTGTTCCTGGCCGCCGCGTCCTTCTTTCCAATCGGGTGGGAAACGCCGGAATGGCCGAAAATCGTGCTGTTCCTGATTTCGCTGCCGATCGTGTTCTGGTGGAAGCTGGGAATGCTGAAGCTGGTCGGTTTCGGGATATGCGCCGGGGTCGGGCTTTATCTGAGTGGGCTGGGATGAACTGCCAGTCAGACCTTAAACACCAGCCGGGAAGCTGAGTCTGAACGAGGTCCCGCCTGCCGGACTGTCACACGCGGATATCTGTCCCGCATGATTGTGCATCACGCGGCGACAGATGCCCAGACCAAGGCCGGTTCCTTCGTACTCCGATCGCGTATGAAGTCGTTTGAAGAGACCAAACACGCCCTCGCGATGTTCCTCTGGGATGCCGATCCCGTTGTCGGAGACAATGATCTCCACGACATCATCGCTAGGGATTTCAGCGGTCACCTCAATCACTGGCGACTTTTCGGGTGCGCGGAACTTTACGGCGTTTGCGATCAGATTCTGAAATAGGAGGCGGAGCTGGGCAGGATATCCTTTGATGTCCGGCAGATCCCCGATCTCTATGGTTGCCGAAGCGGCCATGATATCGGCCGCCAAGTCCACCCTTATACTGGAAAGAAGCGCGTCCAGATCAACCGGTTCGGCAATCTCTTCGCCGCCGACCAGACGCGAATAGCCAAGAACATCATCGACAAGGGCTTTCATACGCCGGTTCGTAGCGGCCATCATCGACAGAAGCTCGGCATCCTCTTCGTCCATCCGGCCATGTTCCAGCACCTCATTGAGCAACATGCCCATCGTATTCGCCGGGGCTTTCATGTCATGCGAGATCGCATAGGTGAACTCGGCCTGTTCGCGATTAGCACCCTCCAGCTGTGTATTTGCTGCTAGAAGCTCGGCGCTACGCAGTTTCAACGCAGTGTGTGTCGCCTGCAGTTCGTGATGGTTTTCCTTCAGCTCTGCGTTTGCATCCTCTGCCCGCTTCAGATGGTCATGGTTTTCGCGGCTCCACGCGTTCATCGCTGATTGAAGCATCGCAAGTTCGTCAAACGCAGCATCGCGCCCGGCCAACCGACGTCCCAGATCGATGGGCACTGGCTCATCCGAAGGGTCGCGACTGGCTGCAAAACCTGCGAGCCGGGTGACATGCCGCCCGATCAGGTAATGATAGATGAGCATTATGATTACAGAGACGATCGCCGCCTTGACGAAGTTGGATCCAAGGATAAGCGCTGCCCGGTTGAAGATGCGCTGTTCGATTGCGTCATAGCTGACGGCGACCTGCAGGCTTCCAAGCATGGCGCCGCCCCGTGATAACGGAAACTCTTTTGCCTGAGCACCCGCGACCCCGGGATCACCGGCGGCTTTGTCCAAATCATCGGCATTCATGATCCGTGCGTGCTCAATTCCTTCAATCTGAACCATGCCGTCGAGCTGGCTCTGGATCAGCACTTCGTCGAGAACCCAAATGCTCTCCACCAGACTGGGGATCAGCGTTTTCTGGATCTTGTTGACCGCGCTATCCAGCGCAATTCGATCGGTTTTGTAATCGACGTAGAGCTGGAAAGCCGTCATCAGCAGGGCAATTACGGAACTGGACAGAACTGTCAAAACGGCGAAGCGTTGAGCGAGGGGGCTGCGCAACCCGCGCCGCCAGTCTGGCTGCAACGCAGAGCTGCGATTAAGGCTGGCCAAAACTCCCCTGTCGTGCTGCGTATTGTCTGTCATCGTTCTCAACGACTCCGGCAACGGACTGACAGCACGCGGATCCGGCAAACCTGCGCGCGTTGACCCAGCCCCCGCCTACATCGGATGCAGAGTATTAATCATTTGTTAATTTATGCAAATCATCGGCGTGTTCGCACTGCCCTGCATTGACGGGCCATAAACCCCCCTGTGCCAGACCGCTCGGACGCTGCCACCGCCGATCTTCGGCAGCGTCTTTGCGTGAAACCCTGAGTACAGAGGCGAATTCTCATGACCATCAGTGGAACGAATGGCAGCGACGTGCTGAACGGCACGCCGGGGGACGACATCATCCTTGGTCTGGACGGCTTTGACAGCCTGTTCGGCTTTTCCGGGAACGACAGCCTGTTCGGAGGTACCAGCTTTGACCGGCTGAACGGCGGGCTGGGCGATGATGTCCTGACCGGCGGTGGCTTCGGTGACTGGTTCGAATTTGCCGCCGAGGCGGTTACTGACCCCGGCACCGGTCAGACCGTTCTGCACGGCTTCGGACATGACACCGTCACGGATTTCGGGTCGGGCGATCAGTTGGACATGAACTTCGGCGCCATCCCGGGCGGCCTGACCTATGACGGGTATCAGATCGTCGGCAGCGACACGATCCTGCGGTTTGGCGTGGGCACAGCGCAGGATAGCTCGATCACGCTGCTGAACTATCACGTCATGCCCGGGGAGTTTAACCCGGCGCCGACCGGCGGGTTCCTGTTCGGCAACATCCAGGGCGAGATCAGCCATGACGATCTTATCGGCACCGCAGGGGGCGACAATTTCGAAGGCTGGGCCGGGAACGACACGCTGACGGGCAATGACGGGGATGACCGGCTGTACGGCGGCACCGGCAACGACACATTGTACGGTGGGGCGGATCGCGACGAATTGCACGGCGAAGACGGGGATGACACGCTGGATGCAGGAACCGGCGATGACGAGATCTGGGACGGCTCCGGGAATGACACAATCAATGCGGGCAGCGGTAATGACGAGATCCATGTCGCCTCGGGCAATGACCTGATCACGACCGGGACAGGGAACGACAGCATCAATTTCCGGATGGAGGTGGTGACGGACCCCGCCAACGGCGAGCAGGTGCTTCTGGGCATCGGTCACAACACCATCACAGATTTCGGGGTCGGAGATTATCTGGAAGTCGATGCAGGACAGTTTTCCGGTCCAACCCCGCCTGTCGAAGCGTTCGAAATCGTCGGCGACAACACGATCCTGCGCTTTGCGACGAGAACCGCGCAGGAAAGCTCGATCACGATCCTGAACTATCACGTCCATGAGGACGATATCTCTGGCGTGAACAGCCACTTTCTGGACGTGGATGGGACGATCCAAGGCCTGCTGACGCCGGAGCACATCGTCGGGTCGGACACCGAATACGATGATCTGCACGGGTATGGCGGCAACGACACGCTGGAAGGGCTGGCCCTGCGTGATGATCTTTACGGAGGCACCGGCGATGACATCTTGTTCGGCGGCGATGATCGGGACTGGCTGTACTCTGGCGCTGGAAACGACACGGCCAATGGCGATGCGGGCAACGATGTTATCTGGGGCGAGTTCGGCGATAACTACCTGAACGGCGGCACGGGAAATGACGAATTGCTCAGCGGCACCGGCAACGACACCATGGCCGGCGGGCCGGGAGAGGATGTTTTCGACCTTCGCATCCGGGAGATCCTGAACGCCGAGGGCGATTTCGACATCCACGGCTTCGGGCACGATGTGATCGCCGACTTCTCGGACGGGGACGTGATCTACATCAACACTCAAAGCTGGAACGGCACCGGAGATGCGTTCAGCAGCCACGAATTTGTCGGCGCGGACACGCTATTGCGTTTTGCGGTGGGCACGGCGCAGGAAAGCTCGGTTACCATCCAGAACTACCACCTGCCGCTGTCAGAGATCGACACCTGGGACGATTTCCATGCGTTCGATTACGACCCCGCCTTCCTCGCCTCGCCCCTTAACCTGGTCAGCGGGACGGCCGGGCATGACAACATGCTGGGCACCACCGTTGATGACCACATGATCGGCGGAGACGGCAGCGACAACCTGCAAGGGGCACAGGGCAACGATATTCTGGAACCCGGCACGGGCGGGCCATGGGTGCAGAACCTTTATGGCCATCTGGGCGACGATATCTACCTGATCGATGCCGACAGCGGGCGTGTGCGGATATCGACCTGGGCAGAGAAGGCCGGGTGGGGCGCGGACACGGTCAAGTTCCGCGATCTGAACCTGCAGGATGTCTCTGTCACCACCTACGATGCTGGCGACGCCGACGGAGCGCGCCTTGTGATCGCCTGGTATAAAGATGGTGATTTCGGTGAAGTGACGATGGCTCATATGGGCGATTTCATCGAGGTGATCGAGTTTGCCGATGGCCAAAGCTTCACGCCCGATGCCTTGACCCCCGGCCATGTCGTCCAGACCGGTACGACCGCCAACGATCATCTGTCCGGGACGGTCTATGACGATCACCTGATCGGCAATGACGGCACCGACCATCTGCAGGCCGCTGGCGGGGACGACATCCTGGACCCTGGCAAAGGCTGCACGGGGATCCAGTACCTCTATGGCCAGACCGGCAACGACACTTATGTGATCGGACAGGATGTCGGGCTTGCGCGGATCAACATCTGGGCCGAGGGCGCGGCCACCGGCACCGCCGACAGGGTCCAGTTCACGGACCTGAATTCGGCGGACCTGATCGTCTCGCAACATGTCGGCACGGGCGCCGACGGAACCGAGATGCGCCTGAGCTGGGATCAGGCCGGGATCACAGGCGAGTTGCAGATCGCCCAGCTTGGCACCCATATAGAAAGCTTCGAATTCGCCGATGGCGAGGTGCTGACGGCGGCGGAGGTGATGCTGCTCTAGCGGCTTGACTGGCATCTGGAGCGCTCCTGACCATTGGAGCGCTCCGAACCTTAGCATTGCTAGTCCCAGACCAGCGTCCGGATCAGTGCCGAGGGGGCATCGGGATTGCCGGTCCGGCGTTCACGGTTGAAGATGAACGCCTTCTTCGCACCAGCCGCTTCAGTGATCTTCATCGTCTCTGGGGCCTTCCGGGCGACCTGTCGAGGCAAGTTGAGATCCGCTAACCGGGTTTTTACGTCCCACGAATGGCATCGGAGCCGTGTCGTTCAGGGTCTGGCAGATGTACTGCCATGTAGCAGGCGAGGCGTGAGCCCGTCGGCCCGATCAACCCGGGATCCGAACCATCACCTCTGTGAAGCCCATCACAAAGTTGGACTTCACGCGCACCGGCTTGCGGACAACTTCGATCCGGGGCAGCCGTTTCAGGATCTCTTCCCACAGGATCCGCAACTGCATCTCGGCCACGCGGTTGCCCATGCACCGGTGAATACCGAACCCGAATGACATGTGATTGCGGGCGTTCTCGCGGGTGATGTCAAAGTTGTAGGGATCGTCGAACCTGCTGATGTCGCGATTGGCCGAAACGTACCACATGATCACCTTGTCGCCTGCCCGAATCGTCTTGCCCTCAAGCTCGTATTCCATGGTGGCGGTGCGGCGCATGTGCGCAAGCGGGGTCTGCCAGCGGATAATCTCCGAGACCATATTCGGGATCACCGCAGGATCAGCAATCAGCTTGTCGTATTCGGCAGGGTTCTCGTTCAGGGCAACCAGCCCACCCGAGATCGAATTTCGCGTTGTATCGTTGCCGCCGACAATAAGAAGGATCAGGTTGCCCAACAGCTTGTGAGGCTTTTCCATCAATTCCTGTGTGTCTTCGTGGTGCGCCATCAGCGAGACGAAATCGAGAGCCGGTTCGGCAGCCTTGCGCTCGTTCCAGAGGGTCGTGAAAACTTCGAGGCACTCATGCATGGCAGCATGGCGCTCCGCGACAGTTATGCCCTCGCCACCGCCCATGACCTCGGCATTGGTCGCGATGTCCGACCAGTAAGTCAGCCTGCGCCGGTCTTCCCAGGGGAAGTCGAACAGCGTCGCCAGCATCTGTGTCGTCAACTCGACCGAGACATGTTCGACCCAGTTGAACTCTTCGTTCCGCGGCAGACCGTCCAGAATGACCCCGACGCGCTGCCGGATCAGGGCTTCAAGCTGGTCCAGACGTGGGCCGAGGACACCGGGCTGCACCGGCTTGCGCCAGCGCGAATGCCAGGGCTCATCTGCAGCAATGAAGCTCGGCATCCTGAGGCCATCATCGGAATCGCCAATGACGATGTTAGGGAAGGAGGCAAAGACCTTGTGGTTGGTTTCGACGGTTTTGATATCCCGCCAGCGCGTCACCGACCAGAACGGGCCGAAGTCGCTCTCTGCGCAGTAGTGCACGGGATCTTCGTTGCGCAGGCGGTCAAAGAAAGGCCATTGGGCGTTTTTCTCGAACCACTCAGACCGCGACACGTCGATCTGATCCAGCGGAGTAGCTTCGGCTTCGGCGCGGGCAGCCTCCAGGGCCGGAGTGATCTGCAGCATGGGGACCTCGCAACAAGGTTTACCTACACGGCAATCTATACGCGGATAGGTTGCCGTTTGGTAGGTGTGCCGCAGCGTCAAGCGGCATCGCCCATCGGATAAGACAGTCTTTTCGCCCAACCGCGATTTCCGGCAAAGCTCTCACGCAGCTATTTCATCCGGCCAATTTCCCGTCCGATCGCCTCTGCCCGGCCCAGCAGGCCGTTGCGGCGTTCCTCCGAGCCCTCCGAACCGTTCAGGAACTCGATGCGGCGCGGCGCCATGCCAAAGAACCCCATGGTGCCCTGATCCCAGAGAAACGTGATCGCCTTGGTGATGCCGTCTTCATCCATCTCGTCAGAGGAGGAGCCGGCCGGGATCAGCATCACGGTGGGCCGGGCGGGCTGAAGGGACTGTTCCGGGTTCTCAAGCTGATCGTAAGCCCAGCCGTAAGACCAGACCTTGTCGATCCATCCCTTCATCATTGCGGGCATCGAATACCAGAAGAGCGGGAAGACAAGGCAAAGCGCATCGGCTCTCCCGATCCGGGACTGCTCGGCGTGCACATCCTCGGGCAGCGGACCGCCATCGCCATAGGCCACATCGGCGCGGGTCCAAAGTGCGTTGAACTCTTCGGCATGGAGATCAGCGAATTCAACTGTATGGCCGGACGCTTCCGCACCGTGCTTGAAGCGTGCCGCCAACGCGTGGGTAAACGAGGCCGGGTCGGGATGATCGATAATCGTCAGAACGTGCATGGAGTTGATCTGGCAATATCGTCACCGACTGTAAAGATGCAGCATCGCTAT
>JBCCMP010000100.1:0-13189 GCA_039026295.1 Pseudomonadota bacterium | reverse complement strand
CCCGTGGCGATCGTGGTGAATTTTCCGTCCAATCCCACGGCGCAGGTTTGCGATCTGGAGTTCTACCGCGAACTGGTGGCTTTTGCCCGTCGGCACCACATCTGGGTCCTGTCAGATCTGGCCTATGCCGAGGTCTATTTCGACGGCAATCCACCGCCCTCGATTCTGGAGGTGCCGGGCTCGATGGAATGCTCGGTCGAGTTTACGTCGATGTCCAAGACGTATTCCATGCCGGGTTGGCGCATGGGGTTCGCGGTGGGCAACGAGCGGCTGATCGAGGCGCTGAAGCGGATCAAGTCCTATCTGGACTACGGCGCCTTCACCCCGGTTCAGGTCGCAGCGGCCGCGGCGCTAAACGGGCCGCAGGACTGCATCGAAGAGATCCGCGGTGTCTATCAGTCGCGCCGCGATGTTCTGATCGACACGATGGCCAGGGCGGGGTGGGAGATACCATCGCCGCCCGCGACTATGTTTGCATGGGCGCCGGTGCCGGAGCCGTTCCAGGTGCTGGGATCCATGGAGTTCTCGAAGATCCTGCTGCGCGAGGCTGAAGTGGCCGTGTCCCCCGGTGTCGGCTTCGGCGAATACGGAGAGGGGTATGTCCGGCTGGGCCTCGTCGAGAACGAGCAGCGCATCCGGCAGGCGGCACGCAGCATCAAAAGGGTGTTGTCGCGCGCAGACGAAATTCTGAGCGAATACAGCCAGTTGCGCGAGGCGGCTGAGTAAAAAATCCGCAGCCTGTCTGCACGGCGGATGTCCGCTCGATCAGTACTCGTAACCCAGAAACCGGTTCTCCAAACCGGTGTCCTCGGTCTTGCCGATGAAGTCGGCCCAGACGCCGCCGGGACGCCAGATGCCATCCATCACCGCGAACTGGTCGGCTTCTGATCCGCCGCGACCTTCCCGGGCATAGCGATAGAAAAAGGCAGAGACCCGGGCGTTGTAGATGCAGTGCACATGAACTCTGGTATCAGCTGTCTGCTCCAAAGCGCTGCAGAACTGATCGAAATCCTGTTGAGTGGGATTCTCAAAATCGACCGGGATGTACACGTAACGCATGCCCAGCCCCTCCACCGTGCCGCGTTCGTCATCAAGCGCGCCATCGTTGCTGTGCGGGCCAAGATTGACGATCACCGTTGCACCGAGGTCCTTGATCTGGGCCAGTTGCGCCTCGGTCGGCTGGCCGGACGTGGTGATCCGGCGGTCGATGCGGCGCCAGTTCAGGATGTCGGTGGGGTCGGCCATGGCGATATCCAGCTATTCTGTCCGCGCCACGAGCGCGTTGATTGCGGCCGTCATCGTCACGTTGACGGCTTCCATCTCGTCAAAGAACGAGATGAGGGCAATCGGGTCAAGCGGATCCCCGGCGACGGTGGCGCGGGCGACGGGACTGGCAGTCTGCCAGGCCGTCTTCGCAGCGTCGAGATCGCGTGCGATCTGATCCGTCGGCGGCTTGGGCACGCCTGCATCCTGCAGTCCGGTGCGGAAGGCATCGAGCGAGAGATCGAAACGGTCGATGGTCGTGCTCAGATCCTCGATGCGGGACGCGCTGTCATCGGCCCGGTCATCGGCCCGGTCATCGCCCTGATCGTCACCCCGCGCGATCATGCAGACATCCTTGGCGATCCGCTGGCCCAGCATGCGTTGCCGCTCGTAGAGGTCCAGCAGCAGCGCTTCGCCGAAACCGCGTGCGCCGAGATCCTGGGCATAGGCAGCGCGCAGGGCAGCGACGACATCCGTCGACGCCGAGGTGACGGTTTCCGTCAACGCGATCACGCGGCCCAGACCGTCTGGCGGCAGTGTGTCGCCGTTCACGACCGATCCGTAAATGTCGTCCAGCGTTGCCCACTGCGCATCGACATCGCGCCATGCGGCGATGACTGCGCGGTTGCGTTCGGGGATCAATTGCAACTGCACGTTACCGCGAACGAGGCCGAGGTGATACCATCGGTAGATGTTCCAGGCGACGTAGAATTCCTGCCAGTTGCGCTGGGTGCGAAGCCCACCTTCCAGCAGGCACAGCTTTGCTGCAAGACGCTCAGCCAGCATCCGTTGCCGCCCGGCGGTGACGAGCCGGTAGCGGATGGAGCGTTTTTCCTGAGTCGTGCGTTCTGCAGCAGTCGTCGATTGCGCCAGAGACGCTGCGGGCAGTCCGGTCAGCGCCAATGTGATCACGGCAGCGAGGATGATCGTAAGGCGCATATTCTGCCCTTTGGATTCGGTTTTTCAGGGCTGAAGACCACGAGGGGTCCGTTGCGATCGCCGGTTCAATATCGCCCCGGGGCTGGGCTGACAAGGGAGGACGGGGCGGGGCTTGGCAGCGCGGTGCATTGCGGTTAGACGAGGCGCGTTTTTGACTGGAGACCTCTGATGACTGCTCCCCTTCGACTGGGTATCGCTGGCCTTGGCACTGTCGGCATCGGGACCGTGAAAATGGTTCAGAACCATGGTGCCACATTGGCGGTCAAGGCCGGTCGCGCTGTGGAGATCACGGCGGTGTCGGCCCAGTCGCAGAAAGATCGCGGGGTCGATCTGTCCGGTTATGCCTGGGAGGCCGACGCGGTTGCGCTGGCCCGGCGCAGCGACGTCGATTGCGTTGTCGAGGTGATCGGCGGATCAGAGGGCGTTGCGAAGGAGCTTGTCGAGACCGCCATAGCGAACGGCAAGCACGTGGTCACAGCCAACAAGGCGCTGATTGCCGAACATGGGCAGGCGCTGGCGGACGCGGCCGAGGCAAAGGGCACAGCCCTCTGCTGCGAGGCCGGGGTTGCCGGCGGCATTCCCGTCCTGAAGGCGATGGGAGAGGGCCTGGCAGGCAACGCGATCAACCGGGTCTTCGGCGTCTTGAACGGCACCTGCAACTACATCCTGTCAGAGATGGAAGGGACCGAAGCCGACTATGCCGACGTTCTGGCGGATGCGCAGCGGCTGGGTTATGCCGAGGCCGATCCGACCTTTGATGTCGGCGGGATCGATGCGGCGCACAAGCTCGCGGTTCTGGCTTCGATCGCGTTCGGTACCCGGATCGATTTTGCAGGCGTTGTCTGCGAAGGGATCGACCGGATCACGCTGGATGACATCAAGACGGCACGGGACATGGGCTTTTCGATCAAGTTGCTGGGGCTGGCCAAGATGCATCCCGAGGGGCTGGAACAGCGGGTGCGGCCCTGCATGGTGCGCGAGGACACGGTGATCGGCGCCCTACCGGGCGTAACCAACGCCGTGGTCGTCGAGGGCGACTTTGTCGGGCAGGTCTCGCTGACCGGTCCCGGCGCGGGCGAAGGCGCAACCGCATCTGCCGTGATCGGCGATGTGCTGGCGGTCGCCCGCGGGGCGGCACCGCCCCTGTTCGGGCGTCCGGCCGCGGCGCTGTCGTCTGCGCCGCGCCTGGCGCACGGGGACGAGCATTCGCCCTATTACCTTCGGTTCATGCTGGCGGATCAGCCCGGGGCGCTGGCGTCGCTGGCAGCGGCGCTGGGTGCGGCCGGTGTGTCGATCCATCGGATGCGCCAGTATGGCCGCGGCGATCAGGCGGTTCCGGTGGTTATCGTGACCCATGATGCGCGGCGCGATGCAATTGACGCGGCTTTGGGTCAGATCAGCGGCCTGGACGTGTCCAAGGCCGAGCCGGTGGCGATCCGGATCGAAGAGGTCTGAGGCCTAGAGCCGTCTCCAGCGGCTGATGACACGGCGGTGGATGTGCCGCCTGACGGCCCATCGCAGGCTCATACGTGCCGTCCCGGACAGGCCTTGCCGGTCGATTTCGTCAAAAAGGGCGGTCTGAAAGCGATGGGCCAGACGGCGCAGGTCGGCCTTCAGGGGCGGTGTGTCCACGGTTGACGCCACGCGTTCCAGGCGGAGCGTCAGTTTTGCTGCGTTCTCGTAGGTTACGCGGCCGGCGCATATCGCAGGGAAGAGGATAACGTGGTCCCAGGCCCAGACTTCCGGGGCATAGACCCGCTGCATCCAGTCGAAACACTCGCGCAGATAGTCGGTGCGCCAGAGGCCATAGACCCATCCGGCCTGCGAGCGCGCAAGGGTCTTTGCCGGGGAGTATTGCCGGGCCTGCAAATGGTCGACCGGTCGCGGACGCCGTTTGCCCGTCGAGATGTTGAGCGTCTCGACATGCGGGGCCGCGAGCACGGCGTTGGGATCCTGGTCCAACCGGTCGGCCAGACGCTGGAAGTAGGCAGGGTCGGAGAGATCGTCGTAGGCGCGCCATGCAAAATAGGGCGCATCTGCTGCTTCAAGAACGGCGCAGAAGTTTCTGATCGGCCCAATGTTTTCGTTCTGTGTGATCTGGTGAAAACGGCCGTCGCGCGCGGTCATCTCGGCCATGATCGCCGCGGTCTGATCCGTGGAGGCATTGTCGCTCATGATCACAGAGATATCGGCTTCCGTCTGCGTGCGGATCCCCTCCAGCGCTTCGCGCAGCATGGACGCGCCATTGTAGACGGGAATTCCGATGGAGATACGGGGCATCAGGGTCGCAGTCCGGTTTTCGCGCCCGCCCCTTATCGGCTGCAGCGCGTCATGGCAATCGCGGGCGGCCTGGGGCATCCGCCGCGGAAACCCTGCTTGCGCCGGTCCGGCGGCAGGACTATCAGGGCGCCGAGATGAAAAATCAGAATCGGGCGTGCCAGAAGCCCGTCAGTGGAGGACCGCCATGAGCACCGATGCCGAAACCGCAGCGGACGTGATTTTCGAGGACCGGATGCTGTCGCTCGGCCTGGCGCGCGTGTCGGAAGCCGCGGCCATCGCCTCTGCCAAGATGATCGGGCGGGGCGATCAGAAGGCGGCGGACCAGGTGGCGGTGGATGCCATGCGCACCCAGTTGAACATGCTGGACATCAAGGGCACCGTGGTCATCGGCGAAGGCGAGCGGGACGAAGCGCCGATGCTTTACATCGGCGAGGAGGTAGGCTCCGGCAACGGGGTCGAGGTCGATATCGCGCTGGACCCGCTGGAGGGAACGACCCTGACCGCGAAGGCCATGCCCAACGCGTTGACGGTCGTGGCAATGGGGCCGCGCCATTCCATGTTGCACGCGCCGGATGTCTACATGGACAAGCTGGCCATCGGGCCGGGATATGCGCCGGGCGTTGTCGATCTGGACATGAGCGCGGGCGAGCGGATCAACGCCTTCGCCGCGGCCAAGGGATGCCCGGCAGAGGACGTCACGGTCTGCATTCTGGAGCGCCCCAGGCACCAGCAGATGATCAACGAAGTCCGCGAGACGGGCGCGGCCATCCGGCTGATCACGGACGGCGATGTCGCGGGGGTCATGCACTGCGCCGAGCCCGAGATCACCGGGATCGACATGTACATGGGTTCGGGCGGAGCGCCGGAGGGCGTACTTGCCGCCGCTGCATTGAAATGCATGGGCGGACAGATCCAGGGTCGCCTGATGTTTCGAAATGACGACGAGGTGGCGCGGGCACGCCGGGCGGGGATCGAGGATCTGGATGCCAAGTACACCCGGGACGAGATGTGCCGCAACGATGTGATCTTTGCGGCCACTGGCGTCACCAACGGGTCAATTCTGAAGGGTGCCCTGCGGATCGGCCCCTATCTGGAGACCGAGACCATCCTGATGCGCTCGCGCACCGGATCTGTACGGCGGCTGTTGTATAGGACCAAGAACTTCTAGACAGCCAAAACAGTGCTGCTTGGCATGCGGACAGTCTAGATTTCAGGGCTGCAAAGAAATTCGCGTGTCGACTGCGCCTGCAACCTCTTTGAAATATTTGTCGGCGATGACTCAGCCGGGTTTCATGGTGAGAGGCTGTTATGGCGATCCGTCTGCTCGTGCTTTTGGCATCACTGGTGCCGGTTGTGGTCCTTTGTGTCGTTTCGGCCATCCAATCCAGCGACACGTTCGGAAGCGCCAAGCGATCGCTGCAACTGGCTGATGTGGTGCGGTTGTCGAAGTACAACAGCGCAGTGATCCACAACATGCAGATCGAGCGTGGCCGGTCCGTCGGAATGATCACCGGCGGATATGCGGACAACCTGAAAGAAGGCGTCGCGGCGCAGAGGGTGCAGGTCGATGCGGCCGTCGAGAACCTTGCCCGGTTTGTCGCGGACAGCGGGGTGCTGGAACGGGTGCCGGAACTGGACCAGCCGATGCGGGACATCCTTGCCCGGTTGGATGCGAGAGAGGCGTTCCGCGCAGAGGTTGACCGCAAAACCGCGAAGGTTCCGGATGTTGTCGGGTTCTATACGGCCCGGATTGACACCCTGCTGGGGTTGATCGGCGTGGCCAGTGTGCACAGTGCAGATGTCTCGACATCGCGAAAGCTCAAAGCCTTCATGGCCTTGGTGGAGGCAAAGGAGCACGGCGGCCTGGAACGCGCACTTGGCGGGGCGCTGTTCAATCTGGCAGCGAACGACGCCGTCACCCAACCTCCGTTCAATTTGTATTGGTCGCGCCTGACCGGCGAACGTCTGGCTTTGACCCGCTTTCGCTCGACCGCCCCGCCCGAGTTTGTCCGATGGTTCGACGAGACGGTGGTCGGTGCCGATGTCGAACAGGTCACCGCGTGGCGCGCAATACTGGCCGATATCAACGTCACACAGGACGGGCAGGGTATCTTGGGAAAGGCCTGGTTCGATACGGCAACGAGGCGCTTGAACCTTATCAAGCAGGTCGAAGACCGCATCGGCCAGCACGCCTACGATCACGCCTTGTCGAATGCCGATGCGTTGAACTTCATGGCGTGGCGAAATCTGACGATGAACCTTTTCGCTATTCTTCTTTGCCTGGGCCTCTCTGTCTTCGCGATGCGCGGCTTCTCCAGCGGCATGAAAATGGCGCTGGCCGCGATCAGGCGCATGGCGACCGGTGACATCCGGATGGAGAACACCGAAAGACAGCGCAACGATGAGTTCGGCAAGATCGAACGGGAATTCCAACGTCTGGCCGGGTCTATGAACGGTTGGGCCGATGCCGCTGTCGGCTTGTCCGAGGGGAACCTGCATCAGAAATTCAATGCGCTGTCGGACGATGATGTGCTTGGCAAAGCGCTGGAAAGCATGCGGGACCGGCTCGAATTGATACTTGTCTCTGCCAGCATGCAGATCGACATGCTGTCCGACAGCACATCGACGCTGAGCGCCGCCACAAAGCAATTCGCGCAGGGCAGTGACGAACAGGCAGAAGTCGCGACCCGGATTACAGAAACTGTCAAGGGCATGGAGGCTGACCTGGGCGGGTTGGCACAGGAAGTGACCAGTACCTCGCATCTGGCAAAAGAGGTCGCCGATGCCGCCGAAGAATCTGGTCAGGTCGTCGGACACGCGGTGGCGACGATGGGCTCGATCGCCGAGCGGATCAAAGTCGTCGAGGAAATCGCCCGCCAGACCGATCTTCTGGCGCTGAACGCGGCCGTGGAAGCGGCCCGCGCCGGCGAGGCCGGGAAGGGCTTTGCCGTCGTCGCCTCGGAGGTGCGCAAACTGGCGGAACGGTGCCAGAGCGCGGCGGTTGAAATCGGCGAGCTGTCACTGGAGTCCGGTCAGGTGTCACGCAAGGCAGGCGACATGCTGAGCGATCTTGTCCCGCGCATTCATCAGACCGCGTCCACGATCAACGGTCTGGCAACCACGGTGAACGAGCAGCACATGAAAACGAGCGAAATCAACACCGCGGTCGAGACGCTTGGAAACACCGTGACAGAGCATGCCGATCTCAGCCGCCACAGCGCTGAAATGGTCAGCGAAATTGCGGACAAGGCGAACGATCTGGGCGAATTGTTCGCGTTCTTCCGCAACGGGGAGGAAGAAGCCGCGGTGGAAAACCAGGCCGCCGCCTAGGCTTTGACTGCGGGTCGGCGGACGGACGCGGGCGCAAGCATCCTGCGTCCGGGCACCACTATGATGCTTGCCCGCTCGTTCGATACCGGCATTACCCGGCGGTGATTGGCAAGACGGACCCAACAGCAGCGGGTGACAAACGTCTGAAATGCCGTTGTTCGGCCTGCACGCGTCTATCAGACCACCTCGTCCTGGACGGTGTTCGACAGGGTGCCGACCCCTTGAACCTCGACCTCGACCACATCGCCGGGGACCAGCCATTTCGGCGGGTCGAACCGGGCACCCGCCCCGATGGGTGTGCCCGTCGCGATGATATCGCCGGGCAAGAGCGTGGCGAAGGTCGAGATGTACTCGATGATCCGGGCGAACGGAAATGCCATGTTCGCCGTCGTGTCATGCTGGCGCTGTTCGCCGTTCACACGGGTGGTGACCGTCATGTTGGTGATGTCGATCGCTGAGAGATCCGTCTCGATCCAGGGTCCGATGGACCCGGACCGGTCGAAGTTCTTGCCCTGCGTGACATTGAACTTTGCGTGGCGCAGCCAGTCGCGGACCGAGCCTTCGTTCATTATGGTCAGCCCGGCCACATGTTCCATTGCCCGGTCCTGAGGGATGCGGCGACCTTCCTTGCCGATGACCAGCACGATTTCGCCTTCGTAGTCGAATTGCGGCGATTCCGGCGGGCGGATGATCGGGGCGCCGTGGGGCGCAAAAGAAAGGGCAGAGCGCATGAAGAGCGAGGGGTATTCCGGCGCGACGCTGCCATCCTTGTACTCGTCGTTGCGATTCATGTAATTGACGCCGACGCAGATGATCTTCGGCGGGCCGGGTATCGGCAGATCCAGCGATACCTCTGTCAGCTTAAAGTCAGCCTCGCCGCCTGCATGCGCAGCGGCCCCGGCCAGATCGCCGGTGATAAGCTGGCGCACAGACCGCGCGCCTGCGCGCGCCGTCAGATCCCAGATGTCATCCCCCGCAATTGCGCCGACCTGGCCCTGGTTGAATGTGATCAGGCGCATGGTGTCTCTCCCCGTTCAGCGTTTCGGATGGTTGCCATGGGCCCCGAAGCGGGGTCAACTGCCGTGGTTAACGACTGTGCCGAGCGGTCGTGGTTCATAGGCTTGGAGGAATGAGGGCGTGCCGCATCTGACAATCGAGTACTCCGCTAACCTGGACAGTGTCGTCGACCTGCAGGGCCTTTGCGGCGCAATGCGTGATGCGATGGTCAGGACGGGGATCTTTCCGCTGGGCGGAATACGCGTCAGGGCGTTCCCGTGCCAAACCTATCTGATCGCCGATGGCACGCCGGACTTCGCCTACATGAACATGATCTGCAAGATCGGTGCAGGTCGCGACGAAGAGACCCGGGCGGCGGCGGCAGAGACGCTTTATCTCGCGGCGGAAGATGCGTTGAAGCCGCAGATCGGGGCGCGGCCCTTTGCGCTCAGCCTCGACATGTCGGAACTTGATCCGGTGACTTCGATGAAGCGCTACAACACGGTGCACGCGGCGCTGAAGGGGCGGGACTGACCGACGTGACCTGTGCAAGACCGGGCACAGCGTATTTTCAATCCTGCACCACGCTTTTGCCCAACTTTAGGTTTAGCGCGGTAATGCCTGAGCAAGCGGGGGTGTGATGCGGTTTCTGGCGCTGATGACGATTATCCTGGGCGGGGCCATGGCGAGCCCGGCACAGGCCAACTGCGATATCGGCGGACGGGCCGTGCCCTGCGCCACGAAAAACGGCTACTACCGGATTGCCAAGCCGCCGGGGCCCGGGCCGCATCCGGCGGTGATGTACCTCTATGGCTCGCTCGGTAACAGCGGTGACCTGATCGGCAATCGCGGCTTCGTGCAGGCCTTTGTTGACCGGGGTTATGCGGTGATCGTCCCTGCGGGCCTGAACCTGCGCTACAGGTCCGGCATCGGCAGCGGCTGGTTCCTGCGCAACGCGCGAACGCGGAAGGATCGCAACGACGCGGCCTTCGTGGCCGAGGTGCTGGCCGATGCGGCCGTCAAGCACCGGATCGATCGCAAGCGGGTGCTGATGGCGGGCATGTCCAACGGCGGCTTCCTGACCTGGGAGATCGCCTGCCACAACCCGGATATGGCGGCGGCCTATGCGCCGATCGCGGCCGGTTATCTGGGCAAGATGCCGAAGAAGTGCAGAAAGCCCGTGCGCATCATCCACACCCATGGGCGGGCGGATCAGGTGGTGACCGTCGATGAAAGCGGTGACCGGTTCAATGCCGGTGCACGGATCGCGACCCTTGGCGAGACACTGGGCGGCGCAGCCCGCGCTGCCGGATGCACGCATCCCGGGAAGTCCACGAAATTCAAGGAATATGATCGCACCACATGGAACGGCTGCCAGCGCGGTGCATCGGTCGATCTGCTGCTGCACGACGGCGGTCACACGATTCCGCTGAGCTGGTATTCGCTGATCCTTGACTGGTTCGAAGGGCCGGGCACCGTGACGAACAGTGTCGGCGGCGGGACGGCAAGATTTCAGGGAGTAAGCGAGGGGGAGTCGCGCTTTCAGCGGGCCGGGCAGGGCACCGGCAGGTTCAAGCGCGCAACGACACCTTCGGAATGAGGGGGCCGCGAAGGAGAGGCCCGCCCCGGGGGAGAGAACGGGCGGGCCTCTCGGGTCCGGTGGCCACGGGTAAGACGCACCGGACCAAGGCATCGGGCGCGGCACTGCCCCGCGGATCGAAGAGCGTGGGGTCTGAAAAACTAAGCCTGCGCCCTGCCGGACACGTGAGGCTGGCGGCGGGGCTTTGAAAGACCATGCGCCGGGATTGCGCGTGATCTGCAGAGAATCTGCACAGGTCGGATCATCGCCGGGCAGGCTTGCCTCTTCAGCGCAAAGCGCGGACAGTTGATTTGCGGGGGGGGCCAGGGGAACCAGTGATGCGCCACGATCTGTCCTATATCGCCGGGATCTGGCCGATCCTCTATGCCTTCTTCGATCGCCGGGAGCATCTGGACAGGGACGCGATGCGCGCGCAGGTGAAGGCCTGCCTGCGCCACCGGCCGAACGGCATTGCCGCCCTGGGGCTGGCGACCGAGGTGGCTAAGCTGTCCACCGCCGAACGCCACCAGATCATGGAGTGGATGGCAGAGGATGTGGATGCCGCCTGTCCGATGGCGGTGACGATTGCCGAAGCCACGGTCGAAGGGCAGGTCGGCTTTGCACGGGCCGCCGCGCGGGCCGGCATCTCGTGGATCATCCTGCAGCCGCCTCCTGTCGCGGGATTGGCCGAGATCGAGTACATCCGTTTCTTCGGGCGCGTCGCCGACGCATCGCCTTTGCCGGTCGCCCTGCAGAACGCACCGGCCTATATCGGCACGGCCCTGTCGGTGGAGGGGCTGAAGACCCTGAACCGCAATCATCCGAACGTCGCCCTTTTGAAGGGAGAGGGGCCTGCAACCGAGATTGCGCATCTTGTCGACGCGACCGAGGGGTCCTTTCGCGTGCTGAACGGCCGCGGCGGGCTGGAGTTGCCGGACAATCTGCGTGCCGGGTGCGTCGGCATGATCCCGGCACCGGACTGCTTTGACGATCAACTGAAGCTCTATCAGGCATGGACGGCTGGCGACGAAGCAGGGGCAGAGGCCATTTATGCGCGCATCGCACCGGCGATTGTCTTTGTCATGCAGTCCATCGCGCATCTGCTGTGCTATGGCAAGCGGATCACGGCGATGCGCCTGGGAATGGATATGGCAGAGGTCCACGACCGGGCGCCCGCGCAGCGACCCACGGAATTCGGACTTTCCTGCGCCCGGCGCTATGCAGAGGCGCTGGGGCCCCTGTCGGCGTAAGCATATTCTTGCGGAATCGAGAAAAGTCTCTCACTTTCCCATCAATATCTGGCCCGTCGGGGGACCCTCATGGATCGATTTGAAGATCTGCGCGCATTCGTGCAGGTGGTGGAAAGCGGCAGTCTGACCAAAGCGGCCGGGGCGCTGAAGGTGGCAACCTCGGCCGTCAGCAGGCGCATCAAGGATCTGGAAGAACGGCTGGGCACGCAGCTTTTGCAACGCACGACGCGGCAGATGCGCCTGACGGCACCTGGCGAGACCTTTCATCACCGTGCGACGCAGATCCTGCAGGCCCTGGAAGAGGCTGAGACCGAGGCCGGAGATCAGGCCCGGACCCTTTCCGGCACGCTGCGTCTGGCGTTGCCGCTGTCGTTCGGCCAAAGCCATCTGGCACCTATCCTGGTGGACTTCGCGCGCGAGCATCCGGACCTGAAGCTGGATATCGACCTTTCTGACCGACACGTGGATCTGATTGCGGAGGGGCATGATCTGGCCTTCCGCATCGGCAATCTCGCCGACAGCACCCTTGTGGCCCGGCGTATCACCGAGATCCGCACGATTCCCTGTGCCGCGCCCACGTTCTGGGACAAGCATGGCCTGCCCGAACGGCCCGATGATCTCGCGCGCCTTCCGGCGCTGTGCTATGTCGGGTCAGAGCGCATCCACAACTGGCGCTACACCGCGCCGGACGGGACCGATGGCAGCGTCCTGATGCGGCCCGCCATGCATGCCAACAATGGGGGGTTTCTGTGCGATGCGGCAGTCGCTGGACTGGGCGTTGTCCTGCAGCCAACCTTCACGGTCCACGAGGCAATCAAGGAAAAGAAACTGGTTCCCGTCCTCTGCAACTACACGTGGCCGACGATCACGGCCTATGCCGTCTATCCGCAGACACGCCACCTGTCGGCCCGGGCGCGCGCTTTCATCGACTTCACCCGCAAGCATCTGGGCCCGCGGCCGGACTGGGAAGACTTTCTCGAGGATGTCGTTTCCTGAGCGTCGTCAGCTGACGCCCGGATCGACGAACTCGCCTGCGACCAGCTTGGCCAGAATGCGCGGCATCGGCGGGACCCTAGACAGAGGTGCCGCGATCCTGTCGCGGATCCAGGGCAGGATGCGGCTGTCCGACTGGTAGAGCGGCGTGAACGCCCAGCTTGCGGTCTGGTAGATCCAGACATGCCGCCATCTGGCCTGCTCGTACGCGTTCAGGGCACCTGTCAGATCGGTCTTTCGGGCGAGGGCGTCGGCCACGGCAGCCGCATCCAACAGGGCCGTATTCGCGCCCTGACCAAGCTGCGGGCTGGTGGCATGGTGACTGTCGCCAAGATGCGCGATCCGCCCCTGGGCGGGGTAGGCCACCGTGTGATGGGTGTACTGCGCAAACACCAGGTCATCATGGGACCGGATCTGATCGAGGACCGGGCCGGTCTCGCGCCAAATCTGCAGCACTTCGTGCTTCCAGTCGTTCAAAGACCGGGCGCGCCAGGCGGGCTCATCGCTGCTTTTCATCGAATAGAAAAAGGTCAGCTTCCGCGGCTCTCCCGGTCTTTGG
>JBCCMP010000099.1:0-13200 GCA_039026295.1 Pseudomonadota bacterium | reverse complement strand
GAACGAAAGAGTGCAGTGGCCTAACGAAGAAGAGAATAACCGGAAGCCGGACACCAATTAGCGACAAAAAGAAGACCTGCGTCCTTCACAGGCCCACACTCACCCATCAATGCCCAGAAAATAGCGTTCTTCAGGGTGTCCAGGTGTCGCACGACCTCCCGACGATTTTGATATGGGCGAGATCAGCAATCCGGCCGAACTGCTGCATGACATCTGCTCGGGTGTTCTGTCAGATTTTGACCGGTTCAATCGTTACGAGATCAAGCGCGCTGATCTTGACCACATCGATGTGAATGTGCGTGTCGGCAAACAGATGGCGTTGAAGTACGCGGTCGCATTCTACGTGCGGGACGACGAATGCCTGCAGTCATTCGCCTTTGACCGTGCCGATCCGGATTTCCCATCGGCCTCTGGTCACAGTTACGAAGAGCATGTTCGTGCCAATATCGTGTCGTGGGGTCTGCTGCTTGATGATTTGAAGTTCTCAAGCGGCGGGGATGGAAAGCGGATCAAGGTTGGTTACGAGTTGTTGTCGGAATTCAAACGTGAGCCCGAAACCGTAGACGCAATGAGTCTGTGCATTGTTAGCCTCATGTCCATGGACCCGGAAGTCGGCATCTTCGGAATGAGTTTTGCGCCCGCTGATTACGATAAGATGGAGATTGTGATACGCCGCGGACAAAGCGTTGGCTTCTTTAGCTTCTATCGTAAATGGGGGCCGGTCGAATTTGGCATCAAAGATGGTCTATGTACCGCAGCAAGCGCTGCATAAGTCTCGGTCTGTGTGGCGGTGCAGTGGCGTGATTGCCTGAGCTCAAGACATCTGGTCTGCTTTCCTGGAACGTCAGCTCTTTGCCGCTCGTGGTTCGAGCGTGGATCGCAAATCACGAAAACCAGTCCGCGCCCGGGCCAAAGATCCAACCGATGCCGATGGCCTCGTAGGCTTCCGGGCGGCAATCGAATGCTTCAGCATAACGGTTGCGGGCGAGTTCCGAGATTGGCTGCATCAGGACCCAGTCGCGATAGCTCTGATCGACAACGGCACCGGCCTGGCCGGTCTTGTCCCGGAAATACGCGCGACTGGATTCGGAATTGATGCGCCGCTTTTCGGCATCCAGCAGCAGGTTTCGCCCCTGAAACGCGGCCGGTTCTGGCTGGGCTGTCTCGCCGAGTTCGATGGTTCCTGTCAGGACACCGACGGGGGTGTAGGTTTCCTCGTCAATCTGTACCAGAACCGGTAGATCGGCGACCGAGAAGGACTGGCCGACCGGATTGTCATCAAAGCCGATCGCCGCCCGGAACTCGGCATCGCGCGGCGCGAACAGGGTCGCACCAGCCAGGGGGTCGGGCACGGCGGGCTCGTCGGCGATGAGGGTGTCGCCGTATGCAGGCGCGTCGTCTTCGGTGAACAACAGCGGGGTGATCTCTGCATCCGCGCCAACCGTGATTGCCGCGAACCGGGCCCCCGTGACCAGATCTTCGGACTTCGACGAGAAACTGATCGATATGGTCTCTCCGTCATCTTCGTAGGAGCCGCTTGTTGTTGCGGCGGCAGATCGTTGCATCGACCAGAGATAGGGATGCGCCGGATCGCCCAGACAGACCGTCTGACCACCCATCCAATGCATTTGTGCCGACACCAGCGCGGTCAGCGACGCAATGCCAGCCAGCCAACCTGCGGCACGCCCAAGAAAGCCGCGTGCACACGCGGTCAGGGCAAAGCCCACCAGCAGTACGACGAGAACCGGGCCCGAAAGGAAAAGGATCAGAGCCATGACGATCAGAAGCCCGGCACCCGCGATCCAGATCAGACGTTTCGAGCCTTCGTTGGCAGCCGGGATCATTGGCAGCGTGCCTCGCGCGCTTCAGAGAACGCGGTAACGCGCTCGAGGAAAGCCTCGCCCTCTGCGCCTTTTGCGGCCAGCGCAAAGAAGGCTGAAGGGTTGTCCGCGATGGCAACAAACTGTTCCTGATCGGCCGTCGACAGGTGTTCATCGGCAACGGTCTGGGAACACGAACAGGCGCTGTCCGAGTCGCCTTTCGACAGGCAATAGGCTTCGATGGTCCCGGCAGCCTGCGCCGTGTGCGCAGTGGTCATCGCCGCCAAAAGGGCAACGGCGGACATGGCAGATCTGCTGAGTGTCATTCAAAGGCTTTCTGATTGGGGATGGTTGACGCGCGGGTATGCAGGTTATCTGCATAGTGCGAGGCAAGAACACCCTGAATCTGCAGAAGCTCGGGCGGCCCGGTGCGCTTGAACCGCACCGAAGTTACCCTTGGTTGGCCAAAAAGCCCGAAACCTGTTCCAGACCAGCTTGAAGGATTGCCGGATTGTTCGCATAGCCGATCCGCAGATAGCCCTCCATGCTCAGCGCGGACCCAGGGGTCATCATTACGCCGGTTGCTTTCAGAAGGGCGACGGCCAGATCGCGTGATGGCACCGGCAGGTGATAGTTCAGCAGGGCCGTGGTGCCGGATGTTGGCTGAACCCAGGACAGCCGACCTTCGCCGTCGATCCAATCGGACAGCATCGCCAGATTTCCCCGCGTGATGCGGTGACTGCGGGCGAGCAACTGGTCCTTGTGCTCCAGCGCGAGGGCCGCGAAATAGTCGTCGATCATGCCCACCGAAATCGTGTCGTAGTCGCGATGGATCATGACTTGTTCGATCAATTCGGATGGCCCGGTGATCCAGCCGAGGCGCAGGCCGGCCAGCGAAAACGCCTTGGACATGCTCGCGGTGCTGATGCCTTTTTCGTAGATATCGGCGATGGAGGTGGTCAGGCCGTTGCCATCCTGATCGGTGCCGCGATAGACCTCGTCACACAGGATCCAGGCATCTGCCTCGCGCGCGATCGCGGCGATTTCTTCCAGACCCGCCCGGTCAATCAGCGCACCGGTCGGGTTGTTGGGATTGTTCATGGCGATAAGGCGGGTGTCCGCCTTGACCATGGCGCGAAGGGCATCGAGGTCGGGAAGCCAGTTGTCCTCTTCCTGAAGTGTCAGGTGCTCCACCTCCGCGCCGATACTGGCGGGGATGGAGTAGTGCTGCTGATAGGTCGGAACAATGGCCACGACATGGTCGCCCTGGCTGATCAGTGTCTTGTGGACCAGCATGTTCGCCCCGATGGTGCCGTGGGTGACCACGACATTGGCGAGGTTCTGGGTGTCGTAAAGCCCGGTAATCGCGGTGCGCAGCCGCTCCGAACCCTCTATCGCGCCATAGGTCATCTTCATGGATAGAAGTTCAGCCAGGTCGGGGTCGTTCTTGCCGCAAAGCTGCAGAAGCTGCTCGATGGTCAGGCTTTCGACGCAGGTCTCGCCCAGGTTCCAGTCGCACTTGGTCTCCCACTCATTCATCCAAAGCTCGACGCCGAAAGGCTCGATATGCATGTCCGTTCTCCCAACAGCTTGCGGTGTTGATGGCTGACTTCGCGCCCGAATTCCAGCCTGTCGCACAACCGCGGGGTTAGGGACCGCTCCGGGTTTCCTTCACCAGATCCGCCAGGATCGACCGCAGCACTTCCGTGCGCTCTTCACCGACCACAGCAGCGCAGGCAGCCTCGATCTCACGTATCTGTGTCGCGGCGAGGGTGCGCAGTTTTTGTCCCTTTTCAGTGACCGAAACTACCTTGTCCCGTTTGCTGTCCGTGGCCAGTTCAACCATCAGCACCCCGTGCGCCACAAGCCGGTCGATGGCCTGTTGCGCCCCCTGCCGCGAGAAGCCAAGCTCGCGGTGAATGATCGACAGCTTTACGGTCCGGCCCCTGAGCTGACCGAACACGCGCATGTCCGACGGGCGGATGTCGGCGAATTCGGTCGTCGCGCGGCCGTCGTCCATCTGGGCGTTCCAATGGGCCAGCAAGGTCATCATCATGCCCTTGACGTTGCCGCCCAGAAAGGTGTCATCCTTTTCGTCAATCATGGTTGACAAAAATCCTCGCGTCCGCAAATGTCAACTCAAGTTGATAATGTGGAGGAGGCTCGATTGAACCGGCGCACCTTTCTGAAGGCGAGCAGCGCGAGTGTCCTGGCCACAGGCGTTGGTGTAGGATGTGCGCGTTCAGGGCCTCGGCCACTTCCTGTGATCCCGTTGACTGATCTGACCGGCGGTATCGAGGGCCGGCTGACGCTGGCATTGAACCCCGGCACGCATGACTTTGGCAATGGCGCGGCGAGCGCAACGTTCGGGATCAACACTAACTACCTTGGCCCGGTGTTGCGCGTGAAGCAGGGGCAGGTGTTGCCGTTCGATGTGGTCAACGGGATTACGGAGGTTACGACCCTGCACTGGCATGGTCTGCACATCCCCGGAGATGTCGATGGCGGCCCGCATCAGGAGATCAAGCCCGGCGAGACCTGGTCGCCGGATGTGCCGATTGTCCAGCATGCCTCGATGAATTGGTTTCATTCGCATATGCACGGCAGCACAGCGCGACAAACTTATATGGGGCTGGCAGGTCTCATGCTGATCGAAGACGACGCGAGCCTTTCGGCGGACCTGCCGCAGACCTATGGCGTCGATGATTTCACCCTGGTCTTGCAGGACAAGTCGTTCAATGCTGCGGGGGATTTGACCTACGAGGTGACCGCCGATGTGTTGACCGAAGGTTTCCAGGGCGACAGCTTGACGGTCAATGGAACGATTGCTCCGGTGGCGAAAAGCGTGCCTATGGGGTTGGTACGTCTGCGGATTCTGAATGCCTGTAACGGGCGGTTCCTGACCCTGTCGATGGCGCACGGTCCAATCACCGTGATCGCATCTGACGGCGGTTTTTTGGCATCCGCCACCGAAGAAGAGCACATCCTGATGTCACCGGGCGAGCGCTATGAGGTGCTGGTCGATATACGTGAGATTGAGGCGAACAGCCTGATGGTCGCCATGGATGGCGGGGCCGAGGGCGTTCTGGGCCTGTTGGGCGGCGGGCCGCGGGCGCAGGCAGCACTGACTTTGACCCGGACCGCTGCGACTGGGTTCATCGGTGCAATGCCTCGGACATTGGCCAATCTGGCACCGCCCGATGCATCGGCGGCCACGATCAACCGGTCTTTCGCGCTGCAGATGGGCGACATGGAGGGGCTTGCGGCTTTGGCCGCAGCCTGGGGCAATTTCTGCGGAGACGGGGCGATGGGCATCAACGGCCAGCCTATGAAGATGGACCGGATCGACGAAGAGATCAGGAGCGGCGACACCGAGATCTGGCGTATCACCGTCGATGATCAGCACCATCCGTTTCATGTTCATGGCTGTTCGTTTCGGATCCTGAAGCAGAATGACGCCCCGCCGCCGGCCTATGCCGCTGGCTGGAAAGACATGGTGCATGTAGAGAACGGCCCGTCCGAGATCCTGGTCCGGTTCGACCACGCGGCCCCTTCGGATGCGCCTTACATGTATCACTGCCACATCCTGGAGCATGAAGATTGCGGGATGATGGGACAGTTCACGGTGACATAGCAGGGCGGGACTATTGCTGCATTCCGATTGTTGTCTTAGTGGATTCGGGTTTGGATCGTCCGTCCGCCGAGATCTTCGACTGAACAGTAGCTTCGGTCTCCGGGTCTGCGAACATCGGTCTGCGTAGTGACTGCGCAGACATAGGCACCGCTGCCCCGGGCCGTACTCTCCAGAGGTTGCCCCCTTGTTCGCGCCAGCCATCTCTGGCGGACGCGTCCCGCCGGATTTGGGTGCGTTTCGATTGATCTAGGCCCATGGCTCTCAAAGGGATCCGCCATGCCTGGCCGGTTTTGGGGCATCTGAACGAATGCATACTTAAGCTGCACGGTATTGCGCCTGCGCGCGGTGGTTTTCATCGGATGACGCTTTGCAACCCGCAGCGGCCCGGCTACGCTAGCGCGGAGGAGGCTGAACGATGCCGCGAAAGGAATGGAACCATACGCCCGCCAAATTGCCGCTGGGGACGAACCCGTTGTTTCAGTGGCCACCGCATCCGGTGGCGGTCTTCCGTTGGTACTGGGACAGCTGGCTGCCAGTCAGCCAAAATTTGGGGATTGTCTTGCTGGCTTTCGCAGCATGGGCGATTGCCGCGCCGACCTTGCAGGAAGCTGCCAACCCTGGCCCTTGGATTGCGCTGATCCTGATCCGCAACCTGGTTCTTCTGGCGGTGCTGGCGCAGAGCCTGCACCTGATCTTTCACGCCCGGCAGATACAAGGGCTGGATCACAAGTACGACCCTCGCCCGTTCCCGCGACAGGGTCGGATGTTCACCTTCCATTCGCAATACTGGGACAACGTCTTCTGGTCCTGCGCCTCTGGCGCGGTGATCTGGTCTGGCTATGAAGCGCTCATCTGGTGGGCCATGGCGAATGGATATGCGCCCGTCTGGGACTGGGGCGATGGCGCGGTCTGGTTTGTTGCGATCTTCTTCCTGATCCCGATCTGGGAGAGCTTCTATTTCTACTGGATCCACCGAGTGCTGCACTGGGGGCCATTCTACAAGTTCCACGCGTTGCACCACCGCAACACTGATGTCGGCCCCTGGTCCGGGCTGAGCATGCACCCCATCGAGCACTTGATGTATTTTGGCACGGCGCTGATTCATTTCGTCGTGCCGACCCATCCCGTGCATATGGTCTGCCACCTGATGTTCTATGCGCTTTACGCCGTGACCACGCATACCGGGTTCGAGGGGCTCTGGGCCGCAGGCCGAAAGCGACTGCATCTGGGCAATTTTCACCATCAGATACATCACCGGTATTTCGAGGTGAATTACGGGACTCTGGAAATGCCCTGGGACAGACTGTTCGGCACCTTCCATGACGGGTCCGAGACTGCAAAGGTCGCAATGCGCGAACGGGCGAGGATGCGGTCGGTCAAATCCTGAGAGTCGCCAAGTCCTAGGCGCTGCCGAACCTAGAACGGTATCGGTGCTGTCCATTCGACCCACTCGCCGTCCTTCGGGTGGCGGAGTGCGAGGGCCACAGCATGCAGCTGTAGCCGGTCGACCGCGCGGTAGTCCGCCTCGGGCGCATAGAACGGATCGCCAAGGATCGGATGGCCGATGGACAGGCAGTGCACCCGTAACTGATGGCTGCGTCCGGTCCTTGGTCTGAGGCACAAACGGGTCGCGGCGGTTTCCCGGTCCATGACCTCCCAAAGGGTAGAGGAGGGTTTCCCGGTCTCGAAGCATACTTTCTGCATGGGGCGGAGGGGCCAGTCGACGGTCAGCGGTCGGTGGATCGCGCCCGTGTCCGCGGTTACGCGCCCGCTCACACGTGCTTCGTAGGCCTTCTGCACGATACGTTTTTCAAACTGACGGTTGATGATCCTCTGGGCGCGTGGGTTCAGCGCAAAGATCATCAGGCCGGATGTTTCCAAATCCAGCCGGTGGATCAGCAGTGCATGAGGAAACGCCTCTTGGACCCTGTTCTCCAGGCAGTCCTTGTGATCGGCTGGTTTGCCTGGCACGCTCAGCAGCCCGCTCGGTTTGTCGACGACCACCAGATCCTCGTCCTGGTGAACGATCCGCAATGGCCCGGTCGGCGGGCGATAGTCGGTCATCAGGCGCGGCTGCATGTCGGCGGGGTAGGGCAGGCGGTGGCCCAGGGTCAAGGCGCCGCTATTCAGCGGCAAAGACCATGGGAGCGAAGCCGGACAGCAGACGCACCAATTGGGTCCGGTTCGCGCAGCGGGTTTTGCCGAGGATTGATTTGACCTGTGCGTTTACCGTGTCTGGCGCACGGCCGCGCTGTTCGGCGATCTCCGGGTTGGTCAGCCCCTCTGCGATCAGGTCCAGCACTTCTGTCTCGGCATCCGTTAGTCCGTAGATGCTTTTCAACGGTGCCGTTCTGGCGCGAAGCGGTACCGAGGTGTCGAGGCTGTATACGATTGCACCTGCCAATGGAGTGGAGCCCATTTCCTGCAAGACGTCGAGTGGCGCAACCTCGATGCAGAGCGCGGTAGGTGATCCGTCCGACGAGGTAACGATGGCCTCGCGACGGGGGCGCGCGCCGAATCGGCCGTGGGTCGCAACCGCGCCGACCAGATCGGCAAACTGCTTGCCGTCCGCTGGTTCGGTGATCTGCAGGCTGCCATCCCACGCTATGTGGAAGACCGGGTGCCGGTCGCGCTGGCGGTCGAACTCGCTGTTCGAGACGACCGGGCGGCCCTTCCCGTCAAGGATGCAGACGCCGACACGAAGGCGGTCCATCGCCTCGAGCAACGTGCGGTGTAACCGGGCGAGCTGCGCAGCGGGACGGCCAAGTTCCAGAGCCTTTGCAATATGGGGCAGCAGATCTCGGGTCCGGGCCTGACGGCGGCCGACGATGCTGGGGTCGGCGTTGTTCATCTGCATGGAGAAACGCGAGCGGTTGGGATCGTCCTTGTTCAAGAAGCAGGCTGACCATTCGTGGATGCCGACCGCGGCGAGCCATTGGATCGCCTCGGCATCGCGGGCCTTCAACGCCTCGTCCTTGCGCAGGTCAGCTCCGAAGATCTCCACGTGATCGCCTGATCGCAGATCGGCGGCGTGATTGTCTTGGATCGCCAATTCCTGATCGTGGAAGCGGGTCAGATAGGTGCCCACGGCTTCCGGATCGTATCCCTGACTGTAGTAGGGGGCCGACAGGCGGCGCTCTGCCCCAGAGCCCTCGGCTTCAAAGACGATGCAGCCGACCGCATCGAATTGGACAGCCAGACGTTCCAGCACGCGCGCCCATGCGCCTTCCTCCCCGATCGTATTGTAGATGTCGAGGATCAGATCCCGATCGTCATTCACCACATTGCACCGCCACCCTGCCGCTGCGTCTCGCCGGCGATCGTGTAATTGGATAAGAGCTCAGCATACTCGGCCGATCCCGGCAAGACCGCGCGGCGACCTTATGGTCCGCAAATTCGTTATCTGGTCCGGGACTGCGGAATCGCATAGCGTCTTCCCTGCGCTGTTCGTCGCGGAACTAACTGATGCTAGATCTATTGAACCGTATTGCTGAGATTAGCCGCCTGCGCGCAGCGGAGGGGCAGGTCGCCCAGTACATCCCGGCATTGGCGCGGGTTGATCCCGGTCTCTTCGCCATGGTGGTACAAACTGTAGACGGGCAGGAGTTTGCGGTTGGAGACGCAGACACTCCCTTTTCGATCCAGTCGATCTCAAAGCTGTTTACGCTGGCACTGGCCATGGAATGGGTGCCGGACGATCTGTGGGACCGCGTGGGGCGGGAGCCATCAGGCATGCGCTTCAACTCGATCATCCAGTTGGAGACCGAGTCTGGGATACCGCGCAACCCGTTCATAAATGCGGGAGCCATCGTCGTGGCCGATGCATTGCTGCATCGCCGTCCGCAGATTACTCAGAGCTTTCGCACGCAGATGCGTCTTCTAAGCGGATCGGGCGCGATTCAGTATGATAGCGCGGTGCATCGGTCGGAGATAGCCACTGGCGATCTAAACCGCGCCATCGCCTTTGTCCTGAAAGCCCACGGCAATCTCCGCGAGGACCCGATGGAGGTGACGAGCGCGTACTTTCAGTTCTGCTCATTGGCGATGTCGGCACGAGACCTGACCCGGGCTGCGATGTTTCTTGTCGCGCCGGAACCGTTGCGGTCCGAGGGGGGTGCAGTAGCGAATGGGGTGCATGCGCAGCGGCTGCGGGCGGTAATGCGTACATGCGGGCTTTATGACCAATCCGGTGAATTCGCCTATCGCGTCGGGTTGCCTGGCAAGTCAGGCGTTGGCGGAGGCATTCTTGTGGTGCAGCCGGGCCAGTTCGCAGCCTGCGCCTGGTCACCGCCATTGGATTCATTCGGTAATTCGGTCGCTGCGCAGGCAGCGCTGGAGGCGTTCGCGTCGGAAATCTGCTAAACTACCTCACTCGTGTACTGTCCCCGCTATGCTCAGCGGCTGATTTATTGCTGGCAGGGCGGGTTGATCCTTGCCAAGCGGCGCAAATCCCGGCACGCCAATAGGACACCGTTAATCTTGCCCTTGAAAGGACCGGTCATGAGCAAGCCGCTGACGAATGCCCAAATGCGCGACATTGAATCTGTACTGCATCCGTACACAAATGCTGCCGTCCACCGACAGATCGGGGCCCACCTGATCGAACGGGGCGAAGGGGTCTTTGTCTATGACGATCAGGGCAACCGGTTCATCGAGGGGATGGCGGGTCTGTGGTGTGCAGGTCTTGGCTTCGGGGATGCAGAACTGATCGATGCGGCCAAGTCTCAACTGGACAAGCTGCCCTACTATCAGCTCTTCGGGGGCCGCACCCATGAGCCCGCGATCGAATTGGCAGAGAAGATCAAGGATCTCTATCCGGTGCCGATGTCCCGCGTATTCTACTGCTCCTCAGGGTCCGAGGCGAACGACACCCAGGTCAAGCTGATCTGGTACATGAACAACGGCCTTGGGCGGCCGAAAAAGAAGAAGATCATCTCGCGCAAGAAGGGCTATCACGGGGTCACGCTCGTTTCCGCTTCGATGACCGGGCTGCCGCTTAACCACGGATCTTTCGATCTGCCTTTCGAGTTCGTCAAGCACACGACTACGCCGCACTACTGGAGGGAAGGGCGAGACGGTGAGACGGAGGAAGAATTCGCAAGGCGTTGCGCCGCCGAATTGGAAGAGCTAATCCTCGCTGAAGACCCGGACACGGTCGCCGCGTTCATCGCGGAACCCGTGATGGGCGCAGGCGGTGTGATCGTGCCGCCGAAGGGGTATTTCGAGGCCACCGGCCCGGTCCTTGCGAAGTACGATATCCTTATGATCGCGGACGAAGTGATCTGCGGCTTCGGGCGCACTGGCAACTGGTTCGGGACGGAGACCTATTCTGTACCTGCGACCTCTGCGTCGATGGCCAAGCAGTTAACCGGTGCCTATGCGCCGCTGTCGGCGGTCGCGATCAACGCCGAGATGGCCGATGCGATCGAGGCGGAATCGGCCCGTCACCCGGCGCTGGGCCATGGCTATACCTATGGTGGCCATCCACTTGGCTGTGCTGTGGGCTGTGCGGCTTTGGACATCTACAAGAAGCGAAACATCCTGGATCACGTGCGATCTGTCATGCCGAAGTTCCAGGCGAATCTGGAAGCGTTGGCTGATCACCCTCTTGTAGGTGATGTCCGCCATGCAGGTCTCATGGGCGCGATTGAAGTCGCCCCCAAGCATGGCGATCCAACCCCGTTCGAAACGCCGGGCAAAGTTGGCCCGCAGTTGATGAACGAGCTTCTCAAGCACGGCGTCATCCTGCGTGCGATCGGCGACAGCCTGGCATTCTGCCCGCCAATGATCATAGTCGAAGACGAGATCGATGAGCTGTTCGCCCCAATCCGCACTGCATTGGATGCCACGTTGGACTGGGCCAAGGCAGAGGGGCATGTCGCCTGACATCTGCGAGAGTTCAGCAGATGCTGATCTACAAGATCCTGACCTCCGATCAGTGGGAGGACCTAAAGGCCGCCGGAGAGACCCCCGGCGCGCCGATTGATGTGTCAGATGGGTTCGTCCATTTTTCCACGGCGGAACAAGCGGCAGCGACGGCTGCGAAGCATTTCGCCGGGCAATCAGGGCTTTGGCTGCTGGCGCTTGACGTGCATGCCCTAGGTGACGCCTTGAAATGGGAACCCTCCCGCGGCGGTGCCTTGTTTCCGCATCTCTACGGCCGGATGCGACTGTCGGACGTAATCTGGTCAAAGGAAATGTTGCTGGAAAATGGCGCTCATGTGTTTCCGCCCGAGATGGTGTGACGCACTGTGCACCGCTCACGATATTCCGAGCCCAATTGAGGGAACGAAATGATCGAGCAATTGGGGCTTTCGCTGCTGCGCCGGTTCGATCCCGAGATCGCGCATGGTTTGGCATTGCGGGCGTTGCGCGCAGGCCTTGGCGGCGGGCGTGGGGCGGTAACGAGTGCGCGGCTGAAGACGTCTTTTGCCGGTCTTGATCTGCCCAACCCCATCGGCGTGGCGGCCGGCTTTGACAAGAACGCCATTGCCGTCGATCAGACCCTGCGCACCGGGTTCGGTTTTTGCGAAGTCGGTGCCGTGACCCCGCAGCCGCAGGAGGGGAACCCGCGGCCGCGGCTGTTCCGGCTTGCGCAGGATCGCGCTGCCATCAACCGCTTCGGCTTCAACAATCTGGGGATGGAAGTGATTGTCGCCAACCTGGAGGCCCATCGGCGGGACGGCGTCGTGGGTGTCAACCTGGGCGCCAACAAGGACACCGAAGACAAGGCCAAGGACTATGTCGCGGTGTTGCAGAAGTTTGCAGAGCTGGTGGATTTCGCCACGGTGAACGTGTCTTCGCCAAACACGGAAAAACTACGTGATCTGCAGGGCCGCGACGCCCTGCAACGCCTTTTGGCAGAGGTTCTGGCTGCGCGCGACAGGCTGGTGCGCCGCATCCCTGTCTTGCTGAAAATCGCACCTGATCTGGAGGATAAGGATCTGGTGGACATCTCTGATGTCTGCGTCGCCGAATGTGTGGACGGGATCGTCGCGACCAACACCACGCTGGCTCGGGTCGGCCTGAAAGCGCCTGCAAGAATGGAGACGGGCGGACTGAGCGGCGCGCCATTGTTTGACAAGTCGACTGCCGTGCTCAGGCGACTTTTTGTTTTGACTGAAGGCAAGATCCCGCTGATCGGTGCCGGAGGGGTTGCAACGGCGGAGCAGGCTTATGCCAAGATCCGCGCCGGGGCTTCGGTAGTGCAGCTTTATACAGCGATGATCTACGATGGGGTCAGCCTTGGCAGTCGGATCGCTGAGGGTCTGGACAGGCTGCTAGCTGCCGATGGGCATATCGACGTCACACATGCGGTCGGAGCGGGGGTCGAGGAGAGCCGGGATGCGATTGTGGCATAACCCGAAATGCTCGAAATCGCGGGCAGCGCTGGCGTTGCTGGAAGAGGCCGGTGTGAGCGTCGAAGTCTATCACTATCTGGAGGCTCCGCCCGATGCTGGCGCGCTTGACACGGTGCTGGACAAGCTGGGGATTGCGGCTGCTGAACTGGCGCGCACCTGCGAGCCTGTCTGGCGGGAAAGCGCGCTTGTTAAAGACAGCCCGGATGTTGATATCCGTTCCGCAATTCTGGCCCATCCAATCCTGGTTGAGCGCCCGATCTTCGAGACGGACAGCCGCGCCGTCATCGGACGTCCGCCCGAGCGGGTGCTGGAACTGCTGTAGCCCGTGCTGGAGTTTGCCGGAGCCGTTCTCTTATTGATCATCACGCCCGGACCCGGGGTGCTG
>JBCCMP010000098.1:0-13246 GCA_039026295.1 Pseudomonadota bacterium | reverse complement strand
GAAATCGACATCACCGTCACTGACGATGAGACCGAGGCGCCGGAAGTCACGGGCGACCTGCAGCTCGAAGTCGCCGAAGGCGGTGTCGTGACCGTGATGATGGACGACCTGGACGCCACGGCGGACGTGTTCAATGTGATCGGTCCGGACATGCTCGCGGAAGCGCCGGAGCGGATCATCTACACGGTCGAGGCCCCGCAGACCGGCGACAACGGTCTGGTTGCCTTGAACGGCGTCGAGTTGAACCCGGGCGAGACCTTCACCCAGGCGGATCTGGACGCGGGTCTGGTGACCTACATCCACGACGGATCCGACACCAGCGTGGGCCAGTTCCGCGTGACGGTGCGCGCCGAAGAAGAAGTGGACAATCCCAACGTTGATGGGCTGCCGGGCTTTGGATTTGTCAATGTCGGCCTGCCCGATACGGAGGTGAACGGCGATCCTGACATCGGCGTCACCCCGATCATCCAGGTGAACGTCGCGGTCAGCCCGGTGAACGACGCACCGGTGGTGGTCAGCGCCCTTGCGCTGCAGGTCGTAGAGGAAAACGCGGCCCCGAACGATCCGTTGGCCAGCGTGGACAAGATGGCCAACGTCATCGGAATGGCGAACCTGTTCGCCACGGACTCGGAAGACGACGCGGCCATGATCCCGCTGGACTTCGAGCTGGTCACACCGCCTACGACGGGCACGCTCTACCGCAACGACAATACCGACATGGGCGGGATGGCGATCACCGATCCGCTCGACATCAACTTCGCGATCAATCCAGGGCTTCTGGTGCCGCTGGCGATGGGCGACACGTTCACTGCGGAGCAAGTGGCAAACGGCCAGATCTTCTTCGTCCATGACGGGTCCGAGCCTGCCAACCCATCCGGTGGGCCGGGCGGTCTGCCCGATGACGGCTTCACGGTGCAGGTCACCGACAGCGGTGGCGCCACCGATCAGGCCACGGTCCAGATCAACGTGGCACCGGTCAACGACCTGCCCAGCTTCGCCGTGGATCCGCTGGCCTTCAGCGTTCCCGAGAACACGACAGGTACGATCCAGACCATCATGGTCGTGGACCCGGATGCCGGCAGCAGCGCCACCTACAACATCTCCGGTGGTGTTGACGCGGCCCTGTTCACGATCGACGCGACGACGGGCGAGCTCAGCTTCATCGCTCCGCCGAACTTCGAAGATCCGCAGGACGGCGGCCCATTCCCGATGGACAACGTCTACGAGCTCACGGTCAGAGGCCGGACTCGCGAGACCGATGCCGACGGCAATGCGGTTGGTGGGTTCCAGAACGCCTTCCAGAACATCCTCGTCACCGTGACCGACGAAAACGACGCGCCGGAGCCGGATGACGATCAGTTCGTGATGGGTGAAGACCCGGTCGGCGGTTCGGAAGGTATTCCGATCGCCCAGATCCTGGCCAACGACACCCAGGAAGACGACGACGAAGATCCGCTGGGCACGCCCAATGGCGACATCGATCCGTCCAGCTTCATGCTGCGGCCGCTGATCGATGGTTTGCAGGCGACCGACCTGGTCGAGTTGACTCAACCGATCAGTTCCATCGTGGGCCCGGTCCTTGTTACCCCGACGGGCGAAATCCGCGACGCGACCAACACGCCCGTCGGCACAGTTGTCGGCTCGGTCTCGGCGCCGGCGTCGCCGGCGGTTAACGCCTCGGTGCTGGTCAGCCCAAACCTCGATTACAACGGCAACGCGATCTTCGGCTACAAGGTGGCCGATGGCGGCGGAGCCTTCGGCGAGGCCGTGGTGGGCGTGGAGGTGTTCCCGACCCCGGATGCTCCGGTGGCCTTGGACAACACCTATACGGGTGAAGAGCACTCCGTGCGTCCCGGACCCGACTTCGGCACGATCGATCTGCCGCCAGGCGCGATCAACCCGGATGCGGGCATCGTCCCGGGTGTGGGTCCGTTCGATCCGCTGGAGACCGGCCGCGGCGCCAATGCCGGCCTGTTCGCCAATGTGATCAGCGGCCTGCAGTTCACCGGTGGCTCTGCGGCTGCCTTGGGCGGCGGCCTCTTCGATGTCATGCCGACGGGCGAGCTGCTCGACCTCAATGGCGATCCGGTCTCTGTCGGTGCGGACACCGATGCCGACTCCAATACACCTGACGACGGTGATGACTCGACGTCCGAGGACAACTCGGACATCCGGATCATCCAGATCGAGGTGCTGCCCGGCGGCGCTACGCTGGTCGACCCGGTGGGCGATCCGGCCGAAGTGGGCAGGCTCTTCCAGGTCCAGGATGCCAACGGCAACACGGCCCGGGTGTTGATCGACGAGGAAGGCGACCTGCGCATCGACCAGCTCGGCGACTTCAACGGCGCGCTGAACATGCGCTACACCGTTGCCGACGGGTTCGACGCCGGTGGTGCTCCGCTGGCCAATGCCCTGACGGACACGGCGCTGATCACCTTCACGCTGAACTCGGTGAACGACGATCCGGACTCCGTCAGCCTGCAGATGGTCATGTTCCACGAGGACGAGACCAACACGGCCCCTGGCGTGGGTGCCAACCTGCTGGCGGTCGCCGATGCGGAGAACCCCGATCAGGCGGAGGAAACCCTCAGCTTGTCGCCTCCGATGGGCGGTGTGCCGGCCGACGCGGTCGCCGTGTCGATCTTCGGTCCGAACCCGATCCTGATCGATCCGCTCACCATCGCCTTCACGGTGGATGCGGCCGGTAACCTGGTGCTCGGGACGGGTCAGTTCGACGAACTGGCGGAGGGTGAAGACCTCACCGTTCGGTTCGACGCGACCTACACCGACGGCCGGTCCTTCGACACCAACGGCGATCCGATCACGGCGGTTGCGACCACGGACATCCTGATCAAAGGTGAGGATGACGCGATCACGGCCAATGTGGTCACGGCGGGTGAAATCCCTGCCGGTGGGGGTCTCCCCGCCGGGATGGACGTCATCCACGAGAACGATGTCGTCACCTTCGATCTCAGCGATCTGGGCATCTTCAACACCCTGGCCGAAGATGTCGACTCGCCGGCTGCAGGCATGCTGCCGCCGAGCCAGTATGACATCTCGTTCGCCGGCACCACGGAAGATCCGATGAATGCGGGCGTCTTCCTGGGCGATGGCATCGAGTACGACTCGAACACCGGGTTGCTGACGTTCACGCCGGATGGCGTGCCCAGCCTGAACAACCTGCCGGCCAACACGAACGCGCCGTTCCAGCTGGACTTCACGCTGACCGACGATACGGGCGGGCCAGGTGACGGCGACGTCTCGAACGTGGGGTCGATCATCTGGACGGTCAACGGCCAGAACGATGCACCGATCTTCGATCCGCCGTATGGTGATGGGTCCGAGCCGGACGTGTTCAACATCAACGAGAACTCGACCGGATCGCTCGGCACGATAAGTGCGATGGATCCGGACGGTGAGACGATCACCTACTCGTTGCTGGGCGGAAACGTCGGCGGGATCGATTACCTGGGCATTGACACCTCGACCGGTGAGGTCTCGGTGATCACGCCGCTGGACTTCGAAGGCACGAAAGCGCCTGCGTCGATCAGCTTCCGGGTTATCGCGACCGACGGCACCGACACGGTTCAGTCCGACCAGCTTCGGGTGGACGCGGCAGACGTGGACGATGCACCGCATGTCACCGACATCACGATGACCGACACGGCAGGGCAGCCGGTTACCATCAACCAGCTGGCAGCCTTCCTGGCGGCGAACGTCTCCGACCAAGACGGTGAGGCCTTCAACCTGGTCAGTGTTGGCAATGCAACAGGAGGGACTGTGGCGCTGAACTTCACTGTCACCGGCAATCCGGGCGACGATCCGAACGACAACATCTTGTTCACCCCGACCGACGCGCTAACGCGCACGGGCACGTTCGAGTACACTGTGCGTGAGGACTCAGATGTCGACCCGATCACGGGCCTCCCGATCATTCCGCCGGGCTTCCTGGCAACGGATCTGGAATCGACGGGTACCATCACCATCAACTTCACGGGTGTCACGAACGTTGCACCAGTGGGTGAGGACGATGAGTTCACCACCGACCAGGACACCGCTGTCTCCGGCAACGTGCTGGCCGACAACGGCAACGGGCCGGACTCGGATGCGAACGGTGATGCTCTGACGGTCGACCCGACGCCTGTCACTGGTCCGACCAACGGATCGGTGGTGCTGAATGCCAACGGTGACTTCACCTACACGCCGAATGCCGGCTTCGGTGGGACCGACACCTTCACCTACACCGTTTTTGATGCGTTCTTGGGTTCTTCCACCGCGACGGTCACCATCGAGGTCACACCAGACCCGATCGGCCAGACCTTCTTCGGTGATCAGAACCTGAACATCTTCAACGGTACGGTGGGCCTGATCGACACGGTTGACTACTCCTCAGCGGGCAGCCCAGCCAATGCGATCTCGGTCTTCCTGAACGGTCCTGACGGTGCGTTCAACCAGGCCTCCGGCGGTCAAGGCGCGAGCCCGGCCAGTGAGCAGGATATTTTCGTCTCGATCGAGAATGTCATCGGCACGATCGGCGATGACGTCATCTCCGGATCCTCTGAAGATATCGACAATATCTTCTGGGGCGGGATGGGTAGTGATGCCCTCGAAGGTGGCGGCGGAGACGATCAGCTCTTCGGTGAAGGCGGAAACGACGTCCTGGGTGGTGCCGTAGGCTCCAACACGCTGGACGGTGGTACCGGCCTCGACACGCTCAACCTCTTCGCTGCGACGACGGGCATTGTGTTCGACATGAACACCGTCCTGGACGCCAACGGTGATGGAACCTTCGGGACCAACACCCTGGTGAGCATCGAAGGCATTGTCGGAGCTTGGGTCGCCTCCAACACGCTGATCGGAAACGGCGAAGACAACCGTCTGGTTGGCGGCAACCAGGCCGACGTGCTGGTCGGCAACGGTGGTTCTGACCTGATCCTCGGCTTCGGTGGTGACGACGACATCACCGGTGGGGCAGGTATCGATGTGCTGAACGGCGGCACAGGTGCGGATACGTTCTTCATCTTCGCCAATTCGGGCATCGACCTGATCCAGGACTTCGAGGATGGAACTGACCTGATCGATATCAGCGGGACTGGCCTCGGCTTCGGAGACCTGACCATTGCCCAGGCTGGCGCGAACGTGAATGTGACCGCAGCGACCGTGCCGGGTCTCATGATCATGTTGGAGAATCAGAACGTCGGTGATATCGATAGCTTCGACTTTGTCTGAGAAACGGACTTAGCTCATATCAGTAGCGCCCGGCCGGAAACGGCCGGGCTTATGTTAACGCGGCCTCTTTTGTGTTGAAGGCCAGTGGGGAACGGGACCTGACAATGAATACGTTTCAAGATAGTCGCTCGGAGAAGACAGCTTGGGAAAAGCCGGAACTCGAATCGGTGAAGATAAGTGACACGGAGACCGGCACCGGTGGTCCGTCGCCTGATCCCTTCCCAGCACTCGGGCCCTCTTAACTTTTCGAACTTGATAGCCGGCATCGTCGGATCCGACCCGGCTGAAAGTTTACATCCCAAAACATGCGAAGCCCTGGTCTCTGCGATCGGGGCTGACGCCTTAACCGGACCGTTCGCTGAGAACCGGTCCGGTTCTGCATTTATGGCTGCTGCCATGCTGGCTCCGGGCGGAAGGGAAGTGCCGGCACCAGACATACGCGCCATCGGCGATGCGGTTCTGTTGGCCGATTGCCGCCTTGATCCCGATAGCGGCCTGAAAGCAAAATTAGACGTGCCGCAGGATGCTTCCGTCCAAGATGTCTTGGCCGCGGCTTGGACACGCTGGGGCTCCGGCATGGCAGAGCATCTGCGGGGCGATTTCGCCATCGCGGTCTGGCAACCTGGACAACGCTGTCTGACGCTGATGCGCGACATCATGGGCACGCGGCCGCTGTTCTACACCCGTGCCGAGGACGGTTTAGTGGCCTTTTCATCGCTGCCCGGCGCGTTGGTTCAGGCCCGCCTGGCGACGGGCAAACCGGATCCGAATGCGATCGACCGGATGGCGCGGATGGATCTGCGCACAACCGCCGATACAGGCCTGCTGGACATCAAACGTGTCCGGGCAGGCCACGTGGTGCGCATAACGCCAGGCGGACTTGATGAAACCCGCTACTGGGCCTTGACCTGCCGCAACCCGATCCCTGACAGCGCCGATTTCGACGCCACAGCAGCAACGCTGAGGGACAAGATCGCCACTGCCGTATCCCGGCGCCTGCCGCCCGGGGACACGCCTGTGGCCACCCATTGCACCGGTGGGCTGGACAGCTCATTGGTTTCAGTGCTGGCTGCACGGGCTGCGCCGGGCCGCAAAGTCCATGGCTTCGCAAACCGTCCGGCCTACCGGCCTGGAGATCCTGCCGTCATTGATGCAACACCTTATGTGAACGCGGTGGCCCAATCGGAACCGGATCTGAATGCGACTTTTGTCGAAGAAATGCCCGTTGACGACTACGCGATGGCATCCGTGTTCGGGCATATGCCGATCGTGGCCATGTCGGATCAGGTGCCCTATGTCGCAATAGCCGAACAGGCCGCCGAGCGGGGGGCCGGAATGGTCCTGACAGGGCTTGGCGGGGACGAGATTGTCAGCCATCAGGGCGGTGGGGCCTTTATGGAGTGGCTGCTGACCGGGCGCTGGGGCCGCATGTGGCGCGAAGCGCGGGCCAAGGGCGAGCAGGACGACCGCACGACGCTTGCCGTTCTGGGCAGGGATGTGCTCCGCAAGCTCGTCCCCCATTCCTGGACCGCCAAGGTGGCGCAATGGGCGGGACGGCGGTATTCCCACCATAATATACGGTTTAAACCGTTTTTGCGGGGCAATCCGCGAATGGTGGATATGACTCAGACCGGCCTGACAACACGGTCTGAGCGGTTGCTGGTGGCTGGAACAGAGGGCGCGCTGCCCTGGGTCGCGGAGATCATGGCGCTTTACGCCGCCCGCCACGGCGTGACCTGCGCCCACCCGTTTATGGACCGGGATGTCATGGAGTTCGCCATCCGCCTGCCAGCCTCGTTTCTGCTGCGAGATGGAACCACCCGGGCCATCATGCGTAAGCTGTCCAGCGGCATCCTGCCGGACATGGTGCGAAACGGCGACAAGCGCCGATTAGACGATGCGACCATGGTGCTGCGCGCTGCAGAAGGCCGGGACACGTTCCTGGACTCCATTGCCCAGATGCGCGCCTCCGGCGTCGAGACCCCGATCAACCTGGACGCTCTGGAGAATGCTGTGCGGGCCCTGCCGGACCCAGACGAGCACCGCGCCCGGATGGACCAGGCGTCCCGGGACGGCACCCAGACCCGAGAGTTGGAGATGGCCTATCTCCACGCATTCATGCTGGCACGCTTCATGACCGGTCAGGATAAACGGTAGAGCGCGCCAAACGCCCGAGCTCTGAGCGGACATTGATTGAGCCTGTCACCTCGCACTTCGCCACCAGGTAGTCCCGCGACTGCACCCCTATTTTCGAGAGCTCCTACCCCTAGTTTTGAAGGCCTGGGTTGAAGACTCATAATAAGAGATGCTTATCGAGAATAATTTCTACGTCGCAAAATTTACCCTGTAACGAAAAAATCATTACAAAAAAGCGCACTCAAGTTCTTAAAATACTGAAAAATATTGCATTTTATATTTCGTCTTCGGATCAAGGTATGGCACCCTGGTGAGCTTATCGCCATTCCAACGTTTCAAGCGTGATTTAATCAAACTGTAGGAGAACCCTTAAGGCGTACAGCGCCAGATCCAGTCCGCGAGCCAAGAGCCCTTTGGCTTGCATTGCTATTCCAAGAGACCTTTAGCCCGCCCAGAAGGTTTCTGATGTAATGCACTGCAACATAAGATTTTCAATTTTAGCTTAAGTTACGCTTAAGGAGTTGAGGGGAAGGTGAATTTGTGAGCCCCATCGGATTGCAAACATCGATGCGCTTTATGGCCCTATGTGCCGCGTTCATCGCTTTCACTGCACCCGCGCACGCGGCATCATGGTTCTGGGCATCGGTCCCCGCCAAGGTCGCGGACGGATCGCGCTCCGGCGCCATTCGGCTGATCCAGACCGAGCGCGCCAAGGGGCGCACCCTCTTCGGCTCCAAAGCCCGCATGCAGCGGGTTCTGAGCCGCTGGCGACCCGAGATTGAAGCCGCAGCCCGCCATGGCCGGGTTTCCGAAGCTCTGATCGCAGCGATCGTTCTGGTCGAATCCGGCGGCAATCCCAAAGCGGTCAGCCCAGCCGGGGCGCAGGGCTTGGGCCAGCTGATGCCGGGCACGGCGCGGCGCTATGGGGTGAAGAACGCATTCAATCCCAGCCAAAACCTGAAGGGTTCGGCGGCCTACCTGTCGGATCTTGTGAAAATGTTCCGCGGCGACCTGGTACTGGTCCTGGCAGCTTACAACGCGGGCGAACACGCAGTGACACGCCATGGCGGCGTACCGCCGTATCGCGAGACCAGAAACTACGTGCCAAAAGTACTGGCCGCATTCGAACTGGCGGGCCAGTTCTGCGCCACACCGCCCCGTGCCGCACGGCGCAAATGCCAGTTGCGGCGGATAATCAAATAGACGATCACGGCTGAGCCCCATAGAATATCGAGCTTTAGGTAAATCTACAGTGTAAATGACTTCACTTTTATTTTTTCGACTCCCGTTAGATGGGGTGAGAGTCTCATAAATTCTTCCCATAGCGGTCCTATGGCTAGCGTGGGGTGAGTCGCCTTAGCGGGACCTTACGTCACTTTTCACCTTGGCTGATCCTTCATTACTTCACGCCCGAACATTGGCAGTTAGAAGATGCTCTCTTTTACCCGTATCACATCACCTGGCTGAACAATCGCGCTTGAATTCACTCCACGTGGTTGCCCAATCCCGCCAGGGGTGACCTCGATATCATCTTCGTCCGCACGAAAGGTGAAACCTCCAGCCATCGCTGCCGCATTCAAAACTGTCATGCCCGCACGATAGGGATAGCTTCCGGGATTGTTGATCTCTCCCAGAATGTAGAACGGGCGATAGTTCAGCACCTCGACGCTGACTTTGGGATTCCTCAGAAACCCGTCTCGCAAAAGCACGACGATACGCTCTTCGAGGGATCGTGGAGATGCGCCTCGTGCACTGACTGTGCCTATTAATGGCATGGAAAAGCGCGATTGCCCGTCCAGTTCAAACTCTCCGGAAAGATCTTCCTCGCCGAAGACCGTCACTTTGACCCTGTCGCCCGAGCCAAGAATATAGCCTTGTTGTGCCACAGCCGGCGAAATAAAGATGATAAGAGCCAGAAAGAGCAGCATATATCGCATTACGACACCTCACAGCATCTACGCCCACTTAATGGGCAAACCAGTGAACTCAGAGGCCGAGTGTACGGCGCATCAAAAACGGTAGGTCGCATTCAAACCAACTCTGTGATCGCGATATCCCAGGCCGGGCGCTGTCGAATTGCGCAGTTTGAACCGGTAGAATGGTGCCAGGGTAATGTCCCGCGTCAGTTGCCAATCCACGCCCAGGCCTGAACTGAGCAAGACGTCATCCCTCGGCGTACCCGCGAAGTCCACGTCCACATAACCAACACTGGTCCGTACCACCACGGTGCGCAGCAAATCATATTCGGCCACGACTTCACCGCTCAACTGCACCGCCCCTGACGCACCAGCGACGGTGGTTTCCGTTACGGCACGTGAGCCATTGAGGGTCAGTTGCAGCCGCGGCGTCAGCGACCAAACCCCGCGCATATCCATCGCAAGGCCGGAAAAGTCCTGCAATGCTGCCGAGTCATAGTCGTAAGACGTGTAACCAAGACCCATGGACGCTTCGACCAAGCGTGTCAGATCGACCTTCATCCCGGCCAGAATCCGAAAGCCATCGCCATCCCGGTTCACGCCTGAATCATCGACCGCGTCATCGTAGTCTACATCCAGATAAGAGGGCCGGATGAACGCCGAAAACCCTCTGCGGACCTCGTAGCTCAGCTCAATGCCGGTCTTGATCTCTCTTCGGTCCCGGTCATCGTTGTTGAAGGTGCCACCTGTCTGCAGAGACACATCATCAAAATCCCGAATCTGCATCGTGAAGAACGGCGACACACCGAACCGGCCGAAGACGGCCTCACCCTGCAGGTCGACGGAGACTGTATCGAACGTGGTTGGCTCAACCGCCAGCAACGTGGCAGCGACGTCGTCCGTACCGCGGGCCTCGTGGCCGCGCCCATAGCCGAGGGCACCCTTCACACGCACGGTCCGCAGGATGTCCAGCACACCGGCGAGTTCCGCATTATAATCGAGAAAACTGTCGTCCCTGTCATTGGTGAACAGGCCATACTCGGCACCCAGGCTGAGCCGCAGCCCATGGCGCCTCCAGTCCGAGACGATGTTGACCTCAGGCTTCACGGTGAAAATGAAGGATTCGCTCTGGTCGATATTCTCGAGAAAGATGTTGCTGTCGTATTCGAACCCAACACCAATCGAGGGCTGAATCCGGAACCCGCCCAAGCGAAATCCCCGGCGCTCCTCATGCCCCTGAACGGATTGAGCGGCGGCCAGAACAGGCAACAAAACCATGGCCAAGCCAGCAAGAAGGGGCACAGACCGCATCACAACACTGCCCCCAGGCCCCAACGGATCAGTTTGGATTGGCTTCGGGTCCAGGAACCTTTACGTCGCCGGTCCCAACATCTTCGGTGGCCTGAGCAGAGCTGAGAAGGGACGGAACTGCGCATATAGTTAAAATGCTGCGCAAATCTTGACGGAACCTTAAGATCAAAGCGTGTTGGTAACGTTCGGATTAGCCTTTGCGAGGTTGAGAAAGTCACCGAAAGTTTGGCAGCGCCTCAAACGCGCTCTGAACATTGGTTTCATGGCGCGTGTATTGCTGGACGGCAGGGCCGAATTCATCAGATCGCACATCTATCTGGCCCTGTCCGAGACGGACATCGGATAGTTATTTGCTCAATGATACGATCAATCGGCAGTTTTAAGATCCATTACCTTTGTATTACCCCGTCGGATCAGCGCAGCATCCAGCGGATGCGTTCGTCGACGCCGAAGACCTGGTGACAGTCCAGGCTGTCCCACACGGCGGCCAGGTCCTGCAGGTCCTGGGTGGCCCATTGGTCGTCGATCAGCTCTTCCATGCGGGTGATCAGGGTCTTGCAGAAGGTCGCCACCGACTGGGCGGCCTTCACCGCTTCGGCCTGGGTGATCTGGGCTTTTTCCTGAGCCTGGGCGGGGCCTGCCCACGGCGCGCTCATCAAGGCTGCGACCGCGAGGACTGCGTATAATCTGGATGTCACGGGCTAATCTCCTTTGTAACGGCGCCTGGCCGCCCTGGTTCTTCACCCCTTCATCGAGAGGCTATCACAAGTCAGCCCGGGCTGAAGCCCGCCTGTGCGACCTTTTGCGGGCGCAGGATGCGGGCCGGCAACCGGCTGCGGCGCAGGGTGTTTTCGGCTGACTTGGCGGTCTTGGGGCCTGAGGCACTCAGCAGGGCGTAAAATCCCTCCTGCCCCTTGCGCACCGCGACAAGGCCGGGAAGGCCTGCGGCTTTGGCCTCATAGAGGGCCGCCTGAGCTTCCTTGCGGGTCTGGAAATCCCCCAAGAAGATCATCCAACCCTCGGGCTTGATGCGCCGGGTCTTCTTGGCAGCACTGCGCCCACAGACCGAGCGCGGCAGCACCACCGGCGCCTTGCCGGGCTTCAGCGCCGCTTTCTCGACGGCCACCTTGCCTTTGGACAGCGCCGCAATCGCCTGGGCCCGGGCGCCCCGGCCAGGATTGCCCAGGGTCACAATGGCGGTCTTCTTACCTGCCTTGGCCAGCAGCACCGCGGCGGTGAAACCCGCATCACAGGTGAACCCAGTTTTGCCCAGCACGCTGCCGGAGGGTGAGGCGACCGTCGCATTGCGCGGGCCGCGCGACTTGCCCTGCCAGACCAAGGCCGAGCGGAAAAGCGGGCGGATCCGCTTGCCATGGGCCTTGTCCAATGCCGAGACCAGGCGTGCCATGTCCAAAGCCGTGCTTATATGGCCCCGATCCGGCAGGCCGGAGGCATTGCGGAACGTGCTTTTGGTCATTCCAATCCGTCGGGCCGTGGCCGTCATGCGCTTGGCAAAGGCCGCTTCCGATCCAGAGATCGCCTCGGCAATCACCCGCGCCGCATCGTTCGACGACAAGGTCAGCGCCGCATGGACCGCCTGGTCCAGCCGGATCGTCTCGCCCGCCCTAAGACCAAGTTTCACGGGCGGCGCCGCGGCGGCGGTTTTCGACACGGTGATCGGCGCTTCCCAGGCGATCTTGCCCTGTTTCACCGCCTCCAGCGCCACATAGATGGTCATGAGCTTGGTGATCGAGGCGGGATAGCGCGGCTCGCTCGCCCCTTTGCCAGCTATGACCTTGCCGCTTTGGGCGTCGAAAATGACCTGCCCCGCCCCGGCAGGACCGGTGGCCAGGCTGAGAAGAACGGCAAAAACGAGTAGCGCACGCAAAGCTTCACCACACCTCACTCGCGGGAGAAGGAAAGTGTAGATTCCAGGTTTCACGACTCTTCCGCCGCAGCCCACCTAAAGGGTGTGCGAGACGCCCGGGATCTGGGGAGGTAAAGGGCGGAGAGCCGGCTCAGTCACAGACCGCAACCGCTGGCGCAGCGGCGGGATTGCAAAGATTAGGGCCGGCCCACAAAGCCAGAACATCGACAGCACCGTCCAAGCCCCGAACCTCGTATGGTGGAAGCCAACCGCTGCCAGGGCCGAAAGGCCATAGGCCAAGGGGAGGAGGGAAAGAAACAAGTTGCGCATCCAACACTGGTGGCGCGCAATTCTTTACAAATCCTTGACGGTGCTCTGTCCAGGATGAGGCGTCCCAGCTCGGATGTTCTCTAGTCGACCAACAACCCCGCCCTCAGGTGCGGGCGTAGATGTCCTCGTAGCGGATGATGTCGTCTTCGCCCAAATAGGCGCCGGATTGCACTTCGATCAGGTGGAGATCGACCTTGCCGGGGTTGTCCAGCCGGTGCACGGCGCCCAATGGAATGTAGACGGACTGGTTTTCCGTCATCAGACGCACGTCGTCGTCGACGGTGACCCGGGCCGTGCCCGAGACGACGACCCAGTGCTCGGCCCGGTGCACATGGGATTGGAGCGACAGCTGCGCGCCCGGCTTGACCATGATCTGTTTGACCTGGAACCGGCTTCCCAGGGCCAATGTCTCGTACCAGCCCCAGGGGCGGTAGACGCGCGGGAAGTCCGTGGCTTG
>JBCCMP010000097.1:0-13288 GCA_039026295.1 Pseudomonadota bacterium | reverse complement strand
GTCCGGCACCCGGCGGAAATAGTCCACCAGATGCGCCAGCTTCGCGTTCCGCCCGGGCGAGAACAGCAGGTTTTCCAACAATCCGGCAAAGGCACGCATGGGCGTAACAATAGCACCGTGCGGTCCCGAAAGTAGGGTGGGTTTTCAACCCGACGCGGCCCGGCGCGGACAAGTTTGCTGTAACCTGACACGGTGCCCGGGGCGCTGCGGGGCTCCGCCGCCCAAACGTGAGGGCGAGAGCGCATACGGGCGAAGGCCCGGCCCGCCACGGGGGACGTTTGACCTGGCCTCAGCGGCTGGCCGCGCCTCCTGCGCAGCACTCCAGCAGCGCCGGCGCATCCGCGCAGCAATCGGACATCAGATAGGTCACGATCTCGCCCATCCGGGCGAAATCGACGGCATAGATGATCTGCCGCGCCTGCCGGGTCGAGGTGATCATCCCGGTCTCTGCCATCGCCGCCAGATGAAAGCTGGTCCGCGACGGCGTCGCGCTGACCGCGTCGGCCAGCGCACCGGCATTCAATCCGGCAGGCCCCGCCCGCACCAGCGCCTTCAGCAGCTTCAGCCGGGTCACATTTGACAGGGCCGCGAATGCCGCCATCGCCTCTTGGTCATTCATATTTCAACATCTCTTGAAATGTTGGATTGCCTGTGCTAGATGATATTTCAATCGTTGTTGAAATGAAAGCCCGACCGATGACCCTCACCGATCTGCATGCCGCACTGTCCACAATGCCCGAAGAAGCCGCCCTGATCTTTCGCACCGATGCAGGCGATATCAGCCCCGGCTATCATGTGACCGAGTTCAAGCACGCGCGGGTCGAAAGCATCGATTGCGGCGGTCGGACCTCGGCCTGGACCGAAGCGGCGATGCAGGTTCTGGATGGCAACGGCGGCGCGGATCAGGGCCACATGGCCGTCGGCAAGTTCGCCGCGATCCTGCGCAAAAGCCTGACCGGCGTGCCGGGCCTGGGCGATCACGACTTCCACGTGGAATTTGCCCCCGGCAATGTCGGAATGCGGACCTACCTGCCTGCCGCGCCGGAATTGGGCGAGGGCGGTGTGACCGTGCCGCTGCTCGAGTCAGGTGCCATCTGCAAACCGTTGGAAGAGTCCAGATCGGCAGGGGCGATCGAAGCCGGGTCCGGAGGGAGTTGCTGCGGTCCCAGGGCATCGAATTGCTGCTGACCCGTGTCCCCTACCGCATCCCGTAATACAGCGCCTGCACGTGCTCGGCCTCGGCAAAGAAAAGCCAGCGCAGGGCCAGCACCCCGGCGACGTGACATAACAGCGCCAGCACCAGCACCCAGCCGCCAAGCCCGAACGAGATCAGCACCAGAACCAGCGGCAGAATAAAGCCCAGCAGCGCCCCGATCTGGCGCAGGCGAAAGGCGCGGGCGCGGCCGACCTGATAGGCCATTTCGCGCAGCAGGTAATTGGTCCCGGTGTGCGGCGGCTCCAGCATCCGGACCTCGCCGCGTCCCGTCAGGCCCGTCGCGGTCTCCATGGTTGAACCATTGAGGTTCCGCCGTGCGCCCGCGGCCTGCTGCGTCCACCAGATGCTGGTCCCGGCGGCGATGATCAGCGCGGCCAGGACCCACCATCCCGGACCACTGGTGCCCGTCAGCCCCGCCAGCGCACCGTTGGCGATCAGACCGCCTGCCGATCCCAGCGCGAGGAACAGCCACGGCGTCGGCGTGCCGGACCAGCGCGGCACGGTGCGCAGTTGGGCATAGATCATCGCGGTCGAGTAGATCGTCGCGATCGCCAGTGCAGCGACCAGCCAGCCCAGAACCGCCAGCCTGAGATCCAGCAGCAGCCAGAGGCACGCATAGACGAAAAACACGCTCATCGCGGCCAGCATCAGCACCGCCTCGCGGCTGAGCCAGCTGGACCGCCACTGCGTGAAGGCCCGCCAGGCACGGTCCGGTCGGCCGAGATGGCCGAGCGACGCCGCACCGCCCGCCGCCGTTATGACCATCGTCACCGGGACCGCGATCCAGCCGAAAAGCGTCCCCTGCCCGCCCAGGCCCAGGCCGATCGTCGCCATCAGGCCCAGCCCAAGGCCGGTCAGCACGGTGAAGACAATCATCGATGGCGGTGGATGCATCGTCTACCCCAGTTTTTCCAGCGCCTTGTCGAGCCAGCCGAGGAAGCCCTTGGCATCCGGTTCGGCAAGCGCTGCAAGGTTCGGCCCCGGGGCCGTGTCCTTCGGCTTTGGCGGCAGGTACTGATTGACCGGCTTGGTCATCTGTTCGGGCATCAGGTCGACGCCGCCCCGTTCGGCGACCAGTTTCGAGACCTCGGAGTCCCGGTCACCCAGATCGCCGAAATGCCGGGCCCCGGCCGGGCAGGCACGCACGCAGGCGGGAACGCGGTCAACCTCGGGCAGGTTCTCGTTGTAGATCCGGTCGACGCAGAGCGTGCATTTCTTCATGACGCCCGCCTTGGCGTCCATCTCCCGCGCGCCGTAGGGACAGGCCCAGGCGCAGAGGCCGCAGCCCATGCAATGGTCCTCGTTCACCAGCACGATGCCGTCCTCGACCCGCTTGTAACTGGCACCGGTCGGGCAGACGGTGACGCAGGGCGCGTCCTCGCAGTGCAGGCACGACCGCGGGAAGTGGATGATCTGCGCCGGGCCCTCGGCCGGTTTCATCTCGTAGGTGTGGATCCGGTTCAGCCAGGTGCCGGAGGGATCCTCGCCGTAGGGGTCCTGATCGCTGAGCGCCGCGCCATAGCCCCCGGTATTCCATTCCTTGCAGTTCACCGCGCAGGCATGGCACCCGACGCAGATGTCCAGGTCGATGACCAGCCCCAGCTTTTTCTCTGTCGTCTCCGGCAGGGTCGTCATGGACACGCCCCCCGATTTCGATCACGGACAGGTGTGTTGTCTTGGCTGCGCATGGGCATCATGCGGTGGCTCCGAATGTTGCGCGGGCAAAGGCCGCGAGATCCTGATTGAACCGGTCGGGGCTTTCCCAGAACGGCATGTGTCCGTCCCCGGCGTAGATGTGCACACGTGGGTCCGGCAGCGCCGCGACCATCTCTTCGAACAGCGGTTTGACGCACAGCCGTTCGGCATCCCCGTGGATGACCATCGCAGGCTTGGTCAGGCGGGCATAAACCTCGCGGTGGTCGCTGTCGCGCAGGCGCGCCGCCTTGCGGATATGCGGCGGGCAGAGCATGTTCAGGCCAACATGAAAAGCCATGTCCTGCTTCGACAGGGTCTTGTTCGCGCAGGCCCGGACGAAGGCGATGACCGAGGAAATCTCGGTCGCCTGATCCGGGGAATAGGTGCCGGTCGCGGTGGCATCGGGTTTGCGAAGCTCGGCGGCACCGTCCGGCATCTGCGTCCCGGACGTGGCCGATGCCCCGATCATCACGACCCCGGCGATGTCCGTGTCACCGTGGTGCGAGAGGTAGTCGCCGATCACCCGTCCGCCCATGGACCATCCGACCAGCAGCGGGTTTTCCAGTTCCATCTCCTCGATGATCATCGAGACATCATCGGCCCAGGGCCGGGAGTGGTTGTAGGCTTCCGGCTCGTCCGGTTTGGCGGACGCCCCGTGCCCGCGCAGGTCCGGGACGATCAGGCGGAACTCCATGGCTAGGTGCGATTTGACTTGCCTGGTCCACGACAGGTGATGCTGCGACCAGCCGTGGATCAGCATCAGGGTCGGGGCATCTTTCGGCGCACCCTTGGGGCCTGCCTCGAAGACCGCAAGCTGAGCGCCGCCCCAACCGGTGATGGTCCGACGCTTCATTTGGCTTGGCCTTTGGCGCTTTCAGCATTTCGAAAGCCCAGCAGCATGTCCATCGGCCCGATGGGGGCCACGGCCACCCCTTCTGCATCCGACAGATGCGCTATGATCTGGGCGAAGTTGATCGCCTGCCCCTCCGGGCAGAACAGATGCGGCTCTTTCAGCGCCTGATAGCCGAGCCCTTCGACGAATGCCCAGATGTCCTTTGGGACCAGGGCTTCGGGTGCGCAGTCAACTGGGAAGACCGAGGTCCAGCGGAACATGCCTTCCCAGTAGGTGGCGATGATCCGGATATCGGCAGTGACCGGGCCTTCTGGTTGGGGCACCGTTGCTTGCCCGGTGGCAGGGTCGCAGGTCCAGCCTTGGATGGGCAGGGATTGCTCGGCAAAGGCACTTGCGGCCTCTGCAAGCAGGTCGGCGAGGCCCGGTTCGACGGCCAGCAAGTCCCTCCCCTCGTCGACCGAGGAGGAGCGTTGGAGCGGGCTGGCTGATGTCTGGGCGGCGATGCTCATCCCTGCTTGCCTGCCTTGCGCGCGCCCATCAGCGAAAGGTACTCGGCGCGAGCATCGTCATCCACGACAACGCCACGATTGCCGCCATACAGCCGATTGTTCCTGTCCTTGCGTGGACCTGAGATCCAGAACTGATCTCGTGATCCCGTCTCGAAGTAGTTGGCTTTGAAGCCCGACCCCTTGAGGCTCTGAAAGGTCAGGCCGCGATAGTAGAGGGTTTTTCCGGACTTCGAGAAGTAGACCCGCCCAATGCGCGCCGGACCTTCCAATCCTTCGGATTTGTCCTCGATGTACATGATCCGGGACCGGGATTGGCGGAACCGGGATGGTCGTTGATCATCCGGGGACAACTTGGACTGCCAATGATCGATGTGTCTCCCCGCACTTACCATTAGGAACCTCCAGACTCGGCGCAACGCGAGGTGCGGCCGGGAGGCACCCGATCCTGGGAAGGCGCTTCACGGCCTTTATGCTTTTGCGCTGCACTCCAATGCGTCCTGGCCGGTTGGGCTGCACACGGCGTCGCCATGCGCCCTCCCGGGGGGAGGGTCGGGCGCGTCCCGGCTGTGCCGGGACATGAGGCGTCACCGCCAGCTACCATTCGTCACCGTAGGCGATCTCGTCGCCGCCCGTTCCGACCGGCGAGTCTTGTGCGCCCATCCGCGGCTCTGACGCCTCGCCGTCTTCGGCTTTTTCGATCTTCACCCGCAGGTCGTACCACGCGGCCTGACCGGTGACGGGGTCGGAGTTCGACCAGCGCAGGCCGTCGCCTTTGGGCGGCAGCAACTCGTGGATCAGATGGTTGAGCAGAAACCCCCGCTTTGCCTCTGGCGCGCCGCGGTCCAGCGCCCAGGCACCTTCGCGTTTGCCGATGGCGTTCCAGGTCCACATGGTCTTGGCGTTGACCGCCTCCATGCGGGCGACCTTCACCTTGATGCGGCCGTGGTGCGAGGAGACATAGGCCCAGTCGCCGGATCTCAGCCCATGCGCATCGCAGATCGGGCCGGGAACATAGAGCGGGTTCTCCCCGTGGATCTGCCGCAGCCAGGCGTTCTGGCTGCCCCAGGCATGGTACATCGCCGCCGGACGCTGGGTGATGGCGTGGTAGGGGAATTCCTCGTTGTCGACATCCGCCTGCTCGAACGGCTCCCACCAGACCGGCAGGGGGTCCATGGCCATCTTCAACTGCGCGCGCAGCCGCTCTGGCGGCTGGTGCTCGCCGTGGCCCTCGGCAGCCAGCTGGAACAGGCGCAGCGGCTCGACATACATCTGGAACACGAAGGGCTGCGGCGCGTCGTAAAAGCTCTTCTCCACGGCCCAGTCCTGATAGTTGGCATTCATCGGCCGCATGTAGAGCGCGTTGGCGGGGATATGCTCCATCCAGAAGCCGCCGTTTTCGATGTATTTGTCGATCTGCCCGGGGTTCGGCGCGCCGCGCCCGTGCTCCTCGCCATTGCCACGCCATCCGGCCAGCGGACCGACGCCAGGGCGGCGCTGATGGTTGACCATGTAGTCGGCATAGTCGGCGTATTTCGGGGAGCCGTCCTCCTCGACCATGCCCGGCAGGCCGAGCAGGCCGCCAAGCTGGACCAGCGCCGACTGGAAGCCGCGCACATCGCGGGTCTTGCCCTCGGGCGCCTGCGTCTCCGGCGGGACGACGGGCCAGCGGATCGCATCGCAGGCGGCGTCTGTCTCGCCGATCGGGCGATCGAGCAGCGATATGCAATCGTGGCGTTCCAGATAGGTTGTGTCCGGCAGCACCAGATCCGCATAGGCCACCATCTCGGACGAATAGGCATCGGAATAGATCAGGCGCGGGATCTTGTATTCGCCGTCCTTGCGCTTGTCGGTCAGCATATTCATGACGCCCGAGGAATTCATCGACGAATTCCAAGACATGTTCGCCATGTACATGAACAGCGTATCGATCGGGTATGGGTCGCCTGCATGGGCGTTCGAGATGACCATGTGCATCATCCCGTGCGAGCTCATGGGGTTTTCCCAGGTGAACGCCTTGTCGATGCGCTGCGCAGTGCCGTCCTCGTCGATGCAGAGATCCGCCGGCTCCCGCACAAAACCCAGATGCGGGCCGCCAAGCGGCGTATGCGGCTTGGTCGCGGCATGGGGTTTGGGGTGCGCGCCCAGCGGCTTGGGATAGGGCGGCTTGAACCGGAACCCGCCGGGGCGTTCGACGGTGCCCAAGAGCAACTGCAACAGGTGCAGGGCCCGGCAGGTCTGGAAGCCGTTGGAATGGGCAGAGATCCCGCGCATGGCGTGGAAGCTGACAGGCCGGCAGGTGACGGTCGCGTGCTCGACCCCCCGGAAGTCACGCCACGGCTGTGCAATCTCGTAAGACTTGTTGAACGCGGCATCGGCAATCTCGGCCGCGATGCGGCGGATCGTGTCGGCACCGATGCCGCACTGGTCCGCCACTTCCTCGGGCGCGTAGGCCGGGTCGAGGTACTTTTTCGCCATCAACTCGAAAGACGGCACGCATTCCTGGCCGTCTGGGCCGACAAACGCCCCCTTAAGATCGGGCGAAAGGCCCGGCGCATCGAAGGGCATAAGCTGGCCGGTCTTTCGGTCATGGACCAGCGCTTTGCCGTCCTGATCGCGGACAAAGAGACCCATCGTAGGCCCCGGCGTGCGGTCGACCAGCCACGAGGCATTGGACCAGAGCCGCAGGTAGTCGACATCGACCTGCCCGGCCTTCAAAAGCTCGTGCACCAGCGCAAGGATAAAGAGGCCATCGGTGCCCGGCGTGATCCCCAGCCACTCGTCGGCCACGGCGTTGTAGCCGGTGCGCACCGGGTTCACGCCGACAACGCGCCCGCCCAGCGTTTTCATCTTGCCGATGCCGGCCTTGATCGGGTTGCTGTCGTGATCTTCCGCCACGCCGAAGATCATGAAGTACTTGGTTTTTTCCCAGTCCGGCGAGCCGAATTCCCAGAACGCGCCGCCCAGGGTATAGATGCCGCCCGCCGCCATGTTCACCGAGCAGAACCCGCCATGGGCCGCGTAATTCGGGGTGCCGAACTGCTGCGCCCACCACGAGGTGAACGACTGCGACTGGTCCCGCCCGGTGAAGAAGGCCAGCTTCTTGGGGTCGGCCCGCAGGGGTGCCAGCCATTCGGCGGCTGTCTCCAGCGCCTCGTCCCACGAGATTTCCTTGAACTCGCCCGACCCGCGCGGGCCGGTGCGCAGCAGCGGTTTCATCAGCCGCGCCGGGGAATAGTGCTGCATGATCCCGGCTGAGCCCTTGGCGCAGAGAACGCCCTTGTTTACCGGGTGATCACGGTTGCCTTCGATGTATCTGACCATCGGGGCACCGTTCGCGCCCTCGCGAATGTGCACATTGATGCCGCACCGGCAGGCGCACATGTAACAGGTCGTTCGTCGAACCTCGTCAGAGACATGGGGAGACGTCTCCAACGCTGGCTGTGATCCATCGGCCATGGCTAGCGTCTCGTGTCGATATGTTCTTTGCACTCGTAGTAGAGCACGGAATTGTTTTCGCAAAGGCAGGATGTGATGTGTGGGGCCAGAACCATCGCATCGCACAGCCAGCACATGGGCCGCTCAAAGGCCGCAGAGCAGCGCCGCAGACACATCGCAGAGACACCGCTGAGATACCGCAGTTGCAGCGCTGCGTGATGATCGCGGGTCGCGATGCACCCTTTTTGGCCCGAGCCAAAATCCGAAAATATGTAGCATTAATCACATCGCACGGGCATCGACTCGCCTACCTATTTCAGTGCACATTTGGGGAGGCCGGTGGGGAGGCCGTCATGCACAACAACTGGAAGCGCTTTGCAGTTTACTGGATCCCGCGGTTCGGCACCGACCTGGCAGCCTTCGGGCGCGGCTGGACCGGCTGGTGCGCCGAACTGGGTGCGCCGGCGAGCGATGAAGCAGCGCGGGCGCTGGTCGCAGGCCACCCGGGATCGCTTTGGTCGATCTCCCGCCATGGCCTGCATGCGCCGATCTGCGAGCCGTTCAAGCTGGCGAAGGGACGGTCTCTGTGGCGGCTGGAGCACCACCTGCGCAGCGTGGCCGAGAACGCCGCCGCGATCCCCCTGCCCCGCTTTCAGGTAACTGTTCGCACAGGCCGCGTTGTCCTTGCGCTGGAGCGCACCAGCGAGCGGCTGGAAGAGCTGCAGGGCCGGGTCAAGGATGCGGTTCATCTGGTCGGGCGCCGTAAGGCGGCGCGTCCGTCGCGTGCCACCGCGTGTCCGACCGGCGGCATCGCCCTGGAGCCGAGCGAGGTGCACCCGGACCGGCTGGTCTGTCCCTTTGACATGCCGCTTACCGACCAGATCGAGGCATCGGCAGCCTATGATCTGGCGGCGGATCTTTACCCGCAACTGTCGAAAATCCTGACGCTTCCGCAGCGGGTCAGCGATCTGGCGCTGATGGGTGACCCGGGCGGCGGGCGGCCCTGGCGGCTGATCCAGCGCTATCGCCTTATCGGCGGGGACAAAGTGTCGGTCGGGAAAGGGCCGACCGGGATGTACTGCCCGGACGAGCGGCCAATGCCGCCGGTCACCTCGCTGATGGGGTCGGACTGGGACACGGTGATCCCCTGAGTTCGGGCCTGCGCGGTCGGTCCCCTAGCCGCTGCCCCAGCGGCGTCCTATAACCATCGGCATCCTGCGGCCCGCCGGGCCGTCCTTTTCTTTTGCGGAGGCGCTGATGACCTGGAACGTGTACCTGAGCGGTGAAATCCACACCGACTGGCGAGAGCAGATCACAGCGGGCACGAAGGCCGAGGGGCTGGATGTCACGTTCTCGGCCCCCGTGACCGACCACGCCGCCTCGGACGATTGCGGGGTCGAAATCCTGGGCGGCGAGCAGAACAAGTTCTGGCACGACCGCAAGGGCGCCGGTGTCAACGCAATCCGCACGCGCACCCTGATTGAAAAGGCCGACGTCGTGGTCGTGCGCTTCGGCGACAAGTATAAGCAGTGGAACGCGGCCTTCGACGCAGGCTATGCGGCAGCGCTTGGCAAATCCCTGGTCATTCTGCACGGCCCTGACCATCAGCACGCCCTGAAGGAAGTGGACGAAGCCGCTGAGGCTGTCGCCGAGACGCCGGAACAGGTCGTTCAGATCCTGACCTATTGCCTGGAGGGACGCCTGCCGTGAAACCCCTTTCGGGGCAGGTCGCGCTGGTGACAGGGGCGTCCGCACCCAATGGAATAGGACGAGCCATCGCGCTGCGACTTGCCGAAGACGGGGCAGCGATCGTCGCGACCGATCTGGGCGGGATCACTGAAGTGGATGGCGACCCCATCGATCGGTCCGAACTGTTGCAGAATTTGGCAGGCGAGATCACCGCTGCAGGCGGGAGCGCGCTGGCCCTGACATTGGACGTGACGGACGCCCGGTCGATCGGCGATGCGATCGCCCAGACAGAGGCGGCATTCGCTCCGATTGACATTCTGGTCAACAATGCAGGGTCCCTGGCGGGCGCGGACAACTTCCTGTCCACAACCTCTGCCCAGTGGCGGACCAGCTTTGAGGTCAACCTGCTGGGGCCGATGATGATGGCGCAGGCCGTGATCCCAAAGATGCAGGCGCGCGGCAGCGGCAGGATCATAAATATCGGTTCAACGGGCAGTCTGGGTGCCGAGGCCGGTTTCGGTGCCTACACCGCAATGAAACACGGCCTTATCGGGCTGACCAAGACGCTGGCGGCAGAGTTCGGGCCCGATGGCATCCTGTGCAATGCCGTCTGCCCCGGTTACATCGCCACCGACATGCACATGGCGGCCAATGAGCGTCTGGCACGAGAAGAGGGAACGTCGGTCGAGGCCGTGAAGACGGGCCGCTACGCCAGTGTCGCGTTGCGCGATGCCGGCCTGCCCGCCGATGTGGCGAACGCGGTGGCATACCTGGCGGGACCGCAGGCAAACTATGTGACGGGCATCAGTCTGCCGGTCGCGGGAGGCGTGCCGTTCGGGATCTGAACCGGGCATCCGCCGTCCTTACCCCTATCCGCCGCCCTTACCCCCCTGGCGTTGACCACCATGTGGAGTAGCCATTCGGCGAAAGGATCAGTGGCATGTGGTAACGCCCATCCGGGTCCGGCATTCGGAAGCGCAGGACGATCTGCTCCTGAACTTGGTCAGCACTTCGCGGAACCGCTTTGACCGCCCAATAGGCCGCCGTGTCGAAGACCAGCTCAAACACTGCGTCCGGGGTGTGCCCGCTCAGATCAACGCTTTCCGAGAGCCTTCCGCCCGCATCGGTGGCGGTGTCGAACATCACCGTGTCGTCCGGTCCGGTCAGGGTCGCCGGGATGCCGCCCGCGTGGCTGCCATCGGTGGCATTCAGGGTGTGCGAGCTGACAGTTGCCATAGGTCCTGTTCTATCGGTGCTATTCGATTGACGCCTTGTCGCGCTTGTCCGAGGTGGCGGCAACGATCGGACTGATCACGCCGCGGCACTTGACGTTGATGCAGGCGGTCTTGCCGGAGGTCATCGCACGCTGCATCGCCGGGCCGAGTTCGTCGTGCCGGGTGACAAGCTCGCCGTGTCCGCCGAGGCCTTCGAACATCGCATGAAACGGTATGTCCCGGAAATCAGTCGCGAAGTGCTTGCCGCTTTCAAACAGGCGCTCCTGTTGCTGGCTGATGCAGTCGAGCCCGCCATTGTTGTCGATGACGACGGTGATCGGCAGGTCTTCCTGAAACGCGGCTTCGATGGACAGGCCGCCCGACAGGAACGCGCCATCGCCCGATATCACGACAACATTTCGATCCGGATGGACGGCCTTGGCCGAGATCCCGAAGGCGACCCCGCAGCCAAGCAGCGAATAGTTGCCGGGGTGCATGATGCCGCCCAGACGCTTGCCCTGCCATCCTGCGATGTTGACCGCGATCTCCGACCAGAAATGCGTGTTGCCGCCGTCGAAGATCAACCAGTCGCCGTCTTTCATCTCGGCCTGCACGTCGAGCGACAGCTGCATCGGATGCATCAGCCGGCCGTTCGCCCGGTCAGCGGTCGTCTCTTCTGCAATGTCTCGAGACCAGGCCTCGACCCACTCTGCGCGGCGCTGGCGGTTCAGATCGAACCAGGCGTCCCATGTCTCGCCGCAGGTGCCGAGGGTCGTCAGAAAAGCGCCCGGATCCGAAAGCAGCACCTCGTCCGCACCGCGATTGTATTCCAGTTCTTCGTGGCTGCCGTTGACGCAGATCAGCGTGGACGAGCTGGGAATGAACGGCGGATTGCCGAAATTCATCTGATTGTCGAGGCGCCCACCGACCATGATCACCACGTCGGCCTCTTGCACCGCTGCCTTCGAGGGATGGTACTGGTGGAAATCGGCGAGACCCATATAGGCCTCGTCCCCCTCGCCCATCAGCTTGGTGTGGTAGGGCACGTTGAAGACCGGCAGGCGCAGGGTCCGGCTGACAGCGTCCAGAACCTCTTCCGCGCCGGACCACCAGATACCATGGCCGCCGATCAGAACCGGGCGGCGGGCGCTTTTGATGACGGTCATGACGCGTTCCAGCGCCTCCGGCTCGGGCCAGGCGCGGGGGGTGGGCCGGGCTGTGCGCGACCACGGACGCTCTGCGCGGCCTGCGTCTTCCTTGAACGACGAGAACATGATGTCCACGGGCAGGCTGAGGTGCACCGGCCCGGGGTAGCCCGTGGTCGCTGCCGTCCAGGCGCGGTCGACAAACTCGCTGATCCTCTCCCCGTCGGTGATCTGGGCCGAATACTTGACCAGCGGCGCGGCGATGGCGACGTCGTCGATTTCCTTGAACCCGCCGGCGCCCTGTCGTTTCAGGGTTGACGAACCGGTGACGAAAATGACCGGGCTGCGTTCTCCCATGGCTTCCAGCATGGCGGGCACGGCGTTCGCGAACCCCTCTGGCCCGACAAGGCAGACGGCCGGTTTGCGGGTCAGACGGGTGTGACCGTCGGCAAGATGCCCGGCGACCTGTTCGTGCGGCGAATTGATCACCGGCATCTGGCAATCCATCATGCCTTCCAGCGCCGGATTGCAGAATCCGCCCGCCAGCGTGAAGACGTGATCGACGCCCTTCTCCTTCAGCGCTCTGGCAAGCAGAGCGCCACCTCTGATCTTGCGGAGTTCGGCCATTTCAGCCCCTCTCGTTCCCGCGGCCGGCGAGAACGTGCGGGCCTATGTCGTCGATACGCGTTACGCCGATCTGCGCCATGACGGTGCTGATCTCTTCGGTCATAACATCAAGAAATTCTGTGAGGCCCTTTTCGCCCCCCGCGCCGAGCGCGTAGAGAAATGGCCGTCCCATCATCACGAAACTGGCGCCGAGGGCGAGGCATTTGACGACGTCCTCGCCTGACCGGATCCCGCTGTCGATGATCAGCGGATAGCCGGGGCCGACAGCTTCGCGAATGACCGGAAGCGCATCGATGGTGGCCGGTGCAGCGTCCAGCTGCCGCCCGCCATGGTTCGAGACCCAGATCGCATCGACGCCTGCATTCCGCATCCGGATGGCGTCGGCGGGGCGCATCACGCCCTTGACCACGATCTTGCCGCGCCAACGATCACGCAGGCGTTCCAGGAAATCCCATTCGACACCGCCGCGGCCGATCTCGCGCATGAACCGGCCGATGCTTCCGCCGAAATTGCGCATCTCGGGCGTGCCCGCGGACAGTTGCGCAAGCGACCAGCGGGGGTGCAGTGCAAAGTCGATCAACTGCCGGGGCCCGATCTTGAAGGGCACCTGGAACCCGTTTCGTTTGTCCCGCGTCCGGCGGGAGATGGCGGGAACATCGACGGTCAGGATCAGAACCTCGACCCCGGCATCTTCGGCGCGCTGGGTGAGTTCCATGGCCACATCGATGCTGGAGGCGACGTAGAGCTGGAACCAAGACCGGCCCGGTGCGACTTTCGCTGCGTCTTGGATGGCCATCGATGCAGCGGTCGAAAGGCACCACGGAAAGCCGCGTTCGATGGCTGCAGCACCCAGCGCCGCGTCAGCGCCCGGCCAGGCCAGGTCGCACATGCCCATGGGCGCGACG
>JBCCMP010000096.1:0-13297 GCA_039026295.1 Pseudomonadota bacterium | reverse complement strand
GTGCCAAGTCAAGCGTGAGATCTTTCAAGCGTCAGATCGCGCAAGCCTCAAATCGAGCGGGCACTATATGGAAAACGACGTCCCGCACCCGCAGGTGCTGGTGGCATTCGGGTTCTCCACCGCGAAACGCGCGCCAATCAACTCGTCCTTGAAGTCGATGACAGACCCGGCCAGGAACGGAAGGCTTTCCGCGTCTACCAACACGCGCTGTCCCTGGCTCTCGATCACCGTGTCGCCGTCAGCCGGATCGTCTTCCAGCGCGAACTCGTAGGAAAACCCGGAACAACCGCCGCCGAGGACCGCAACGCGCAGAGCCTTTGCCTCGCCGGAGGCATCTTCGATTTCCGCCAGCCGCTCGAACGCGCGATCGGTGACTTCAACCGTTCCGGTCACCGGCACCGCCGAAGTTTTCAGATCCGGAATTTCAAGGTCCATTTTCGAACGCTTTCCCATCAGCTATAGGTTCCATAATTTAGCGACGTGGCAGGCCACTGCAAGAGGTTCCACGCATGACCGATGTTCACGCCCCTTTTGCAGCTAATCCTGCAAACAGCCGTGGTCGCCTGCACAGCGAGCAAGGCAGCGCCCACAGATCGCCCTTTCAGCGTGACCGGGACCGCATAATCCACTCGTCCGCTTTCCGCCGCCTTAAGCACAAGACCCAGGTTTTTGTCGAGCACGAGGGCGACTTCTACCGCACGCGCCTGACCCATTCGATAGAGGTAGCCCAGATCGCCCGTACCATCGCGCGTACCCTGCGGCTGAACGAGGACCTGGCCGAGGCCGTGGCCCTCGCTCACGATCTTGGCCATACGCCGTTCGGGCATACGGGCGAGGACACGCTGGCCGAGTGCATGGTGGAATATGGCGGGTTCGACCACAACGCCCAGGCCCTGAAGATCGTCACGGACCTTGAATGTCACTACGCCGCGTTCGACGGGCTCAATCTGACCTGGGAGACGCTGGAGGGCATTGCCAAGCACAACGGCCCCCTGCTGCCGGGTCCCGATGCAGGCATGGATGATCTGCCGCTTGCGATTGTCAGCTACAACGCGCGGCACGATCTGGAACTTCACACGCAGGCCAGCGCCGAGGCACAGGTCGCGGCCCTGTCCGACGACATCGCCTACACAAATCACGACCTAATGGATGGACTGCAGGCGCAGCTGCTGACCCTGGATCAGATCCGCGGCCTTCCCGTTATCGGCGACTGCTTCGCGGCCGTCGATCGTCAGTGGCCGGATCTCGCGCCGCAGCGATTGCGCCACGAGGCACTGCGCCGGGTCTTTGGCATGATGGTCGAGGACGTCCTGCACGAATCTGCCGCCCGGCTGGAACGCCTGGGCGCAGAATCGATGGCCGAGGTTCAGGCAGCCCCCACGCCGGTGGTTGCCTTCACCGACGAAATGGCCGCCAATCTTGCAACCATCAAGGCCTTCCTTTTCGAGAACATGTACCGGCACTACCGCGTCAAACGCATGCGCCAGAAGGCGATCCGCGTGGTGCGCGAATTGTTCGAGATTTTCATGAATGACCCGGGCGTCCTGCCCGACGAGTGGCGGGAAGATGCCCGGTCTGCCGAAGATGAAACGCTCCGCGCCCGCATCATTGCAGATTACATCGCGGGCATGACCGACAGGTTCGCGCTGGAGGAACACAGGGTTCTGACCGACCCGTTCTCCCGCGCCTGAGGCCGACTGACCCGTAGCGATGCGCGCAAGGCTGTGCTAGGCGGGCGCCTTCCAAAGACTGCGGGCGATGCGATGAACCTGTTTGCTGAAATCAAGACCGGGGTACTGACGGCGCTGGAAGCGCTGGCGACGGACGGTGTGCTGCCCGGCGGGCTGGATACCACAAACGTCTCGGTCGAGCCCCCGCGTGACGCCGCCCACGGCGATATGGCAACCAATGCCGCCATGGTGCTGGCCAAGCAGGCAAAGATGAAGCCGCGCGATCTGGCTGACGCGCTGGCCGAAAAGCTGCGTGCCAACGACCGGATCGACGAGGTGACGGTGGCAGGGCCGGGGTTCATCAACCTGCGCCTGCCCGCATCGGCGTGGCAGCAGGTGGTCGCCGCTGCCATCGCGGCGGGCACAGATTTCGGTCGCGGCGCGCGCGCAGGCAAGAAGGTCAATGTCGAGTTCGTCTCGGCGAACCCGACCGGGCCACTGCATGTCGGTCACACGCGCGGTGCGGTCTTCGGCGATGCGTTGGCCTCGCTCCTGGATTTCGCCGGGTGGGATGTGACCCGCGAGTACTACATCAACGACGGCGGCGCGCAGGTCGATGTGCTCGCCCGGTCTGCCTATCTTCGGTACCGGGAAGCGAACGGCGAGGCGATCGAGATCGCCGAAGGTCTCTATCCCGGCGACTACCTGATGGAGGTCGGTCGGGCACTGAAGGTAGAGTTCGGCGACAGCCTTATGGCGTTGGAACAGCCAGACTGGCTGCCAAAGGTCCGTGATTTCGCAACCGATGCGATGATGGAGATCGTCCGCAGCGATCTCGCCGCGCTGGGCGTGACCATGGATGTCTATTTCTCGGAAAAGTCGCTTTACGGCAGCGGCCTTATCGAAAAGGCGCTGGAGGATCTTGAAGGCAAGGACCTGATCTACACCGGCGTTCTCGAGCCGCCCAAAGGCAAGAAGCCCGAAGACTGGGAACCGCGGCCGCAAACACTGTTCAGGTCGACCGCCCATGGCGACGACGTCGACCGCCCGATCAAGAAGGCCGACGGGGCCTGGACGTATTTTGCGCCGGACATCGCCTACCACAAGGACAAGGTCGATCGCGGCTTCGATCTGCTGATCGACATTCTGGGCGCCGACCATGGCGGGTACGTCAAACGCATGAAGGCGGCGGTGTCGGCGCTGTCCGACGCCGAGGTGCCGCTGGAAATCCGGCTCTGCCAGTTGGTGCGCCTTTTCAAGGACGGGGCAGAGTTCCGCATGTCCAAGCGGGCCGGAACCTTCATCACGCTTCGCGATGTGCTTGACGAGGTCGGCCCGGACGTCACCCGCTTCACCATGCTGACCCGCAAGAACGACGCGCCGTTGGACTTTGACTTCACCAAGGCGCTGGAGCAGGCCAAGGACAATCCGGTCTGGTATGTGCAGTATGCCCATGCGCGAACCCACTCGGCATTCCGCAGGGCCGAGGCCGAGGGAATGAGGCCGAACATCGCCGAAGCCGATTTGGCGTCCCTGATGGATCCCGGCGAACTCGCGGTCATCCGGCAATTGGCGGAATGGCCGCGGCTGGTCGAAACCGCCGCGCATCATCAGGAACCGCACCGGATCACGTTCTATCTTTATGACCTGGCGTCTGAATTCAACTCGCTGTGGAACAAGGGCGCTGATGATCCCGGGTTGCGATTCGTTCAACCGGACGAAGCGGCGCTGACTGATTCGCGACTCGCCATGGTCATGGCCGTCAGAGTTGTACTTTCTGCCGGTCTTGGTATTCTGGGCGTGGCTCCGATGAATGAGATGTAGTCAAAAGACCAGCGTTACAAGCGCGACTCTGGGGCCGGGCAGCAGCAATAGTTCGCATTATGCGAAGGACAGGCGTGAAGACCATGGCTAATTCGAATTACGAGGATTTCGACGATCCTTCGGAACTCGGCCCGACACGCGCGGCAAAAGTGAAGACAGCCATTTCGACTGTCATCGGCGCGTTTGTGGCCCTGGCAATACTGTTGACCCTCGGGGTCTGGTTTTATCGGCTCGGCGTGCGCGATGCGCAGAACGTGCCGATTATCCGGGCCGCGGCGGAACCGGCAAAAACGCGGCCCGCCGATCCGGGCGGCGTGGTGATACCGCATCAGGATGTGACCAGTTACGAGGTGGCCGAGGCCAGCACAGCCAGCGCCGGAGCCGCGATCATAGCTCCTCCTCCGCCAGAACCTCGAAGTGAGGATGTCGCCATGGGCGAGTTGCAGGCGCAACCGGCCGTTCGCCCATCCGCGCGCCCGGCGGACGCCGTTTCGGCGGTGCCCATCGTGGCGGAAGTTGAAGAGGCACCGCAACAAGAGCGCGTCACTGCGCTCTCACCTGAGCCAGCGGCCGTGCCGCAGGCACCGCAGCGTCCGGCCGCCACCGTCGAAACTATTGCGGAAACGGTTGCGGAAACTGTTGTTGAAACTGATACGGAAACCGAGGAACCGGCACCCGAGACCGCTTCGCAGACACCCGGGCCGGTGGAAGAGGAAGAGCCCCGGACGATTGCCGAACAGAATGCCGGTGCTATTGCACCGCGCGCCAGCCCTGTCGCGCCAAAACGCCCTAGGAACCTGCTGGGGCGTGTTGAAACCGCCGCTCAGCAAGCGCAGCAGGACGTGGTCGATCTGGCAGGCCGGGCGGCATCCTCCCGTTTTCAGATCCAGTTGGCGGCTGATCCGGACGAGATCACTGTTCGCCAGCTCTGGAAGCGTATCCGCGATGCGAACACGGATGTCCTGCGCGACCGTGCCTTGGCGGTGCAGACAACGCTTTCCGGCGGGACCACCTATTACCGGCTGCGGGTCGGTCCGTTTGGAAGCCGGTCCGAGGCGGCCTCCGTTTGTCAGGCTCTTAAATCGCGCGGCCAGGACTGCATCGTCGCGAGGAACGGCTGACGTGACGCAGGGCGCCCTGATCCTGGCCCCCGAGGGGCTGGTCCTGGGCGACCGTGAAGCGGCCTTCTTTCGCGAAGCTAATCCCTGGGCCTTTATCCTTTTTGCCCGGAATTTTGAGAGCCCCGAACAGGCACTGCGTCTGACATCGGAGTTGCGCGACATCGTTGGCCGCGATGCGCCCGTTCTGGTCGATCAGGAAGGTGGACGGGTGCAGCGCATGGGTCCGCCTCATTGGCGGCAATGGCGTCCCGTTCTTGGCCTTTTCGACGGAGCAGACGAGGCCTCGGCGCTTGAAGCGACGCGGCTGCGCTACCGCATCATCGCGGACGAACTGCGCGCCGTCGGTATCGACGTAAACTGTGCGCCTCTATTGGATGTTCTGGCGCCCGACGGACACGAGATAATCGGCAACCGCGCACTGGGCCGCGACCCTGAGGAGGTCATTCGCCGGGGCAGGGCAGTGTCAGAGGGCCTCAAGGCGGGCGGCGTCCTGCCGGTGATCAAACATATCCCCGGCCATGGGCGGGCCAACGCGGACTCCCACGAGGCACTGCCGGTCGTGCCCACACCTCGCGCCGAGCTTGAGGCAATCGATTTTGCCCCGTTTCGTGCGATGGCCAATGAAGCCCTGGGCATGACCGCGCATGTGGTGTTCGAGGCGATAGATCCAGGTAACTGCGCGACCCTGTCACCCGAATGCATTCGCGTGATCCGGAAGGAGATCTGCTTCGATGGTCTGCTGATGACCGACGACTTGTCGATGAACGCTCTCTCTGGCTCGATGACCGAGCGGACGAAGAAATCGATTGCGGCAGGATGCGACGTGATCCTCCATTGCAATGGCGAGTTGCCGGAAATGGAAGAGATTGCCGCTGCCGCGCCTCGGCTGGAAGGCGCTGCCCTGCGCCGCGCCGAGCGGGCGGCTGCTGCGCGCCAGACGCCAGATCCCGCCGACATACACGCGGCCGTTGCGCGCTACGAATCGCTGACCGGCGAGGCGCTGAATGGCTGACCCTTTCCTCGACGGGGAAGAGCCGTTCGACACACCGCCGCGCGATCTGGAGACCATCGAGAACGAAAGCCTGCAGGTCGCCGTTGACGGCTTTGAAGGCCCGCTGGATCTTTTGCTGACGCTGGCGCGGACGCAAAAGGTTGATCTGGCGAAAATCTCGGTCCTGCAACTGGCTGAACAATATCTCGAATTTGTCGAACAGGCCCGAAAGCTGCGGTTGGAGCTTGCAGCGGACTATCTGGTGATGGCGGCCTGGCTTGCCTATCTGAAGTCGCGCCTTCTGCTGCCAAAGCCCGAGGGAGAGGACGGCATGTCCGGGGAGGACATGGCGGCACATCTGGCCTTCCAGTTGGAACGGCTCGAAGCAATGCGAACCGTTGCGGCCAAATTAATGGCACGGGACCAGTTGGGCCGCGATTTCTTCAAACGCGGGATGATCGAAACGGTCACTGTCAGGCGGGATACAACGTGGTCCGCCAGCCTGTCGGACCTGCTCAAAGCCTATGCCCGGATCCAGACGCGGGAGGACTATGCGCCGCTGAACTTCGACCCGGCCGAAGTGCTCCCCGTCGATCGGGCCATGGAGCGCCTGAAGCGGATGCTGGGTAAAATGCCGGAATGGGGGACGCTGGTGTCGTATCTGCCGGAAGGCTGGGCGCTGGAACCGGGAAAGCGTCGCTCGGCCATTGCGTCCAGTTTCTCGGCCATGCTGGAGCTTGCCAAGCGCGGCGATATCGAGATCAAGCAGGAAAAGACATTCTCGCCGATCTTTGTTCGCGACCGTTTCGATGGCGGGGCCGCAGCATGAGCGAGACGCCGGACAAAGAACCCAAGGGCGAGGTCCTGTTCGATGCGCCGCCACTCCCCGAGGTAGAGCGGATGGTCGAAGCCCTGTTGTTCGCCAGCGCCGAACCGATGACACGGGCCCAGATCGAGGACCGCCTGCCCCACGGTACGGATGCCGCCGCCGCGATTGAGTCCCTGCGCAAACGTTACGAAGGCCGGGGCGTTTCCCTGCATCGTATCGGCCCGGGATGGGCGTTCCGCACGGCGCCCGACCTTGGCCACCTGATGCGGCGCGAGGCGGTAGAGACACGCCGTCTGTCCCGCGCCGCAGTCGAGACGCTCGCGATAATTGCATACCACCAGCCGACCACCCGGGCAGAGATCGAAGAGATCCGCGGCGTCTCCGTCTCGCGCGGGACGCTCGATTTGCTGTTGGAACTGGATTGGATCAAGCTCGGCCGCCGCCGCGAGACGCCGGGTCGGCCTGTCACCTTTGTGACCACGGGTGCATTCCTGGACCACTTCGGTCTTGGATCTGCCCGTGACCTGCCGGGCGTCAAGGAATTGCGCGCCGCAGGCCTGCTGGACAACCGCCCACCGGCCGATCTGGTGGAAGAGGCGGAGAGCGCTGACGACGAAACCGTCGACATGTTCGAGGATGCAGATGGCAGTGGCAGCGATGCAAGGGACGCCGAGGAAGAGGCCTTCAAGGCGCCTTGAAGTGCTTGGACAGTTTTAGGTCCTGCCCTTGATAGTTAGACCCCAGGCCTGACCCGTAGAGAACGTCCGGGTGTTCGGCCATCTGTTCGTAGATCAGACGTCCGACCATCTGGCCGTGCTCCAGCGCAAACGGTGCTTCATGGCACCGGACCTCCAGCACCCCGCGCGAGCCGCTGCCACCCGTTGCGCGGTGCCCGAAGCCCGGGTCGAAGAACCCTGCATAGTGCACCCGGAACTCCCCTGCGACGGCCATGTAGGGAACCATTTCAGCCGCCGTTTCAGGGGGTACGGCGACTTCTTCGCGGCTGACAAGAATGTAGAACGCCCCCGGGTCCAGAATGATGCCGCCGCCGCTGCGGGGATAAACAGGCTCCCAGAAATCAGCAGGATCATAGTGGTCGATGCGATCCAGATCGATCAGACCGGCATGGCGACGCGCCTGCCAGCCGACGATACCGCCGTCACGCGGCGTCAGATCGACTGAAAATCCCAGTCCACCGTCGATCAATGGTTCGCCATTGACCAGCGGATCGCGCCTGTGCAGAGCGGTTAGCGTCGTGTCATCCAACCCGGCATCGCCATTGCGAAACCTGATCTGGTTCAGGCGCGCACCGGGCCTGACCAGAACGGAGAACGTACGCGGGCTGATCTCCGCATAGAGCGGGCCATTGTACCCTGTCTCGACCCGGTCGAACTCCGGCGTTCCATCGGCAATCAGGCGAGTGAAAAGGTCCAGGCGACCGGTCGATGATTTGGCATTCGCCGCGGCCGACACATCCGTCGGCAAAGCCAGTGCTTCGCTCAGTTCGACGACGTAGACGCACCCGGTCTCCAGCACCGCGCCAGGGCCAAGATCAATCTCGTGCATCGCGAACTCATTCAGCCGGTCGGCGACCGTCTGGTCGCGGCGCGCCAGAAAACTGGCCCGTACCCGCCAGGCCCGCTTCCCCAGCCGCAGATCCAGACTGGCTGGCTGCACCTGCGCATCGATGATCGCCGGATCGGCCGTGATCGCGCCATCGCTGATCATCTGGCGCAGTCTCTGCGATGGAAGAACTCCGATCGTCATGGCCGGACTGTCACCCCCTGAAATGACTGGGACGCCATCAAGGGCCCTGAAAGCGCCCCTTCTGGCGTCCCATAATGGTCGGGCCGGCGAGATTCGAACTCACGACCTCTTGCGCCCCATGCAAGCGCGCTACCAGGCTGCGCCACGGCCCGTCCGAGTGGCGTGACATACACTGCCCCCGCGACCGGGTGCAATGACAAAAGCATCGCTGAAAAATGAACGAGGTGGCCGCTGCCGATCAGCTTTTCGTCGACGCCTTAGGCGGTGTGTCTTCAAGGCGGGACAAAAGATCTTCAAGCCGTTCGATCGATCGGGTTATCCGGTCCAGATCGCCACTGCCTGGATTCGCGCCCGCGGCGCTGAAGCGGTCCTTGAGAGATGCGAGCTGTTCGGCCGCATTCTCCGGCAGATCCAGCGGCAGCATTCCGTCCTGAACGCCGTCGTCCACCGCCTCAAGTGAGAGGGCAGCATCTGCCTTGCCGCGTGCAATCACGGTGCGGGCACCCTTTTCGCGCAGCACTTTCTGGACGCCCTTGATGGTCAGCCCGTCATCATAGAGCAGCGCCTTGATCCCGCGCAGCAACGCGACGTGGTCCGGCCGGTAAAGGCGACGGCCGCCACCGCGTTTCATCGGTTTGACCTGGGTGAAGCGTGTCTCCCAGAACCTTAGAACGTGCTGCGGCAATTCCAGGTCTGCCGAAACCTCGCTGATCGTGCGGAAGGCGTCGGGCGATTTATCCTGGGCGCGAGAGGCGTCCGCAGTCATCCCTGATTCCCTGCGTTGACCCGTTCCTTCAGGATGTGAGACGGGCGAAAGACAAGAACCCGTCGCGGATCGATGGGTACTTCGTCACCGGTTTTGGGGTTGCGGCCCATCCGTGCGCCCTTTTCCCGTACGGCAAAGGTGCCGAAGGAAGAGATTTTGACGGACTCGCCTGCGATCAGGGCTTCAACCATCCGCGAAAGGATCGTTTCGACCATTTCAGCCGATTCGTTTCGTGACAGACCAATCTCGCGGTAGACCGCCTCGCTCAGGTCTGACCGTGTCAATGTGCTGCCTGCCATACCGAAGACCCCCCTGTCGCACAAACTCTGTAACCCCGCTCCTTCGTAGACTACGCAGAACGGGGAAAATGAGTCAATGTCAACGACTTGTGGAAAACTTCTGCAGGCCGCGCAGGTGGATGCGCTACCAGCGGATAAGGGCGGATCCCCACGCCAGACCGCCGCCGATCGCCTCCATCAGAAGCAGATGCCCAGGCTGGATCCGGCCATCGGAAATTCCCGCAGACAAGGCCATCGGAATCGAAGCCGCCGACGTGTTGCCGTGATCCTGCACCGTGACAATGACCTTCTCCATCGGGATGCCGGCTTTCTTGGCGGTGCTTGCGATGATCCGGTTGTTGGCCTGATGCGGCACGACCCAGTCGACGTCTTCGCTGGCGACGCCCGCTTTCTCCATCACTTCGTCCGCGACGGCTGCAAGCTTGATGACGGCATGTTTGAAGACCTCTTTGCCTTCCATTTTCAGCACACCGGCATCCTGCGTCGTCGACGGCCCGCCGGAGACGTAGAGAATCTGGTTATGCGCCCCGTCCGAGTGCAGACACGTCCCCAAAATTCCGCGATCGCTGGTCGTGCCGGTGCCATCCTGACGTTGCAGAATGACAGCGCCCGCCCCATCGCCGAATAGAACGGCGGTCGATCGGTCCTCCCAGTCCAGAATCCGGCTGAAGGTCTCGGCGCCGATCACCATGACCCGGTCTGCCATGCCCGACAGGATCAGCCCGTTCGCGTTGGCCAACGCAAAGACAAAGCCTGCACAAACCGCCTGCAGATCAAACGCGTATCCGTTGGACATGCCCAAAGAATGCTGCACCCGAGTCGCGGTGGAGGGAAAGGTCTGATCCGGTGTCGCTGTCGCAATCAGGATGGCGTCCAGATCGGACGCGCCCAGCCCGGCAGCAGTCAGCGCCGCATCGGCGGCGCGGATCGCCAGATCCGAGGTCAGTTGTCCCTCTGCTGCGACATGGCGTTGGCAGATCCCCGAACGGGTCCTGATCCATTCGTCCGACGTTTCCAATCGCTTGGAGAGTTCTTCGTTTGTAACAACGCGTTCGGGCAGATAATGCCCGCACCCAACACCGACTGCCCGGACGGTCGTCATGCCTCGCCAGCCCCGCTGGTTGCCTCATGTGCCTGGGATGCCGATCGGCTGTTCAGATTGGCAAGCCGCGCTGCAACCCGTGCAGGAAAATCGTCAAGCGCCATCTTTGCGGCCAGATGGATGGCCGACGAATGACCCAGCGCGTCAGCGCCGCCATGACTTTTCACCACGCCGCCGTTCAGGCCAAGAAACACGCCGCCATTCACCCGGCGCGGATCGATTCGCTTCCGCAGCCGGTTGAACGAGCCCAGCGCAAAAAGTGCGCCGAACCGAGAGAGGATCGAATGGGTGAAGGCATCTTTCATCGCTTTGCGGATCAATGCAGCAGTACCCTCGGATGCCTTCATCGCAATGTTGCCTGTAAACCCGTCGGTGACGATAACATCAACGCTGTCCGTGGTGATATCGTTGCCTTCGACAAATCCCAGAAACTCGAACCCGGCATTCCCCTCGGTCACAAAGCCCTCCAGCAGGTCTTTGGCTTCGCGCAGGTCCTGGCGGCCCTTCATGTCCTCTGATCCGATATTCAACAGCCCGACACGGGGCTTGGCAAGGCCCATGGCCAGGCGCGAATACTCGGCACCCATAATTGAATATTGCAGCAGGGTATCGGCATCGGCGCGAATGTCCGCGCCCATGTCCAGCACGACATTGTGCCCTTCGGCGTTTTCTGCCGGCCAATGCACCGCGATCGCTGGCCGCTGGACGCCGGGGGCACGGCGCAGGACCAGCATCGCCAGTGCAACGATCGCGCCTGTATTCCCCGCTGAGAACGCGATCTTCGCCTCGCCGTCCGCAACGCTTTGCAAAGCCTTCCACATCGAGCTGTCGCGCCCCGTGCGCAGGGCGCGGCTGGGCTTGATATCCATCGGCACAACATTGGTCGTATGCCGCACGTCGACCCGTTCGCGCAGTACGCGGCGGCGGCGCAGCAGCTTTGCCAGTTGCTCGTCATCGCCGTGCAGCAGAAACTGCAACGATGGATCCTTGCGTGCGGACCGCGCAAGACCTGCAATGATCGGCGCAGGACCCTTGTCCCCGCCCATCGCATCCACAGAAATGATTGTCTCGCCGCTCATATCAGTTTCCGGCGGCAGCGTCGGCCCCGCGCAGCAGGGCCCTGAAGCGCGCGGCCGTTATGCCGCGTCGTCGTCCAGTTCGATATCGTCTGCCTTCGAAATCACTTCGCGATCCCGGTAATGACCACAAGACCCACAAACGTGGTGTGGGCGCTTCAGCTCCCCGCAATTCGGGCACTCCACACCCATGTTCGCCGCCAACGCATCGTGTGCACGCCGCATGTTGCGCTTCGAGCGGGTTACCCGGTTTTGCTGGACAGCCATAATCCACCTTTTGAGTCATGCCGGAACAGTCGTCGAAGATCCGGCTCTTGTCACGTGCCGTGCTGACGCCCCGTTTCTCTTGCGAGGCCACGCACCGCGACCACCCCAAAGCGCGCCCCGGAGCGGATGGCGGAACATACTCGGATTCGCCGCCGCCGCAAGTGATTTCTGGCTGGATATCGAACAACTCGAAAATGCCCCTTCCGATACCTAAGGACCCATCTTGTCCCGCAGTTTTGCCAGTGCCGCAAAGGGCTTGTTGGATTCGGCGCTCAAGGGTTCTGCGCCGGGCGGTGTCGCTGTCTGGCTTCCAATCTCAGCCCCGTCTAAGCGTGGATATGCGTCCAGCGCCAGCGCCAGCGCCTCCACCGCCAGGGCTCCCAGATCAATCTCGTCGGTGAAAAAATCCGGATCGTCATCTTCGTCTGGATCGAGATCAATCTCAGACGCTAGATCATCGTCCGTCAGGGGCAGAAAAGCCCGCTCCAAAAGCGTATCAATCCTCTGTGGCACGTCGCCAAGGGTAATGATGCAGCGCTGCACCGCATCCGCCGTCAGACGGCCCCGGAAATGCCAGCCGTCCGATCCGCTTGGACGCAAATCGCCCTTGAGGCGCACACCCGACAGTCCCCGCAGATCCAGGACCGCCGCTATCGCCGCAATCTCCTCGGACGCCGGAGAGATATCGACAGGATGCATTGCCTTTCCGCGCAGGCCACGCACCATAACGGCTGCCGCCCACGGCGCGGGCGCGGCATCGGGAGAAGGGGCTGCGGGCGTGCTGGCCATGATGGCGGTGTCCTGACACGGCTTCGGCTGACACCTTCATTTAATCTCAATCGCCTTGAATTTAAACAGCCTCCGCGCTAGGCAAGCGAAGACTTCACGCACGGGGAGGGAGCAGCCGCGATGCAGATCGTCAATGGACGCAGTGTAAGATTTTCAGTGGCATCGGTCGCTGTTGCCGCGCTTCTTGCAGGATGTTCGCCGGTCATTAAAAACCACGGTTATGTCCCGGTCGAAGAAGACGTCGCCTCGATACAAATTGGTGTCGATACCCGCGGGTCTGTCCGCCGCAAGATCGGCCGACCGGGCGGCACGGGTGTTTTCCGGGATGATGGCTGGTATTACGTCGCCACGCAGATCGAGCACTACACCTACAACGATCCTGTCGTGCTGGACCGCCGCGTCGTCGCAGTTCTCTTTGACCAGAACGATCTCGTTGTTTCCGTCAACCAGTACGGCATGGACAATGGAAAGGTGATCGATCTGGAAACGGATACGACGCCGACCTACGGACGCCAGCTGACAATTATCGAACAGCTGTTCAGCAATATCGGCGCCATCCCTCTGGATGTCTTCGAATCCGAATAAGGGCGTCGTCCTTTTCGGGCTGAAGTGTGGAACGCATGCTGTTGCTCCGGTGCTTACGGGTCGACTCCACGGCCGTCCAATAATGACAATTTGGTAACGCAGACGCACGTCCGGCCGGGCGGCCTCAGGCCTTTTGAAGCTGCTTGCGACGGTTGACCAGAACCAGCCAGCCCAGCGCGATCGCGGCCACTGCCAGGGCCGGATACATGCC
>JBCCMP010000095.1:0-13309 GCA_039026295.1 Pseudomonadota bacterium | reverse complement strand
GTCCAATCCCTCGCGAAAGCTCCCCAGTTCTGCACTGCTCGCCAAGCGATGCGCTTTCACGATGGAATTGTCTAAGAAGACGAAGGCGTTCTCACATTCAATCGCCAGGGCCCGAAGACACCGCGCCAGATATTGCGCTCGCCGCTCAGGACATAGCAGTCAAAGATGGTCCTGTGCGAGCCAATACGTTCCGGCAAACCACGCGACGGAGCGCCAGTGCACAGACCGCAGATGATGCCCTTCAGCAAATGCTGTTCTTATCTGCGCGCCGGGCCTTGGCCTTTCGGCGGAACCAATGGTTCGATCACCGTCCGTTCGCCGTCCGAAGGATCAAATCTTGCCAAAGATTAAATTTTGCCATGGTCACCGGCTCATTTTGGCGAAAGTGAATCAACGCTTTTAATGGTATTAGGCCGAAGGCGAATTATTTTCAGAATCTGGGACAGATTACCACGTCTAGGCACAGGCAGTGGGTCTGAAGATTGTTCCGCAGCGGACGTAAGTCGAGTGCAGCAATGTAGGTGTTAGAGGGCAACCGGTGGTCGGCGCCGATGTTAGTTCCTCCAAAGCAGTTATTGGCCGATGTCGGCAACGCGCCACCCTGTCCGAATACATGAACAGACTTAGCTTCAAATCAGCTGATCAGCAACCATACGCCACCACCAGGCCTTGTCAGGCGTCCAGACCGACTTCGAACACGCGATCTCGATTTCGTGTAGCCGCGTCTGGGCCGCGGCAAGTGTCTTTTCAACGGTTTTTTCCAATACGATTATGCACGTCTTTCACGACCTCCATCACGGCGAACGAATTCGTCTGCAGGATCCCGGGTAGCTTGTTGACTTTCTCTTCCAGAACGACGCGGAAATGCGCAATGTCCCGCGTGCGGATCTGCATCGCGTAGTCAAATGACCCTGCAATCATCAGGCAGAGCTCGACCTCCTCGATCTGGCGAACCGCTGCGTTGAACCGCGCCAGCGAGTTATCGCTGGCCGAGGCTGCAAGCGAAACCTGGACGACGGTCAGGTGTCCCATGCCAAGCTGCTCTTTGTTGACGATCGCCCGGAAGCCTTGAATGAACCCATCCCGCTCGAGCCGCTTCACGCGCTCGGAACAGGGTGTGTTCGTCAGGTTCACCCGTTGCGCGAGATCAACGATCGACAGCCGCCCGTCCGATTCCAACTCGTCCAGGATTCTAAGATCGATGCTGTCTAAATCTCTGCTCATCAGGGATTATCCCTATAATACAGCCGCTTTTTGGGAATTTTACCATAACATACACTGCAAAAATTGCCATTTACTAGCGTTAATCACCTATTATTGCACTTGCGTTGCATGATTGTTGCGGTTGCGAAATCATGACGCGAAGCGGGCGCCGCCCGCTCGACTAGAGATTGAAAAGCATAACGGAGCATCAGGGATGGCAGTCAAAATCGTCATAGGACTGGATGGCACGGAGACGGGGGAACGCGCGCTTGCGTTTGCCCAGAACCTGGCATCGCAAGTCGACGCCTGTGAATTGATATGTGCGTACGTGGTCGAATGGTCACCGTTTACGTTCCAGACCGCTGAAGAGAACGAGCAGCGCCACAAGCGTCGAGAAGACGAAGTCACGATCGCTCAGCAGCGGGTCGTCGAACCCGCGGTCGCCAGCCTTAAGGCCGCAGGCTTCGCCGCAACAGGCGTCGTGCAGCACGGAGACGTGGCTGAGACGCTCAATCGCATAACCATGGAACAAGGCGCGAGCCAGATCATCGTCGGCCGCGTGTCGAACGATGGATTCACCAGACGGATATTCGGCAGCTCGACCCAGAATCTGGTGATGCATGCCGATGTGCCAGTCACTGTCGTGGGATAGGGGGACGATTTGATGAGACGAATTTCTGGAATAATCGCGGCCGTGGCCGCGTCGCTGACCGCTCAGGTTGCTTCGGCGCAAGAGGCTGTCAGCATCGATCAACAGGTCAATCAGATCTTTGCGGACGTCACGGGTCCGTTTGTAAGCTTCATTTTCGCGCCGTTCCCCGGGACCGAGTTTCCGTGGATCGTCATGTGGCTGGTGGTCGCTGCAAGCGTGTTCACGGTCTACTTCGCACTGGTGCAGTTCCGCTTTTTCGGCCATGCGATCGCGCTGGTGAAAGGCGACTACTCCGATCCAAAGGATGCGGGCGAGGTCAGCCACTTTCAGGCATTGGCCACTGCACTCTCGGGCACGGTTGGTCTTGGGAACATCGCAGGCGTTGCCGTGGCCGTCGGTATTGGCGGGCCGGGGGCCACGTTCTGGATGATCCTTGCGGGCCTTCTCGGCATGGCGTCGAAGTTCACAGAATGTACGCTGGGCGTGAAGTACCGCAACGAGTACCCGGACGGCACCGTCTCTGGCGGGCCCATGTACTACATGTCGAAGGGGTTCAAAGAGCTTGGCCTGCCGGGCGGCAAGTTCCTCGCCGTCCTCTTCGCGATCTTTTGTATCCTCGGTGCGCTGGGCGGCGGGAACATGTTCCAGGCCAATCAGGCCCATGCCCAGATCTCGGGCATTGTCGGTGACTTTCCCGGCTGGATCACGGGCCTGGTTTTTGCGGCTGTCGTCTTCGCGGTGATCGTCGGCGGGATCAAGTCCATCGCGAACGTGACCGAGAAGGTCGTGCCGTTCATGGGCGTCCTCTATGTCGGTGCGGCGCTGATCATTCTGATCGTGAACGCCGACATGATCGGCTGGGCGTTCGGGCAGATTTTCGAGGGCGCGTTCACAGGGCTTGGCGTTGCCGGCGGCATGGTCGGTGCCCTGATCCAGGGCTTCAAACGGGCAGCCTTTTCGAACGAGGCCGGTGTCGGGTCTGCCGCCATCGCTCACTCGGCGGTCAGGACCAAGGAGCCGATCACCGAAGGGTTCGTCTCTTTGCTGGAGCCGCTGATCGATACAGTGGTTATCTGCACCATGACCGCCTTGGTCATCGTGATCTCGCAGCAACTGATCATCGACGAGGCCACGGGCAACTACATGCTGAACGAAGCCGGAAGTGCCATCGCCACGGTCGACGGCAACACCGGGGTTGCGCTGACCTCTGCGGCGTTTGCGTCCAGCATTTCTTGGTTCCCCTATGTGCTCGCAATCGCGGTGATCCTGTTCGCGTTCTCGACGATGATCTCGTGGAGCTACTACGGGTTGAAGGCGTGGACCTATCTCTTCGGCGAAGGCAAGGTGACGGAACTGGTCTTCAAGATCATCTTCTGCGTCTTCGTGGTGATCGGTGCGGCCGCCAGCCTCGGCCCGGTCATCGACTTCTCGGATGCCGCGATCTTCGCCATGGCCGTTGTGAACATTCTGGCGCTCTACTTCCTGATGAAGCTGGTGCGTCAGGAGCTCAACAGCTACGCCACACGTCTGAAGAGCGGCGAGATCAAGAAGTTCGCGCATTAACGGCGAAGCCAAAAAACGCTCCGGCATCGCGAAATGCCGGAGCGATCAGGCAGTCTCGAGTGTCGATTGCCCGTAAGTGTTCTGATCCGAATGCAGCGAAATCCAATACGGGAGCCAGCGAAGCAACGCTTGGCAGATCTGGACTGCATCACGCAAAAGACTGAAAGTGCGCTGCTCGCGCGTTGGATCCTGACCAACTAATGTCTGCAACGCATCGGGCGTCAGGCGTGGCAAGTACCAGCGAAAAAATTGCTGGAATTTTCGAATAAAAGAGAATTTTTTCAAATTTTAAAATCGAATTTCCAGGTTTTCTATAATTATTTTCGATCCGAAGCAGATAAATTTACAAATGGAGTCGAGAACTACCGATTTTACTACAGTGATATACGGCAGTTTCAGATCACGGCGTTGGATTTTCGACTAACGGATGCTGCACTGTGCAAATTACGTTGTTCGTCAGACTCCGCAATTGCATCATTGGTAATGAGGTCACCACTAACCGTCCTTCTTGACCAAGCCGGTCAGCCAGCTTCCGCCACCCGGTCGCAGTGAATTTCTTAGGCCGTGTCGGAGGATCTGAGCCAGATCAGGATGGCGATGAGCGCCGCAGTGGATCAGAAGTTTCGGAGGGTTTTCACGCAATGAAACGTCACATGTTTGAAGCGTTGCGTTCTTCCGCTCATCTACTCGATGCCAGCTGCGTCCCAAGTTATTGCCACCAATGGTGTGAGCATGATCTCTGGTCTGTTCTTCCGTTGCGGTACGGTCGGCCATCCGGAGGCCGACCGCAATGGTGTCATCAGAAGTCGACGGTGATACCGAGGCGGAGAACGATGTTGTTGAGATCGTCTTCAAATACGCCTCCGCCGGCGCCAGCCGCGGGATTGCTGCCAACTCTACGCAAGCTAGAGACTCCAACAGTCTGTCTGAAACCGACGTCTGCAAAGGCAGAGGCGCGTTCCGTGAACGCATACTTCGCGCCACCAGTGACATGCCACAAAAAGGCCGTGTCCCGATCGCTCAGATTTACACCGGCACCGTTGTAGACAATGTCCTGGCTAACAAAGCCGATACCGGCTCCAGCGCCGACATAGGGCACGACCACGCCGCCAAACAGTTCATCGGCGTCGATGAAAGCACTGGTGACAAGGTTTAACGAACTGACTTTGCTACCTGAGACGACGTTTTCGGCACCCGGCCCATTCCCGGAAAAGTTCAGCGCATCAACGCCATTTTCGCTGTAGCTCGCCTCCAACTCGACGCGCGGTGTAAAGCCAGAGAAGCTGAATTGATTCAGCCTGTAACCGATCGCACCACCCACCGCGAAACCGGTATCAAAATCGGTATCGACAACGGTCTGGCCGTTGGTGAACTCGGCGTTAGATGCCGGGATTGAGGCACCCGCAAAGAACGAAAGATAGGCACCAATGTCTTCTGCTGACGCAGACGGTGCAGACAAAACCGCCGCCGCTAGAGCACTGGATGCGATGGACATAGTCAGACCTTTGAAGAGTGGCATTTCAAGCTCCTGCCTTGAATTTGGGGAGAACGCGGACCGGGTTGTGTCCGGTGCCGCAAGAGGTTTGGGCAAGGCGGTGAGGGGAGCCGCCTTGCCCCGTGCAGTCAGACAAGGACGTTCTGATCCGACAGCAGGTCAACGTCCACGTCACGCAGCGTGATCTGTTCGTGACCGCTGAGACGGATCTCGGCATCGTCACCGACTTGCTTGACCGTCAATTCTTCGAAGGCATTGAAGCCGAACGAGGTCAGGTCCACAAAATCGAAATCGGCTTCGAAGTCTTCAACGACATCCCTTCCAAAGCGCCCTTCGAAGATGAAGGTGTCTGCACCGGCACCGCCGTCCAGTATGTCGTTGCCGCCCCGCCCGTTCAGGACATCGTCGCCATCGTTCCCCGACAGATTGTTCCGGCCACCGTTGCCCAGCAGGACATCGCCATCATTCGAACCAAGAACGTTTTCGATGCTGACCAGCTTGTCGGTTTCCACGACCTCGTCGAAGACGTTCTTTCCGCTCGCGCCGACGGTCCCGTTTACGTCACCACCTGCATCCTGCACGACATCCAGGGCAACCGGTCCGTTCTCGCCGCGTGGAGCATTGTGAAGATGGATTGCGCTGAAGATCGCCACGGGCGTCAGGTCAGAGGTTGCCAGACCAGTGACTTCGAGGTCCACCGCGTAGGAGGTTGCCACGCCGTCAACTACCTGGATTGTCACGGTTCCGGTTCCGAAGGCTTCTGAGTCCGAGAGCGGTCCCGGTTCCTGTGCTGCATCCAGGCTTCCTGTGATAACGATGGTTCCGGTTCCGTCGGTCGTGTTTTCGAACACCGTATCCAACTGGCCCCGGATCTCTCCACCACCAAAGTCGGCCGTGTGAATGTTGAAATACAGGTTTCCATCAAGTGCTTCTTCGACGAAATCACCCGATCCGGCAGGGTTAAGTGTCAGCACCTCCACCGGCGCATCTTCAAAACCGACTGAAAACCCGGTTTCGCGGATTGCCGTGCCAGCCGCCAGGTCGACGGTGACAGGAACATCCAGGTCTTCATAGGACGCCGTGTCCGTGCCGTGCCCGCCATGCAGCAGGTCGCCGCCCAGACCACCGATCAGAAGATCGTCGCCACGGCCGCCGAACAACTCGTCGGCTTTCGCGGCATCGGCCGCCTGCACCTGATCCACTGTAATCCGCAGCAGTAGATCATTATCAGCAGTGAAGTCACCGATAACGGGATCGACGACTGTCCCCGCGGCGGTTTGCAGTTCTCCGCCAAGGATGTTGACCGGGTTGCCTTCAGAACCGTTGAAGCCCTGGTGGACCGTCACAACTCCACCCTGATCGACACCGGTGTCCGGCGCGTTCTGGTTCAAGAAAGCCGCATCGATCTCGGTGTTCACCTCGGTCCCTGCATCCAGCACTTGTTCGCCGGTACGCGTTATGGTGAGCGGGACAAAGTTGCCGTCTGCATCGAAGATCGCATCCGTCAATGGATTACCCGGTGATGCCAGGAACGCATCGTTAGACGGGATAACCATTGTTGCCCAAGTGAAGAAACCTTGCCCGACCAACGCCGGGTCAACGTTAATCGTCTGCGACGCGGTCTCTGACGGATCGATTGGCCCGCCAACACCGGCATCGCCGGCCACGACGCTGGACACGCCGTTCTCGCCCACAGCCGCAGCGAACTCGGCATTGAGCGGATCCGTTGCACCATCTTCCGCGAGACGTTCCAGCCCTTCACTGACAGCCGCGCCGCGATCGTAAAGATCAAATTCCGTGCCATCATGGAAACCGAACCAGACGGGCGTCAGGAACGTGCCGCCCTCCGGCAGGGTGTTTGTGACGGTGACGGTCACGTCGAAGGTGCCATCCGCCAGTTCAACCGCGGTCACCTGAATTTCAAGAAGTTCGTTCTGGCGGTCTGCAGTAAAGTCACCGATTTCGGCATCAATGACCGCGCCCGGTGCTGTGGTACCACCCAGAATGTTCACCGGGCTTCCGACCGAGCCGTTGAAACCCTGGTGCAGTTGAACGGTGCCACCTTCGACAATGCCTTGGTTTGGACCGGTTTGGTTAAGGAACGCAGCCTCAATCTCGGTGTTCACCTCGGTACCAGCGTCAAGAACATCCTCGCCACGGCGTTCCACCACCAGCGGGCCCAGGAAGTTGCCGTCCTCGTCAAAAATGGCATCCGTCAAAGGATTGCCCGGCGAAGCCAGGAAAGCATCGTTGGACGGGATCACCATGGTTGCCCAGGTAAAGAATCCTTCGCCGACCTGGGACGGATCCAATGAGATGATCTGCGTTGCCGACTCGCCCGGGTCGATCGGGCCAGGTGCACCGGTGTCCAAACCGAACACAACCGAATTGACACCGTTCACACCGGTTTGCGCTTCGAACTCGGTCGCAATGACCGACGTCGTGCCGTCTTCCGCCAGACGCTCGAGCCCTTCGCTGGCCGCCGCGCCGCGATCATAAAGATCGAAAGCCGTACCGTCGTGAAAACCAAACCAGACCGGTGTGAGGAACGTGCCGCCCTCTGGCAAAAGGTTCTCTACGGTCACCGAGATCTGAGCATCTGTCGACCGGGCCGAGCCATCGCCGATCAGCACGTCATGGCCGTGACCACCGTGGATCTCGTCGCTGCCTAGACCCCCGACTAGCCTGTCATCACCGCGTCCGCCGGACACGTAATCGTCGCCATTTCCTGCATCGACTTCGGTGTCTGACCGGCTGCGCGAGCCGAAGAAGCGGTCGTCGTTGCTGGACAGGCGGACTTCGCCGTCGATCTTGCCGGAATTGACGACCGTAACTGAACCGCCAGCTTCCGTGGCATCGATGGCAACTGCATTGGCCTCCAGAAGGCCGCGGTTGACAATCTTTCCGTCCAACGTAACGCCGTCTTCAATGCTGATCGCAACGGCTTCATCCGAGTCTGATGATCCAGAGATCCGTCCTTTGTTTACGATGTTGCCTTCGAACGTCACGTCGTCCTGATTTGAGAAGACGCGCACCCCATCGCCGACGGTGTTGCCTTCCTCTGCATCGCCGCGACCAGTGATATCACCCGCATTGAAGACCAAAGCTTCGACGGTGTCACCGTCAACATCTCCGGTCTGAAGCGAAACGGCCGATCCATTGTTGCCTTCTCCGGCATCAATATCACCGCGGCGCGCGTTGATGATCGAGTAATCATCGGCGGTGCCGTCAGCATAGACGGTCCCGTTGCGCTGATCGCCAGTTCCCTCGATGTCTCCTGAATTGAAAAGATCAACGCCCGAACCGTCGATGTTAACCGCACGACTATCCGAAGTGATGTCCCCGAAGTTGCGCACTTTCGCATCGTGATCGCCGGTGCCGAAATACAGACCATTTTGCGCACCAGAGATCTCGGCGCCACGCGCGTTGAAGATTTGGCCATCGAAGTTCACGCCGTTGGCGACGCGAATACCCGCCACGGTGCCTTGCGTGCTTTCAGACGAGATCGTGCCGTAGTTCCGGATATCGCCATCAAAGGTCGTGTTTTCGTCGCCAGCGAAGATCCGGACCCCGTCGCCAGCCAAACCTGTATTCGCGGCTGCCTGTCCACGCCCGGCGATGGTGCCTGCGTTGAAGATGCTCGCGTCGACTTTGTCACCTGCCTCATCACCGATCTGAAGAGAGATACCCGCCCCCTTGTTGCCTTCACCGGCGTCAATGGATGCATGCCTGAAGTTGCGAATTGCAAAATCGTCGGCAGTTCCATCCGAATAGATTGTGCCGTTGCGCTGATCGCCAGTCCCTTCGATCGAGCCGAAGTTGTTAATCACGATGCCGTCGCCACCGATGTTTATGGCGCGGCTGTCCGAGGAAATGGTGCCCGCATTGTTGAGAATACCGGACGACTCCCCTCCATTGGCAAAGTCGACGCCGTTTACGCCGCCCGAGATTTCACCAAAGTTAGTGATCCGTGCGTGTTCGCCCTCAACACGAACTGCCGTATCTTCGGCAGAGATCTCGGCATGGCGGAAATTGTTCAACCGGCCGCCGTCACCATCGATCTGCACAGTTGCCGTCGCGCCGGTGCTCGACGCATCGCCAAAGTTTTTCAAACGCACATGGTCGTCCTCGAAGGTGACGACGGATGCGCCATCCACGGTCGTGCTGTCGCTCTTGCGCAGCGTAAACTGCTGGCCGTCGCGCGTGCTTGTGCGCGGTTGGTTGTCCTGATCCGGTATCGTGACATTCCGGCGGTCGTTTCTTGATGAAGACATTTAGGATCTCCTGTGGTCGCTGATTGGTTTCAGCGGCGTGTTTCGATGACGGGAGACCTGACCGCAGGCCGCGGCGATGGAAAATTCTTCCATTGAATACCTACTATAATCCGCGATTATAGCGGCCTAGCTCTTTATGAAAGTTCATTTGTTTTTATATATTTAGCACTATCCCGCAACCGGCCCGCAGATGCTATTGTTTCAATTCCTCAAGCACAGTTCAGCGGTTTGCGAAAACACGTGATCGGAAAATCTGCGATAAGAACGCGCGGCGAAGGCGATTTTGCACGGCGCATTTGAATCGATCCGACTCACCGATGGCGAAGTTTTGAAGAGATGAACCTGAGAGACCTGGAGTACGTGCTTGCGGTAGCCAAACACGGACAGTTCAGCCAAGCGGCAGCGCACTGCAATGTGTCACAACCCGCGCTGTCGAATCAGATAAAGAAACTGGAGCAACAGTTGGGGGGAGAGCTATTCCTCCGGCTACCCAGCGAGGTGAAACCCAGCGAACTCGGCGAAAGAGTAATTCAGATCGCGGGCCGCATGATCAACGATGCGCAGAGGATCAAAGATACGGCCACAGAATTCCGGAATCCTGAAGCGATGCCGCTAAAGATCGGAATGACACCGACTCTGGCACCCTATCTGACAAAATACTTCTCGGACATGTTTGCGACGCTTTTCCCAGGCATGCGCGTCACGATGGTGGAGGAATTGCCCGATCGGATGACGGCGATGGTGGCGGATAGAGATCTGGATACTGCGCTGATCGCCCGCACCAATCACAAGGGCAATCTCGATTTTTCTTCGATCTGGTACGAACCGCTATATCTCGCGATCAGCAAGACCCACGATATCTGCCGGATGGACGAGATTCGTGCGGAAGATGTGCCGCCGCAACATTTGATCCGTCTACCATATTCTTTCGGATACGCATTGGAAGACGAACTGCCTGAGCCCGACTATACCGAGCGGAGGAAAAAGTCTTACGACCTGTCAGCGCTACGCTTTGAAACCGTCTGCCGTCATGTGTCGTATTCCGATGATTGCACAATTGTATCAGCCTTGGCGGCCGAACAATTCAAGCAAGATGGATGGAACCTCAACTTTGTGCCATTTGCAGGCCCCGGAAATTTGCGCGACCTTGGTGTGATCTCGCGTCCAGGGTGCCCACGAAAATCTATATTGACCAAGATCGGAACCTATATCCTGCAAAGCCCCCCGAAAGGGGTCGTTCCTACATTCGGGATAGACTCCATGGGCCGCTGCAATTCTTGACATTTTTGGATCTCAATTGCTCAGACCGAGTCCGTAAGCGGTATCAAAGGCTGCAAGGGCAAACCAAGCCGCCTCTCATTCCTGCGGCCTGGGAGTTTTCGGCGCGGCCGCTGTGTACGCTGACGCATCAGGCGCAACAGGCCGAGGTGAAGATAATTCATGATCCGGCGGCATCGCGGTACCGGATGGCGGTCAGCCTGACCTCCGGCGCATTGTCGGAGAGCCCGAGCTTCGGGATTGCGTTTCGTGGTGGGCCGGAGCTGACGATCGGGACGGACCGGCACCGGATTGCTGGCGATACCTTGTCGGTGGTCGATACCGGCTTCGACAACGTGCTGAACGGGCTGGAGTTCAATCTGGTCGCGATCGCGTTCACGACCGACCAGACGGTGCAACTGTCCCTGGCCGGGGCGGCAGAGGAAGTGCGCAAGTTCAAAAGCTGCATCGAGGTCGCCCCGCCCCTGGCCTGACACCTGTCATTTCCGGGCCAGCCGATGCTAGGTTGCCGAACGGAGCGAAGCCGGGGGACGCGATCAACACGCCAGCACATATTCTGATCGGCATAGCTCTGTGCGCCCGAAAGGACGTGCCGCGCAGCGGACCGGTCGCGGCGTTCGGCAGCATTCTACCCGATCTGTCGCTGTACCTGATGGGGGGGACGGCGCTGTTTTTCTTGCAGATCCCGGCGGAGCGGGTCTTCGGCGAGCTTTACTTTTCGGACCGCTGGCAGACCGTTTTTGCAATCGACAACAGCTTCATCCTGTGGGGGCTGTGTCTTCTGATCGCTCTGGCTTTGCGATACCGGCTCTTGGTCGCCTTTGCAGGGGCCGGGCTGCTGCATCTGGCGCTGGACTTTCCGCTGCATAACGATGATGCGCGGCGGCATTTCTGGCCGGTCAGCGATTGGGTTTTCGAAAGCCCGCTCAGCTATTGGGATTCGGCGCATCACGCCGGTTTTGTTGCGCCGCTGGGCCTGATCCTGGTTCTGATCTCTGCCGTAGTCGTTTGGCGGCGCTGGCGCGAAGGATGGGTGCGGGCTGGTGTATTGCTGGCCTGTGCGCTGGAGGTCTGGGTCGTGCGGCAGTGGCTTCTCTTCTTCTGACGCTGTCGGCATGCGCCCATTGCTAGCGTGGCAACCCGGCGGCGTGGGTCACCAGCCTGCGCATGATCCGGTCCAGATCATCGGCATCCTTGGCATCGAGAACGCCCAGAACCTCGACTGAGCGGGCACCCAGAAATGCTTCGCAGCGTTCCTGCATCGCCCGGCCCTTGTCAGTGATCGTCAGGCGGGCCTGCCGACCGTCATCGGGGTCTGGCGCGCGGTCGATGAAGCCTTCGTCCAGCATGCGGTGAACGGCCCGGCTGATCGAATTGCGGGGACGCCGCGTCATCCGGGCGACGTCCTGCGCGGTGAGGACGGGCTGGTGCGAGAGGCAGAGCAAGAGCAGGTATTCGCCGCGAATCAGCCCGGTTTCCCGGCGAACATCGTCGTAGCCCGGCTCGACGATTGCGCTGGTGACATAGGACAGATGGTAGGCACCGCTCAGGTTCAGGTGATTTAGAAAGCCAAGCACATCCGGTTGCTTAGCGTCTGATTTTTCTTGATTTTTTTTCACGCCGCACTCCGAGATCGGGGCCTCCCCTGGGCCCTGCAATATCCTGTTTGCCATGCTTGCCAGCAGAAAGAAAAGGCGGCATATTGTTCCAAACGGAACAAGATAATCTTCAGTGCCCGAGCGCAGCATGACCAAGCCACGCACAAAGCTGACCATTCCGGACCTCGCCGCGAAGAAGGCGGCCGGCGAGCGGTTGGTCATGGTGGCGGTGGGCGAGGCGTTGACGGCCGCCTGGGCGGAACGGGCCGGGGTCGACATTGTCGGCGTCGGAGACTCGCTGGGCATGACCCTGCACGGGCACGAGAACACCCTGGCCATGACCGTCGATCAGATGATCGACCATACCAAGGCCGTGCGGCGCGGGGCACCGAACACCTTCAGCCTGGTGTCGATGCCCTATGGGTCCTACGCGACGCCCGAGATCGCTGTGATGAACGCGACCCGCCTTATGAAGGAAAGCGGGGCAGAGGCCGTCAAGCTGCAGTTGGGGCGAGAAGGTGCCCACGTCATCAGGGCCGTCGCCGACGCGGGCATTCCGGTCATGAGCCATGTCGGATTGCTGCCGCACCGCGTCCACATGCTGGGCGGGTTCAAGATGCAGGGCCGCACGGCGGAGGCGGCCCTGGAGATCATCGACAACGCGAAGGCCATCGAGGAGGCCGGGGCGATCGGCCTTGAGATCGAGGCGATGCCCTACGAGGTCGGCAAGGCCGTCGACGAGGCCGTGTCGATCTTCACATTCAGTATCGGCGCAGGTGCAGCAGGCACATGCCAGTTGCTCAACGGGTACGATTTGATCGGCGGGTTCGACACGTTCAAGCCGAAGTTTGCCAAACGCTACGCAAACGTGGCCGAGATCGCCACGAATGCGTTTGCGCAGTACGCCGAGGAGGTTCGCGCCGGAACCTTCCCGGACGACGATCACAGCTACAAGATGAAACCGGAAGAGGCCGAAAAGCTGGCTCTAGCACTTGGAGGAAACAATGCCTGACGGACACATGACTGACATCAAGTCGATCTACGAGCGCGACGGATACTATTTTCCCATGCGGGCGATGAGCGCGGAAGACGCGGCAGGCTATCGCGCCAAGCTGGAGGCGCACGAAGCCGAGCATGGCGGACCGCTGCAATCGGCGATGCGCCACGAGATGCACTATCTGTTCACCTGGGCGGACGAGTTGATCCGGCATCCGAAGATCCTGGACGCGGTCGAGGCGGTGATCGG
>JBCCMP010000094.1:0-13379 GCA_039026295.1 Pseudomonadota bacterium | reverse complement strand
CCTGCAACAGGAACCGTGCGAGCAACGTATCGATCGGCGTGACGGCCGGAAAGACAAGGAGTGGGCGGTTGACATGGATCGAACGGCTAACAATTCCGGCCGTTTCCATCACCCAATGAAAGGCGATGTATCCTGTCGCATAAAATAGCGGAAAACTCTTGCCCACAGGCGGAGCGTGCGCGATCTGGCTGAACACCACCGATAACAAGGCTATGAAGCCGACAGGCTCGATCACAGCCCAGAGGTAACCGAGACGCGACGACCCGTATCGGGTGATCATCTCTCGCAGCATCAGGGCATGAACGACACGCAGCAATCTGATCATCGTCGGCAATCACCGTCATTCTGACAGGGGCACAATCTGCAACCGGGACAATCCGCCGGGATCGTTAACTCGACCTTAAGACGTGCCTCGGACTTTTAGTTGCACCTGCAGGAACGCAGTCGCCATGTGTAGAATTGGTGGAGAAGGCAAGGATGCTCAGTACGCTGTTTTCGCGGGTTCTTAGCGCACCGGATTCTCCAACTGCCGACCTCTACTTCCGGAATGCCTGCAGGGATCTGCTGCCAGGCCAGGTAAAACAGCTTGCACCGACTGTTTTTGCATCTTCGACCGCATGTCTCGTGATGCGTCACGGGATGCGGGCAGGGCGTTTGCCGGAGCGGCGACGGCTAATCTATCTTGTCGATGACGATATCGACGCGGGGACGACCGACGATAGCCTCCCCTTCTTTTACCGCCAAAAGTTACGCATGGTGGAAGGGCCCTTCGGACGAAAGATCAAGCGATTTGCCGGCGTTGCGGTGGTAGGCTCGCCCGTGCTGGCAAAACTCTTCAAACCATTGATGGAGACACATCTTTTACGTCCATACTGGTCCGAGCAATTCGCCAGCCTAGACCATTTTAACGGTCTGGGAGAGCCGGACCGTTGGATCGACATGGCCTATCTCGGGTCCGTCGTGCACAAATCCGATTTACAGTTCATACTTCCGGTGGCGATGGAGCTGTTGCGACGGCATCCCAGACTGCGCTTTTTCCTGCCGCAGCGCCATCGGCTGCCGACAGAAGTTGAAAATCACCCGAGGGTGCGCCGGATACAGGGCTTGGGTTGGACCGCCTATCGCGCCGAGATTTCAAGTCGGAGGTTCCATGTCGCGCTTTACCCGCTACTGGACACGCCATTCAATCGCGGGCGCTCGCCAAACAAACTGATCGAGCATGCCGTCGTCGGCGCTGCGCCTGTCTACTCAACTTCTTGGCGGGAGGCGGCACGGGCGTCGACCCGTGGCGCGGCACTCTGCCTGCAAAATGATCACAGCGCATGGTTAGACGGGCTGGACGATTTGATCAGCGATCATCAGCGGATGCAGACGCTTGCATCCAGTGCACAGAAACTGGCTGCCGTGCTGAACAGACCAGAGCCACAACGTAAACTGTGGAGCGATCTTCTGGGGCTGCGCACCCCTGCCATTGCCTGAAAAGTAGAAAGCATGCGCATCTTGTATGAGCATGAACAGGTTCCATGAAGTTCGACCAGCTGTCCTGGAGGCTTTCTCTGGTTTGGCGGTACATCTTGGGGGACCTGTCCAGCCGCGCCGTGGAATGCATCGCGCGTATTCCTCAACTTCGGTGGATGCCGCGGGGCATGGTCGCGGCGATTGAACGTACGATGCTGAGGTTGCGGGCGCCGGATCTGTTCGATCCGGACTTCTATCTGGCTTGCAACCCTGACGTGGCAGGGGAAGGCGAGGACCCGTTGCGCCATTACCTCCGTTTCGGCTGGGCAGAAGGCCGGAAACCAAACCCAGACTTCGATGACGGCTTCTACAGAACTGAGGCAGGTCTTTCGGTCTCCGTCCCCGTCAGTCCGCTTGGACACTTTATCGCTTATGGGCAATACCAGGGCATCTCACCTCGATCAGGGGCCAGCCCTGACCCGCGCCTTTCGAGAGGGCTTCGCAGAGGTGGTGTGCCGCACAGCGCCGACGAGTTGACCGAGGCGATGCGCCCCTCCCTCACCGCGGCCCGAACTGCATTGGCTCAGGCTGTTGCCCGGTATGATCCAGCTCAGACATGCGGCACTTTAAAGGTTGATAGTGCAAAGGTTGATATCGTCATCCCGGTCTTCAAAGGTCATGCCGAGACGCTGAATACAATCGCCCACGTGCTGGCAGCGCGGAACACGACGCCCATGGAGGTGGTGGTTGTAAACGACGCCTCGCCAGAGGCGGACCTTGTCGAAGATGTGCAGTGTTTGGCTAGAGACGGGATAATCACCCTGTTAAGCCACCAGGAAAACGAGGGCTTTGTTGCCGCGACAAATTACGGGACGGCCTTGCATCCGAATCGCGATGTCATCTGGCTGAATGCGGACACCGAGGTGTATGATCATTGGATTGATCGCCTGCGGGCCGTGGCATACGAATACGGGCGGGTCGCCACGGTCACGCCGCTGACAAACAATGGCACCATCTGCAGCTACCCGAGGTTCAACACCGACAATCCGGGCAAGTTGGATGTATCATGGGCCGAACTAGACGCCGATACTGCCACGCTGAACGCCAATGTTTGCGTGAAAACACCCACCGCCGTTGGCTTTGCAACCTATGTACGGCGCGCAGCGCTGAACGATATCGGTCTTCTGGATCGAGCGGCGTTCGGTCTGGGTTACGGTGAAGAGAACGATTTTTCCCAACGTGCCATCCTTGGAGGCTGGACCAACCTTGTCGCAACCAACGTCCTGGTAAAGCATTACGGTGCAACGTCTTTTGGCGATCGCCGGTCACGCCGCGTCGAGGCCGCGCTGCAGGTCCTGGATCAACGGTATCCCGCCTATCGATCCGACATTCAGCAGTTTCTTGCCGATGATCCGATTTTCCCTGCCCGGCGCAGACTCGATGTTGGACGTCTGAAACGGCTGAGGGGGCGAAGAAACATCCTGTTGATAAGCCATTCGTTGGGCGGCGGAACGCAACAACATCTCGAGGAAGAGACCAAGCGCCTGAGTGGTCTGGGCTGGTCGGTCTTTCTCATGTCCGGCGGTATATCGGGACAACCGATGTCAGTGATGCTGACGCATTGTCGTGCCGGCCCGCTTCCGACACTCGAAAACGTGCATTTGGATTGCGATGAGATTTGGGCGTTGCTGGCGGACCTCTCGTTGGAAGAAACTCACATCCATCACCTCATCGACTTCGGGCCGAATGCCGCAGCAATCCTGCGCGAGAGGTTGGCGAAGCTTGCGATCAGTTTCACTTTTGTCGCGCACGACTATTTCGCGATTTGTCCGCGGATAAATCTCGTTGATTCGCGAGGCATGTATTGCGGCGAGCCTGGCGTTTCCGCATGCAATCGGTGTCTCCTGAAACGAGGATCGAAAGTCGGCCGACCGGATATCGGCGCATGGCGTGCCGACTATAGTCAACTCCTTGAAGAGGCGAATAGCGTCCGGGTCCCTGACAAGGACGTCGCAATCCGGCTAAAGCGCTACTTTCCGTCGATTGAAACGGTGGACGTTGTTCCGCACGAAAACTTCGCTTTGCCTGGGCGTCAATTTAGGAAGAGTGTCGAGAGGGCTGCACCTAAAATTCTGGTCATCGGCGCAATCGGTCCGACAAAGGGTTTCGACTCACTCCTCGCGCTTGCTCGATATATCAAGAAGCGCCGGCTTGGCGTGGAACTCAGCGTGCTCGGATACACGCGGAGCGATCCAGTTGCACGGGCTGCGGACATTCATCTGACCGGCCCATATCGAAACGAAAACGCCCTGGAGATGATTGAAGATCTGGATCCGGATCTGATCTGGATACCGTCTCTCTGGCCAGAGACATACAGCTACACGTTGTCCCTAGCATTGCAGAGCGGACGGCCCATTGCAGTGTTCGATTTAGGGGCGCAAGCGTCACGACTGAGAGACACAGGACGCGGACGTCTCATTCCGCTGGAATGTGCTTTCGACCCCAAGGTGCTCTTAAATGAGCTTCGGATTGCTATGCCTGCCGGCACTGCAGCAACGGTGGAGCTATGCTGATGACATCCGAACGGCCTGTGACCCAGCCCCTTGATCCCGGCCGTTCAGGTGCAGGGCCTGCTGCGGGCATCCTGGGCCTGTCGCGGTTTGATGCCGCTCCTTTGATAGCATTTATTGCTGCAAAGGTGATGAACTATGGGCGCGAAACGGAGGGACGAATTCCGGACGAATTCCGGGCTGATGCGGTGCGGACGGCGCTAACCAGTGGGCTGACGAGGAAGTAGGTGGCGTCAGATTTGGGTGTTGGTCTATCGACGCTGATCATATGGGTGACGGCGATCGTGGCGCCGATTTGGTGTCGGACCAGGGTATGGATCTTGTCCGCGAGAATGAACGGCTTCGACGGGAGAACCGCATTCCCAAGGAGAAGACGGCAATCCTAAAAAAAGCAACGCAGTTCTTCGCGGGCCAACAGCGATGAGGTTCAGGTTCATCGCAGACAACAGCTGTACATTCTACGCTCGACGGATGCGTGACGTTATGGGTGTCAGCGCTCGCGGCCTGCGCGCCTATGGCAGCCGTCCAGCAAGCGTGAGGCGGCGGTCCGACAGCGTCGTCCTGGCCCACATCGAAGAGCAATCTCGTCTCAGCCTGGGCGGCTATGACTTATCCGACAGCCGATGCAAAGCATCGCTGAGAGGGGTCGCCCACGAATGACCGAGAAGTTGAAGGAAATCGACTGAACGTCGGACATCGCCGTGTCGGCCGGCTCCCTCTCGCCCTTTGCCTTGCAAATGTCTGCCGGGCAAGGGATGCGAGATAACGGCATACGTGTTGAAAGATCGAAGACGTACAAGGTGACGACCGACAGCAATCACACTTTCAACATTGCGCCCAACCTGATGAACGGGGATTTCCGTGCAGAGCGACCAAACCGGAAATGAGCCGACGATATCAGCAATGTCTGGACCCGCGAAGGCTGGCTTTGTCCGGCTTTCATTCTGGATCTGCATTCACGGCGTGGGGTCGGTTGGGCGGTGAGCAATTGGATGAAGCGCGATCTGGCGATACGGGCTTTGAAGACGGCCGTCGCCCCACGGCGACCACCCTAGGGGCGCATCCATCACACCGACCGCGGCAGCCAATATTGTTCTCACGACTACCAGAAGCTCCTGCGGCAGCACGGCTTCAAGGTGTCGATGAGCGGCAAGGGAAATCGCTATGCCAACTCTGCCGTCGAGACGTTCTTCAAAACACTCAAGGCAGAACTGGTTTGGCGGCCGCCATGTCTAACACGCTGCGACCCTGAAATGGCGTTCTTCCGGCACATCAACGGCTTCTACAATCCGCGCCGAAAACACTCAGCATTGGGTTGGAAAAGCCCCGCCGCATTCGAACGGAAAGCCGCCTAAACAAGCACTTGGGTCAGCACGAAAGCGGAGCAGGTCCACCACAGAGCACCTGGATGACCAGCACCTTGAAGATCTGAACCGGGTCAATGGGCGGACGGCGACCCTGCGCGCGGTCGGATCAATGCAGAACAACGTCTAGTTCTGGCCGGCAAATCTCGAACTTGATCACTGCTGAAAGACGCTCAAGCGGGTCGCCAGCCTTCGAAAGTACCGCGTTCCGCTCATCAAGATCGAAGAAGCCGCGCTGATCAGCCATCACCCACCCCTTCGTTGATGACAGCATGGAATCACGATCACGCTGTCAATTCGAGAGGGTGTTCAGTGTGTCCACCTGTCAGTTTGAACGCAATTGGCAACCCATCATGGTCTGTTTTCAGATGGAATTTAATCCATAATCCACCGCGTGACCGGCCGAGTGCCTGCCCGGCTTGCCCGCTTTTGCCCCGGTGGCGGAGACATGCGCGTGGATCACGGTGCTGTCGAACATCTGAACCAGATGCGCCGTGGCGCTCAGCCCTGCCAGCATCGCAAACTAGTCCTCAAAAATACCCGCCTTGCCCAGCCGGTCGAACCGCTTCCAAAGAGCGCTCCAGTTACCGAACCTCTTCGGCAGTGCCCGCCAAGTGATGTGGTACACGGTGAAATGGTGCAAGGCTTCGAGGAAAAGGCGATCCTCCCTCGCCTTCGCCCCTCGCGCCGGAAGAGACGCCCGAAAACATCAAGCGCCAGTTCCCAATCAGCCTCGTTCATTTTCGTGGACATCGCCGACCCCGTTTTAGTCGGCTATCCATGAATCAGACAAAATGAAGCGCCGGGAACCCTCAAACGAATAACTGCGCCGACTCGTCCACAGAGCCTAGTCCTTCTTTCCGCCGAACGGGCAAAAGCTGACCGGGTTCATCAGCTTGTTCGACTGGCTTTTCAACGCACCCAGTTCCGCACTGGCTTTGACATAGGCCAGCCATTCAGGGTCCGCCCAAAGCTTGCCACGCTTCGCCTCGCGATCACCTGCATTCTCATAAACCCAGATGTGGATGTATTCGTTTGGATCACCAGTCTCGGTTTTAAGATAGCAGAGCGGTTCGCCCAGGCAGCGGAACTGCGGCGGCTTGCCCATGCGCTCGTAAAGCTCCAGATGCGCGGGCAGTGTGCCCGGGTGAACGGTGTAGGTCCTTACGTCGATCAGCATAGTCATCTCTTTCTGGGTTTTGCGGTTTCGAAGTCAAAAGACGCTTGGCCACTTTGAAGGTCAAGTGGTTCAGCCCGGCCCTACGGTCTTTTGCGTAAAAGGTATTTCTGCGCGCCATCGAGCACCAGGTCTCCATCCTGGTTGTGGACTGTAGAGGTGACCGTCAGAACCCCGGTTGAGTTTTGCGGTTTCAAATCGGTCACTTCCAAGGATGGATAGAGAGTGTCACCGACATAAACCGGGCCCAGAAAGCGCGTCGATTGCTCAAGAAAAGCGATCATCGCATCTCCCATCACATAGGGCAGATCTCCGGCCCCGGCACAGGTCTGGATGGCGACCTGGTAGCCATGAGCCAGCATGTCCCGATGCCCATTGGCACGGCAGTAGTGCCGGTCGTAATGGATGGGATGGTTGTCGCCAGACGCCAACTGGAAGGCCGAGAACAGTGCATCTGTCATCGTGCGCGACGGAATATAGAACCTCTCGCCCAACTCGAAGTCCTCGAACCACTTCGTCTCGCACCGTGTGATCGACAGGGGGTCGAAACTTTCAGCCATGATTGGTCTCTCTCGGATAGCGTGCTGACAGCTTCAGGTCAGGCCGAACTCTGCCAGAACCCGTTCGGTATCAGCGGCCGGTCCGGCGCAGGGTGCGAGAAACGGCTCGCGTCCTGGTGTGCGGGGCACCGGTGACCGGGTGCCGTTCGGCAGGACTTCCATCACAGGCGCACCCTGCGTGGCAACCACCTGCGGGTCATCCATCCACATGCCGAAGTCATTGATCGGGCTGCAGAGCACGTTGTTGGCCCGAAAGTGAGTCACCCAATCCGCGGTGGTCCGCGCCGGTGTAATGCCGTTGATGATGGCAACCAGTTCAGAAAGATGCTCCAGGCGATGAGCGAACGTAGCAAATTTTGGATTTACTGGAAGATCTGGGCGGCCCAATGCGTTGGAGAGATCCACAAAATGACTCTCTCGGACAAGCGTGACCGCGATCCAGCCGTCCTTGGTGGGGTACGATCCTGCGGGCGGATTGGGCGAGGCAGGCGAATGTCCGAAATGGGCGAACTCCAAGACCTTTGGGCCCATTATCGCAGCAGATGATTGCATCAGTGACATGTCGATATGTTGTGCATCCGAAACGCCGCCGAACAGGGCCATCGAGACATTCTGGAAGGCGTAAAGTCCCGTAATGGCATCAATGATCGTCGTGTGAATCTTGTGGGGAATACCGTCCATCCCGGCATTTATCGACATCATCCCGCTATAGGCCTGCCCGACCGTATCGGTCATTGGGTCAGGGCCGCGTGGGCCTGTCTGACCGTAACCGGAAACGGAGAGGTAGATGATCGTCGAATTGATCTTTCTGACCTCTTCGAAGCCGAGCCCACGCCGTTCAGTCACGCCCGGTCGGGCGCTTTCCATGATCACGTCAGCCTTTGATGCGATCTTTTTCGCGGCCGCTGCCCCCTCTGGCGTGCGAATGTCCAACTCGATGCTCTCTTTGCCAAAGTTGTAATAGAGATAGTTGACAGAGGTCTCACCGGGGCCGCCGCCGATTTGCAGGACCCAGTCACCGCCCGGCGGCTCGACCTTGATGACACGGGCGCCGTATTCCGCCAGCAGCCGTCCGCAATAAGGGCCTGCGATCCCCTGAGTGAGGTCAAGAACCAGTTTTCCTGACAGCGGTTTGTTCGCCTGCATGATCCCTCTTTCTTTAGCTGCCACGGCTCTGGGCAGGGCGCGACCCGGGCGCTAACATCTTTTCGCAACAGGATCTCTCACGCAATGACTGCACCCCCCTATGCCAATCGCTGATCGGATAAGTGCAAGCGTGATCCTGGCTCTTTGCGCCGTTCAACTCGTCAATCTTCTGATTGCGCCCAGCTGGGCAGAACCCGTGGCAAGGGCCGGTTTTGTCGTTCTGGCGTTTGCCGCGATCTATCGGTTCGGTCTTCGCGAATGGTGTCTTCTGGCCGTGGCGCTGGCACTTTCTGGTGCTCTTCTCTGGCAACCCGGCGGTGACACAGCATTGGGCACAGCATTGGGGAAGGCTGCCTATTTCTCGGCGTTCATAATGTTGATCATGCTCCTCAGAGAGGGTGCTGCGACCTCAGCCTCCGTGCTGGCCGTTGGGCAATGGATCACATTGCAGCCGCCGGGGCGGAGATTCGTTGTCACCTGGTTCGGCGCGCATATCGCCGGGATCCTGATGAATTTTGGCGCGATCAGCCTGCTGTCGCCGCTCATTCAGCGCGGCGTATCGGTCGGGCTTGGCGATACTGCAGAGGACCGACGCCGCGCGGAATTGCGAGAGCGTCGCCAGCTATCGACGCTGGTGCGCGGATTTGCGTTCGTGATCTGCTGGGCACCAACATCACTGACCCAGGTGATCATCTTTGCCTCTGTACCCGGGTTGGATGTGGCTGACGTCATCCCGCTTGGAATTGGATTTGCCCTGTTGATGCTGTTTGTCGGCTGGGGCGAAGACCGGCTGCGTTGGGGACCGCCGCGGCTTGCCAGCCTTCACCCCAAACCGTTTCCGCGTTCAGCCGGGCTGGACTTGATGTTTGTCTACATGCTGCTCGTCGGCGGCGCGTTGGCAGTCACGTTCTGGCTCGGGACCGAGTTGCCGACGGCTCTGATGACGATTGCGCCGATCATTCTGATCGGCTGGGTCGCCGCTCAGCAACGAGGTTTCCGGCCAACGGCCGAACGGATCCGCGACATTGGACAAGACGCCGTACCACGCCTGGCGCAACAGGCCTATCTGCTCGGTGCTGCAGGGTTCATCGGCATCACGGCCGCGGCGCTTGCCCCGGTTGATGACATTGCGACGTGGCTTGCGGGCGCTGGAATACCGAACTGGGTCGTTGTCGCAGCGCTTCCGGTGATCATTACCCTTGGTGGGCAGGTGGCGCTCAGCCCCATGGTGATGGTGGTGTTTCTGGCAGCCGTTGTAACCTCCCTGCCGCAACTCCCGGCGCGGCCGGAATACGTGGCTCTGGCGCTTGGAGCGGGTTGGTCACTCAGCATCACTGCCGCACCGAACTCCACGGCCGCACTCCTGCTGGCCGGGGCAACGGGTCTGCCGCCGACGCGGCTCACATGGGCCTGGAACGGCACCTACTCGCTGTGCGTCATGGCGTCATTTGCGGGTCTTTGCTGGGCAATCGTCGGATGATCACTCGGGCGGACGTTCGATGCCTGTCTGGGCAGTGATGCGTCCATAATGCTCAACCCGCCGGTGCGCGGCGAAATTGAAAATCGTTTCCTTGCCAAAGGCCGCCTGATCCAGATCACAGGTGTGCGTGATCAGCTCGTCGCCGTCGGTTTCTGTCTCCGCAACGATCAGGCCCTGCGGATCGACGATGATTGTGCCCGCCATCAACGGAAAACCGTCTTCATCGCCCGCCTTAGCGACGGCCACGACCCATGTTGAATTCTGATACGCACCTGCCTGACAACTGAGTTTGTGGTGAAAGATCCGGTGCTCCGGCTCTTCATGTTGGCTGAGCGAATTGGTCACCGGCGTGTTGTATCCCAGCAGCACCATTTCGACGCCCTGCAGACCCATCACCCGGTAGGTCTCCGGCCACCGGCGGTCGTTGCAGATACACATCCCCAGAATGCCTTCCTGCGTCCGCCAGACCGGAAAGCCCAGATCACCGGGCTCAAAGTACTTCTTCTCCAAATGTTGATGCGTCCGTGCCGGATCGTATTCCGAGTGCCCGGGAAGGTGGACCTTCCGGTACTTGCCCACTTCGTTGCCAGCCTTATCGGTCAGGATAGACGTGTTGAAGTGATGTCCGTCGGCTGTCTTCTCGGCATAGCCGAAACTCAGAGCGATTCCGTGCTGCGCCGCCTTCTCGAAAAGCAGACGCGTGTCAGGGCCGGGCATTTCCGCGTCGAACCAGGCATCGCTCTCACCCGGGTGCCCAACATCGTATCGTGGGAAAAATGTGGTCAGTGCCAGTTCAGGATAGACCACCAGATCACATCCCTTGGCAGCCGCTTCATCCAGCAAGGTGATCATGCGCGCGCAGACTGCCGCCTTGCCCTCCGCACGCTGAATCGCGCCAAGTTGCGCCGCGCCCACGGTTATGTTTCGCATGCCTCTCCCTCGCTCGCCAAATCGGAGCAAGACGAAGTCTTAACGGTCTTGGTGTCAACACGCTTCAATGCAAAATTTTCGGCGGCAACGCCCGATGTAACCAGACTGCTGGTGGCTGTTTCAAAGATGATACGATGCCGTGAGAACAACGTTCGGCATCAGAATAGATCTCAATAATATGACGTTTCCAACAGTTTTCATTTACAGATTCGCTCGGACAAGGACCCGCGCCAATTTGCTTGATACCGTGACAGGACTGATCAGGAGGATGTCGCCGGTCGAGCGTATCAGCCTTGCGATTCCGGGGTCAGGGGCATGATAAAAATCTCGGCGCTGCAAGCCGCGAGTTCGTTTCCCTGGGGCCGACGTCTGCGTTGGCAGCATTCGGTCTGCAGGATCGTCGGGAAGAGACTGGTGCGCACTAATGAGGACGATCAGGTCGCGAATGAAACGATCGCAGATGTTAAGGAACACCTCCACAAGATGGCTGTCGAAGCGTAGGTGCTGAAACGGTCCGCGACTGACGTTTTGGTCATGCAAAAGGTGGAGGCGCTTGAGAAAAACTGCTGATCAACGCTGACGCCTCAATCATCCCAAGCGACGTCGAACTTGTCGACCAGGGCTCTCACGTCCAGATCGCTCAGGCCGCGTGGACCAAGCCCCCGCGTCAGCATGGCGAGGCGCGCACTGTCTTCAAGCTCTTCGATCGCGTTGCAAGCCGCCTCGACATCCTTGGCGGCAACAACCGGCCCGTGATTCGCCAGCATTACGGCAGACCGCTTTCCGGCCAGGCCGCGCACGGCCTCGCCCATGGCAGGGTCCCCGGGCATGAAAAACGGCAACAGTTTCACGCGTCCGAGTTTCATAATCGGGTAGGGTGTCAGTGCAGGCAGGAAGTTATCCGGATCGACCTCCGGCATCATCGACCAGGCAACCGCATGCACGGAATGCAGATGAACCACCGCTCCGGTGGTGCTGCGGGTGTCGTAGAACGCCGTGTGAAGCGGCATTTCCTTTGTCGGCTTGTCACCGTCGATCAGTGTTCCTTCGGCGTCGAACCGGCTGAGGCGTCCCGGGTCGAGGCGCCCGAAACTGGTCCCTGTGGGCGAGACCAGAAGCCCGCCATCCCCGGTGCGGGCCGAGATGTTGCCGGTGCTGCCACCGGTCAGACCACGGTCGAACATCGACTTTGCCAACAGGCAGATAAGCTCGCGCAGCTTGGCCTCGGTCATGCGCTGAGCAAGCCTGCGGCCTTGGCGAAGAAATCAGGTCCGCCGAAGTTGCCGGATTTCAATGCAATCACCAGGTCGTCCGCCGCCCGCAACGCGGGGACACCGGGATCAATCTCTGGCCCGATCTCAAGGCTTGTCAGATGAAGGCCTTCGACAACAGCCCCCGATGTCTCGCCGCCCGCCGAGATCAACCGCCTGACGCCGCCTGCAACCAGACGCCGGGCGACCTCGGCAAAAAAGCCCTCCAACGCTTCAGAGGATGCCTCGCGGCCGTGGCGCGCCTGCACATCGGCGACGACGGCCGGATCGGCAGAACTAAATGCCAACGGTAGTCCGTCTTGCTGAAGCAGCCATCCGGATACGGCTTCTGCAGTCAGGCTGCCCGCAATTACGTCATCAACCCTGATTTCCATCGCGGGATGATCGGCTGCATGGCGGCTGACTTGCGCGCGTGTCGCATTCGAACAGGATCCAGACAGGATTGCACACGGCCCCGCCTCGCCTTTCCATTCGGAACCGCTTTCGTTCAGGTCGCCGGATCGGCGAAAATTGTCCGGCAACCCAAGCGCGATGCCGGATCCGCCCGTGATCAGTGGAAGGTTCGCTGCTGCGGTGCCGATTGCATTCAGATCTTCGTCGCGCATCGCGTCGACGACGATAAGGACGTTTCCCTTTTCATCCTCGCGCCTAAAGGCGCCCTCGAGCGCATCTGGACCTAACAGAACCGTTTCAGCATCGACGTGACCGACGCTCAGTTCAGTTTGATGTTGCAGCCATCGCCTTATGTTGGCATCGATCATCGGCGTGAGCGGATGGTTCTCCATGCCGGACTCGTTCAGCAATCGGTCGCCAACGAAGAGGTGTCCCTGATAAAGCCTGCGTCCGGTACCCGGAAACGCCGGGCAAACGATGACTTTCCGGGCGTTCAGTTCCCGCGCCAAAGCTTCGGCGACGGGTCCGATGTTTCCCTCTTTGGTAGAATCAAAGGTCGAACAGTACTTGAAAAAGAACTGCCGACATCCCTGCGACTGCAACCACCTCATCGCCTGCAATGACTGCGCGACGGCATCCCGGACGGGGATCGAGCGGGATTTCAGCGCAACTACTCCTGCCTCCACGCCCGGATCAACAGTTTGCTCGGGAACCCCGACATATTGCACAACGCGCATGCCGCCCTTTGCCAGCGTATTGGCAAGATCACTCGAGCCAGTGAAATCGTCGCCGATGCAGCCAAGAAGCATGTCAGGCCCTCAAGTCAGTCAAACCGGTAGAATGCTTCGTATATCGGGCCGAGCATCTGCTCGTCGAAAAGACTCGAGACCGACGTGTCGTTTTTGACGTTCAGGATCGCTTGAGCAAACAGCGGGGCAATCGACACTGCGCGTATATTCGGTGCGGCCATCGCGTACTCGGTCGGGCAGATCGAGTCGGTTATGACAAGAGATTTCATGACCGATTTCGT
>JBCCMP010000093.1:0-13512 GCA_039026295.1 Pseudomonadota bacterium | reverse complement strand
GGTGGTGGCGGCTGTCATTGTGCCGCTATCGATCGCCCAGGCGGCAGATACCGTCGTCGCGGCCAACTATCCCCCGATCATGATCAAGGGTGACCCGGTGCGACCCGGCTTTGCTGTCGAGATCCTGCAAGAGGCGGCGAAACGCTCCGGGCGCGAGATCGACATCACCTTCCTGCCCTTCAAACGTGCCATGCAGCGCGTGAAGACGGACACGGCCACGCTGATGCCCGCGCTCTTCTATGGGAAAAGCAGCAATGATGAATATCTGTGGCTGGAACGGATCCAAAGCGCGAAGCTGACCTTCGCCACGATCGGTCCCAGGATCGACGATCTGGATACGGCGCGCAGCGCAGCGATCGTGGTGGAGAACGGCTCGACACCGCATGTCTTCCTGAAAAGCAACGGCTTCCAGAACCTCACGGTCGTCAGTTCTCCGGAAGCCAGCGCCCGGATGGTGCAACTCGGCCGGGTGGATGCATGGATGCAGTCGCGGTCGATCGTGCAGCAGACCTGGAACGATCTTGCCCCGTCCCTGCCCCTGACCATGGGCAATGTCGTCCACGAAATTCCGATCTTCATGGTCGCCAGTGCGTCCCTGCCGGAAGAGATGGTCACGGCCTACCGATCAGCCGTGCAGTCCATGCGCGCGGACGGCACGCTCGCCGAAATCTGGGAAAGCTACGGCCTGGCACCCGACGATCAGTAGCGCGCATTTCACGCGTCGCGCGGCGAGTATCGCGTCGGTACGCCCGTTGCGTGTTGGCAATCGGGCGGCAGATCTGATCGCTCCCGCTGGTCTCGGGTTCGCCCCGCGAGCCCGCTCGGCATCACTGCTCCGTTCACCTCGAATGCTCAATTAGCGATAAATTAAGCAACACTTGCGAATATGTCTGTCCTCACCCGATCTTTCAAAGGCCCGATACCTCTTTCGGGCAGAGTGGGAAATCCAGAGATGTCAGATGAACCCGCGGCCTCGGACGCCGCTTTGTACACTGCTGTCGATACGCTGATCACCCGGCTCGAACGCGAGCACGCTTGGGCTGTGGAACTGCGAACCGATCTGCAACACACCGAACGAGAAATGGCACGTCTGCTCAGCGCCTGCGATGCCGCAATCCGGACGATTCCGCTGGACGACCGCGGCGGGCTCTCGTTCCGGCTGGCCCGGATCGCCATCAAGGACGACACGCGCGGCCGCCCGCCCAAGGATGGGCGCTATTCCGCCATGCTGGCCTTTCTGGCCGACCGCCCGGGTCAGGAAATCAGCCCCGCCGCGATCGCCGCCCATCTGCGGGCCCAGGGCTTGAGGGATACCCGCAAGTATATCGCCTGCGCCCTGCACCGCTGGTCCGCCGACGGCATGGTCCACCGCGTTGGCCGGGGCCGATACATCGTCAACGGTGACGACCAAAGACTGAGAAGGCTGCGATTGAAGCCCGCCCTCGGTAGCCACCGCGCCGCCGTGCGCGGCGAGATGAAAGACGGGCGCGAAGCTGCGGGCGCGCGGTTCGAGGAAGAACGCAAGGAAGAACTCGAGGCGGACAAGTCCCGTCGCAAACCACGAACGCGTCGGGATGACGACGACCGGCCGCGCCCGAGTATGGAAGAGGTGCGCCAGCGAACTCTGAACGCACGCCTTTGGACAGAAATGCAGCGCGGCAGATAGGCAGGCGAGTTAAGGCAGCCAGGAACGCAGCTTTGGGTTCCGCCAACTTCGCCCGTTTAGGCCGAGGGGGAGCCAGAGCAACGCGTAATGCTGGCTACGCCATAACCAAAAATATTACAATATTTTAGATAGATACGCCGTTGAGCTTAGATCTTAAATCTACCCTCAGAGTCGCTTTTCAGCCGATCAGGTCGAACGAGACCTGATCGCGCAGATCGCTTTAAAGAGCTGAATTGAGCATCACTCCGCCGCCACCGGCATGCCTCCTGCCTTTTCAATGCGGCAGGCCGAATATTTGAACTCCGGGATCTTTCCATAGGGATCGAGCTGCGGATTTGTCAGGACGTTCGCTGCTGCTTCCACATAGGCAAAGGGCACAAAGACCATGTCTTCGGCGACGGCGCGGTCGGCGCGGGCCATGATATCGATTGCACCGCGGCGGGTTTCGATGCGCATCATGTCGCCGGGGGCGATGCCCAGGGCACGCAGGGTGCGCGGATGCATCGAGGCGTTGGCTTCAGGTTCCGCCCAGTCCAGAACCGTGGCGCGGCGGGTCATCGAGCCGGTATGCCAGTGCTCCAGCTGCCGTCCAGTGGTCATAATGAACGGGAATTCGGCATCCGGGCTCTCGGCCGGGGCGACGATGTTGGCAGGCGTGAACTTCGCCCGGCCCTCCGCCCGCGGGAATGCGTCGGCAAAGACGATTGGCTGGCCCGGGTCCTCCGGCGACAGCGAGGGATAGGTGACCGCGTTCTCCCCCTCCAGCCGGTCCCAGGTGATGTTGTTCAGCGATTTCATGTTCAGCTTCATCTCGGCGAAGACTTCGCTTGGGTGCGTGTAAGTCCATGCAAGATCCAGCCTTTTCGCCAGTTCGGTGGTGATCCACCAGTCGGCCTTCGCCTCGCCCGGCGGCGCAACGGCGGGCCGGCCCATCTGCACCTGACGGTTGGTGTTGGTGACCGTCCCGGCCTTTTCGGCCCAGGCTGCGGCGGGCAATATCACATCGGCAAAGTTTGCGGTCTCTGTCAGGAAGATGTCCTGCACGACCAGATGCTCCAGCATCGCCAGCGCATCGCGCGCGTGTTCCACGTCCGGGTCCGACATCGCCGGGTTCTCGCCCAGGATGTACATGCCCTTGATGTCGCCGTGATGGATGGCGTGGATGATCTCGACGACCGTCAGGCCCTTCTCGTTCGAGAAATCCTCTTTCGACTCCCAGACCTCGTTGAACGCGGTGCGCACCCCGTCATCCATGACCGACTGGTAATCGGGCAGGAACATCGGGATCAGGCCTGCATCTGATGCGCCCTGCACGTTGTTCTGACCGCGCAGCGGGTGCAGGCCCGCGCCCTTGCGCCCGACATGTCCGCACATCAGTGCCAGGCTGATCAGGCAGCGCGCATTGTCCGTCCCGTGGATGTGCTGGCTGACGCCCATACCCCAGAAGATCATCGCCGCCTCGGCCCGCGCAAACGTCCGCGCCACATCCTTCAGCGTTTCGGCATCGATCCCGCACACCGGTGCCATCGCTTCGGGGCTGAAATCCTTGAGATGAGCCTTGATGTCTTCGAACCCTTCGGTCATCGCCTGCACGTACTGTTCGTCGTACAATCCCTCGTCGACGATGGTATGCATGATCGCGTTCAACATGGACACATCCGCGCCCGGGCGGAACTGGAGCATGTGGCTGGCGAACCGCTTCATGCCATGGCCACGGGGGTCCATCAGGATCAGCTTGCCGCCACGCTTTGTGAACTGTTTGAAGTAAGTCGCTGCAACTGGATGATTTTCCATCGGGTTGCATCCGATGACGATGGCGCAGTCAGCGTTCTCGATCTCGTTGAATGTGGCGGTCACAGCGCCCGAGCCGACATTTTCAATGAGGGCCGAGACCGAGGAAGCATGGCAGAGCCGTGTGCAGTCATCGACGTTGTTGTGGCCGAAGCCCTGCCGTATGAGCTTCTGGAACAGATAGGCTTCTTCGTTCGAGCACTTTGCCGAGCCGAAGCCCGCAATGTTGGTGCCTTTTTCGGTCCGGAGACGGTCAAGACCTCTCGCGGCGACATCCAACGCCTCTTCCCATGTCGCTTCGCGGAAGTGGGTCGACAAATTGCCCGGATCGACGTTCAACCCCTTCGCAGGAGCGTCCTCGCGACGGATCAATGGCTTGGTCAACCGGTGCGGGTGGGCGACATAGTCAAATCCAAAGCGGCCTTTGACGCAGAGACGGTTTTCGTTTGCGGGCCCGTTTATGCCTTCGACCCACGCGATCTTTTCGTCGCCGTTCTCGTCTGCCTTGATCTTGTAGCTGAGCTGACAACCTACGCCGCAATAGGGGCAAACGCTCTCGACCTCGCGGTCATAGTCCTTGCTGTCGCCGACCTGATCCGCATTGACGCCCGTTGTCGGCATCAACGCGCCGGTCGGGCAGGCCTGAACGCATTCGCCGCATGCGACACAGGTAGAGTTACCCATCGGATCGTTCATGTCGAAAACGATCTCGCTGTCATGGCCGCGGCCCGACATGCCGATCACATCGTTGACCTGCACTTCACGGCAGGCTCTGACGCATAGATTGCAGCTGATGCAGGCGTCCAGATTAACCCGCATCGCCACATGGCTATCGTCGAGGATCGGCACCCGCTTTTCCTCGATCTTCGGGAACCGGCTGGTTGAGACACCCTGCTTGTCGGCCATATCCCACAGGTGGGAGGAACGATCGTGGGCGATCTCGCGCTCTGGCTGATCGGCGACCAGAAGCTCCATCACCATTTTCCGTGCCTTGTTCGCGCGATCACATTGCGAATTGACGACCATCCCGTCGCGCACTTCGCGAATGCAGGAAGCCGCAAGCGTGCGCTCTCCTTCGATCTCCACCATGCAGGCACGGCAATTGCCGTCGGACCGATATCCGGGGGCGTCTTTATGGCAAAGGTGCGGGATCAGTGTCCCCTCACGCTTCGCCACTTCCCAGATGCTTTCGCCCGGAGCGGCCTCGACTTCTCGGCCGTCGAGGGTGAATTTGATGGTCATGATCGCGACTTCCCTGGCTTCATTCGCTTGGTCCGTGGCTGTCATATCCCTGTTTTAATTGGATAAATCAGCCAATCGGCAAAAATTATCCACGAAAGCGCGGGCACGACAGAACGTCGATTTCCATGTGGCGCGATGTGGGCGCGCCACGCAAATCGAAATCGATGATGGTGTCTTCGGCGTGGCCTATTAAGCCGCCTGTGCAACGACCTTGAGCAGTGCGCGCACCGCTGGCAGGACCGGTTCACGATCCGATACAATCACACCGATCGGCTTTGTCACAACAGGGTCCACAAGACGCAGCCGGATAATGTCAACAGCGACGCTGTTGCTCTCGGCGAGTTGTTCGGTCGCGATGGTTCCCGCACTGCCGTTCGTGAGCTGGACGAGCGACGCCGTGAGGGCATCGGTTTCCATGACAATATTCGGAACGGCGTTTGCGGTCGCAAACGCTTCGTCGATTATGCGGCGATTGAACATGTTCCGCGTCAGCAGGCAAAGGGGAAAGGCCGCCGCGTCCTTCCACGAGATTTCACTTTCGTTTCCGGCCATCAGGCCCTGGGGCAGCAAGAGCTCATAACGCTCGTCGAAAATGTGCTGTCCGGTGGACCCAGAGGGGATGGTGCTGTCCATGTAGGTGACGCCGGCATCAAGCGAGAAATCCTCGAGGCCTTGCGTGATCTGGTCGGCGGATCTGGAGTAAACTTGGATGGCCAGTGAATCGTGCAACTCGCGCAGTTTTGCAGCGAGATTCGCAACAAAAGGGAGCGCGGTCGGCACGGTGCCTATCACCAGATTTCCGGACAGCTTTCCCAAAGACTGCTGAATTTCTTGCCTGAGACCCTGGGCGTCCGCAATCATTCGGTGAGCCCAGCGCAGGGCAATCTCGCCTTCTTTGGTGAAACCCATGAAGCGATTGCCCCGTTTCACGATCGGTGCGCCCAGATCCATTTCGAGATTTCTTATGCGCGCCGAAAAGGCGGGTTGCGAGATGCCTGATTCCGCCGCAGCGCGGGCGAAGTGCATGTTGCGCGCCAAGGCGGCAAGCAGTTCCATGTCTCTTAGGTCAGGCATCTGGCTTTTACGCTCGGGTTCCGAGGGACACTCCTAAGCGCTCTAGCGTTTTAGAGCCAGAGAGGCAAACGGTCAGCGACCGCCTTCGGTCATGCGCTGTTGCACGTACTCTTTTACGCGTTCGATCATTGGATCCATGCCGCGTTCGAAAAAGTGGTTCGCCTCCGGCACCGTTTCGTGCGTTATCGTGATGCCCTTTTGCGCCTTCAGCTTGTCCGAAAGCTTGGTGACATCCTCCAACGGGACGATCCGGTCCGCTTCGCCATTGATGATCAACCCGGAAGACGGGCAGGGCGCAAGAAAGCTGAAATCATACATGTTCGCCGGCGGCGCGACGGAGATGAAACCGTTGATCTCGGGCCGGCGCATCAAAAGCTGCATTCCGATCCACGCGCCGAAGGAAAAACCCGCGACCCAGCATGCTTTAGCGCTCTCATGCATGGACTGGAGATAATCGAGAGCGGACGCCGCGTCAGATAACTCGCCGATGCCCTGATCGAACTCTCCCTGCGAGCGGCCTACGCCCCGGAAGTTGAAACGCATAACGGTGAAACCGATTTCCCGGAAGGCATAGTGAAGCCGGTAGGTCACCGGGTTGTTCATTGTGCCGCCGTATTTGGGGTGCGGATGCAGTATTATTGCGATCGGCGCGTCCTTGTCGGGGAGAGGGTGATAGCGACCTTCAAGCCGCCCCTCAGGGCCGGGAAAATGTACCTCGGGCATACGTGTCCTGTCGCGGTCGGTTTTGGTTCCTGGACGCTTGACTCTGTGGCGCTAGCTTCCTAGAACTATTCTAAATCTAAATCAGCGAGGCACGCCCGCCGAAGCGCTCCTTCAGTGGATAGCGGGACCTAGCGATCTGAAGCCCCAAGGTCAATACGGGCGTGGCCTTCGGGAAGGAGCGTCTGATGAAACTCAGCACCAAGGGTCGCTATGCGGTCACCGCGCTTGCTGATATCGCGCTTAACGGCGGTAAAAGACCTGTGGCCCTGGCTGACATCTCGGACCGGCAGGACATTTCGGTCGCCTATCTTGAGCAGCTCTTCGTCAAGATGCGCCGGGCCGGCCTGGTCGAATCCGTCCGGGGGCGTGGCGGAGGATACAGGCTCGCGGCAAAGCCTGCGGAGACGCGGATCTCAGACATCATGGCGGCTGTGGATGAGCGGCTGAATGCCATGGGAACTGAAGATTTGCCGCGGGACGGGAGCGGGTCGCGAGAGGCGTCGCTGACCCACGCTCTTTGGGAGCAGTTGTCAGCCCACGTCCATGTGTTTCTCAATCAAACCACCATCGCCGACGTTATCGAAGATCGCATGATGCCGTGTCCGGCTGTGCCGGATTTCATCGGAGTGGTGGACGAGCCCGAGGTGATCGCGCCGTGACAGGCCTGAACGGACATCGGGTCTATCTAGACTGGAACGCGACAGCGCCGCTGCGTCCTGAGGCAAGGACAGCGATGCTGGGAGCGATGGATGTGGTCGGAAATCCGTCCTCGGTACATGCTGAGGGGCGAGCGGCGAAAGCGATCGTCGAACGGGCCCGCGGTCAGGTTGCGGCATTGGTTGGGAGCGAGCCCGATCAGGTTGTCTTCACCAGCGGGGCTACCGAGGCGAATTTACTCCGCTTTCGACAGGTTCCAGTCGATATAGCCTATCTGAGTCCGCTTTTGCATCCGAGTGCCCATGAACCATTGGAGCAGATGTTGGATGTCGCTGAGGTAGACGACAATGCCACCCTTCGGCTGGTTCATCTGACCCGTGACCACGATGTTTACGATCTGGTCGAATTCAATTCCCCAAACGCTTTCGATAACAGTTTGGTCGTTCTCACCGCGGCGGATGGTGAAACCGGCATCAAGCCGGACGTGTTAGCCATTCTTGAGAAACTTCATGGACCCGAGCCTCGATCTTGCTTGGTCGATGTCACTCAACTCGTCGGCAAAGCTCGCATGGACGGCGGCCTGGCGCAGGATTGGCGGCGGCCAAGCCTGTCATTATCCGGTCATAAACTGGGCGGTCCGAAAGGCATCGGCGCAACGATAAATCCCGTCGGATCTTCTCTTTTCACGGGTGGCGGACAAGAAAAAGGCCGCCGGTCCGGCACTGAAAATGTCATTGGTATCGCTGGGTTTGGTGCGGCGGCGGAGGCCGCTAAACGCGACCTAGAGGAAAACGTCTGGGACGGCGTCGAGAGACTTAGAAATATTCTAGAAAACTCCCTTGCCGAGGCCGCGCCTGATACCATCTTTTTCGGTCAAGACGACGATAGGTTACCGAACACCTCTTGCTTCGCAGTCCCAGGCTGGATGGGCGAGACACAAGTTATGCAAATGGATCTTGCGGGCTTTGCGGTGAGTGCAGGGTCAGCTTGCTCCAGCGGCAAGGTAAATAAGGCCAGCCGTGTTCTGATGGCGATGGGTTTTGACGAGATAACAGCATCTTCGGCCATTCGCGTCAGCATGGGACCGACGGTCACCGAGGCAGAGGTATTGGCCTTCGCAGAGGCATGGACAAACGCCTACCGGCGCCGACAGGCGAGGGCGGCGTGAAAAAGAGACGACCTTGCGAACTGCCCAAGGGCAGTCCGCTAACCGAGCGTGAGTAGGCAGCGACAGCGGTGAACCGCCAAGCCACCAAAAGCCCGTAAAGGGCATGAAAGGGTGAGAACATGAGCGCACTGGATGTGAACCCGTCCGAAGAATTCGACGTCAAGGTCAAGGACGGCGTTGATCAGGAAACCGTGGATGCTGTGCGCTCTGTCGGTGAACGTTACAAATACGGCTGGGATTCAGACATCGAGACCGAGTTCGCGCCAAAGGGGCTGAACGAGGACATTGTCCGGTTAATCTCGGAAAAGAAGAACGAACCGGAATGGATGCTGGAATGGCGTCTGCGTGCGTATCGCCGGTGGGTCAGGATGGACGAGCCCGAGTGGGCAATGATCGACTATCCGAAGATCGACTTCCAGGATCAGTACTACTACGCCCAGCCTGCCAGCTTTAAGGAAAAACCCAAGTCGCTGGACGAGGTCGATCCGGAGCTGTTGAAGACCTACGAAAAACTGGGAATTCCACTGAAAGAACAGATGATCCTCGCCGGTGTCGAAGGTGCAGAGGCCGCGCCTGCCGAAGGGCGCAAGGTTGCTGTCGATGCAGTGTTCGACAGTGTCTCCGTCGGAACGACCTTCAAGGACGAGCTTGCGAAGGCCGGGGTAATATTCTGTTCGATCTCTGAAGCGCTGCACACGCATCCTGAACTGGTGAAGAAGTACCTTGGCTCCGTCGTGCCTCAGACCGACAACTATTATGCGTGTCTGAATGCGGCGGTCTTTTCCGACGGATCGTTTGTCTACATCCCGGAAGGCGTGCGCTGTCCGATGGAGTTGAGCACGTATTTTCGTATCAACGCGGAGAATACCGGACAGTTCGAACGCACCCTGATTATCGCCGAAAAAGGCGGATACGTCAGTTATCTTGAAGGGTGCACAGCGCCGGAACGCAAGACCAATCAGCTTCACGCAGCCGTGGTTGAACTGGTTGTCCAGGAAGACGCCGAGATCAAGTATTCGACCGTTCAGAACTGGTTTCCAGGCGACGAGGACGGGAAAGGTGGCATCTATAACTTTGTCACCAAGCGCGCTGATTGCCGCGGCGACCGTGCGAAGGTGATGTGGACGCAGGTGGAGACAGGTTCATCGGTGACGTGGAAGTACCCTTCTTGCGTGTTGCGTGGGGATGATAGCCAGGGCGAGTTTTACTCGATTGCGATCACGAACAATGCGCAGCAGGCCGATACCGGAACCAAGATGATCCATCTAGGCAAACGCACGAAGTCTCGGATCGTCTCGAAGGGGATTTCAGCCGGTCGTGCCCAGAATACCTATCGCGGGCTGGTGTCCATGCACAGGGATGCAGCGAACAGCCGAAATTTCACGCAGTGCGACAGCCTGCTAATTGGCGACAAATGCGGTGCCCACACGGTGCCGTACATCGAGGTGAAGAACATGTCCTCGCGGTCGGAGCATGAGGCGACGACATCGAAGGTCGACGATGACCAGTTGTTCTACTGCCGTCAGCGCGGCATTGACGAGGAAGACGCCGTTGCCCTGATCGTCAACGGCTTCTGCAAAGAGGTGCTGCAAGAGCTGCCCATGGAGTTCGCCATGGAGGCGCAGAGCCTTGTGGCGATCTCGCTGGAGGGGTCGGTTGGGTGACCGGTTTCGGAAAGCTCGTCACTGAGTTCCGCGAGATGTGTTCCCAGGCGGTTCGCGGAGACAAGGTTACGATGATCCATCTCTTTGGAATACGAAACGCTGAACACTTAAAGATCCTGTCCTTGCGGGAGCTGAGCGAACTCGCTGCGCAAGCCGGCGAATCGCCCAAATATGGGACTGAACTGCGGAAGATGGTCAGGCTGTCAAAGTATGTCGAGGAGCGGAGATGATCGTCACTACCACCCACTCGGTCGAAGGGCAGCGGATCACAGGCTACCACGGCATTGAGGTCGGCGAGGCGATCCTGGGTGCTAACGTGATCCGGGACCTCTTCGCTGGTATCACCGATATCATCGGGGGACGTTCGAACGCCTACGAGGAGGAATTGGCCAAGGCGCGCACGACGGCGCTTCAGGAGATGGAGGAACGTGCGCCCGCGGGGACGAACGCAATTGTTGGCGTCGACCTTGACTATGAGGTGATCAACAACATGCTGATGGTCTCGGCATCCGGCACCGCGGTGACTGTCGAATGAGAATGAAAGATCGCCTGATCTACGCCTCTGTGATGGCGTTTGTGATCTTCTTCCTGGGACAATTCGTGTTCGCGGCCGGGTCTCTGCTGGTCAACTTGCTGTTCGCAATCGCCATGGGTGCGTTCGCGTTTCTGATGGTGACATTGGCCATCCGGATCAGCGGGCGAAACAAGCGATAACACAGCGCTAACCGTAAACCTTTTGGAAGGAGTTCGAAGCGAAGTCTTGATCCTGCAGATGCTGACCCAACGGGGACCCTGCGCGCATCATAGCCAGAAAGGATCAAGTGATGACCGAACAACAGACAACCATCGTTGGCGGCACGGCAAAACGGACGTCCGTCTCGGACGAAGTCGCCGGTGCGCTGAGGCAGGCGAATGACCGGATCGACAGCATGGACACCGACCCGATCATCCGGCTTGCGTTGGCGAGAGTTGCCATTCGGACATTCGCGACAGAAATGGCCGCCAGCTATCCTGAACACGCAGAGAGGCTGGCACTGGAATTCGAGGCGATGGCGGACATATTCCGAAACGTAGCGGATCTGCCGCCGGATCTTGAGGCGCAAGACAACACGGGAAACGATGCGGCAGCGGTCGCAGGAGGAGAAACGGATGCTGAAGATCGACAATCTGGCCGTCCGGCTGGAGGAAGAAGACAAAGCGATCCTGAAAGGCTTGAGCCTGGAAGTGCCCGCTGGAAAGGTGCACGCAATAATGGGCCCGAACGGGTCCGGAAAGAGCACACTGTCCTACGTGTTGGCGGGGCGTGACGGCTACGAGGTAACCGGTGGATCGGCGTCGCTCGACGGCGAAGATATCCTTGAAATGGAACCAGAAGAGCGCGCGGCCGCCGGGCTCTTCCTTGCCTTCCAGTACCCGGTAGAGATCCCCGGGGTTGGCAACATGACCTTCCTGCGCACTGCTTTGAATTCGCAGCGCAAGGCGCGGGAGGAAGACGAGATCTCGGCCCCAGATTTTCTGAAATTGATCCGCGCCAAGGCGAAAGAATTGAACATCGACGCTGACATGCTGAAGCGTCCTGTGAATGTTGGTTTTTCTGGCGGCGAGAAAAAGCGCAATGAAATCCTGCAGATGGCCCTGCTGGAGCCGCGTATGTGTATCTTGGACGAGACAGACTCCGGCCTCGACGTCGATGCGATGAAGCTGGTCTCGGCGGGGGTGAATGCCCTGCGCGATGAAGGCCGCGGTTTCCTCGTAATCACGCATTATCAGCGCTTGCTCGACCATATCAAACCTGATGTTGTCCACATCCTTGCCGACGGCCGAATTGTTCAATCCGGCGGTCCGGAACTGGCCTTGAAGGTCGAAAACGAGGGCTATTCCGATATCCTGCAGTCGGTGGCCTGACCCATGGCAAACGATCTGAAGCGCAGTGCCGCAGAGGCGCAGTTGTCGGCTTTTCCCGCGCCCGCAGGCGAAGCAGGCTGGGCGCGCGAGGTTCGTGCCAAGGCGCGGACCCGTTTTCTGGAAGCCGGTGCACCGGTACGCCGCGATGAGTACTGGCGATATACTGACCCGTCTCGGCTGACGGCGCCGCTTGAAACTGCACGGGAAGGCGATGCTGAGCCTCTGTCCGACGTCTTCGGCCGAACGGGGCAGAAAGCACTGTTTGTGAATGGCCGTTTTCGCGGCGATCTCTCCAACTCACTGGGAGGATCAGGTGCGGCCGTGCAAATGCTATCGGATGCCCTTTCGCAGGACATAACGATTGCGCGCAAGCTCTTTGGAGTATTGGAAGAAGCAGGACACGAGAAGGTTGATCGCCCTCTCGCGGCACTTAATACTTCCAGTTCGACCGATGGATTGCTGATCCAATGTGACGGTGATCCAGAGCCGATCCACATCGATTATCAGCAGGTTGGCGAGGGTGCGAGCCTTGTCCATCACCTTATCCGCGTTGAATCAGGCGCAAGCCTGACATTGCTTGAGAGCGGTGTGGCAACAAACACGGTGATGGAGGTTGACGTGGCCGATGGCGGCGAATTCCATCACGTGCGTTTGCAGACCACCGCTGTGGCTCCCGTTGCGACGCATGTCTTTGCGCGGCTCGGGGCGGAGTCTGCGTTCAAAACGTTTACGCTCACTGCGGACGGGTCGCTGACGCGGAACGAAGTCGTCATGGACCTGACCGGGGATGAGGGTTCTGGCCACATCGCCGGAGCGGTGCTTGCGGGCGGTCAAAGTCATGTCGATAACACCGTGTTCGTGACCCATTCTGCGGAAGACTGCGAGAGTCGGCAGGTCTTCAAGAACGTTCTGGGCGGGCAGGGCAAGGCCATTTTCCAGGGCAAGATCTTCGTACGGGAAGGCGCGCAGAAGACGGATGGTTATCAGATTAGCCAGGCTGTGCTGCTGAACGATGGCGCGGAATTTTCAGCAAAGCCAGAGCTTGAGATCTACGCCGACGATGTCGCTTGCTCGCACGGATCGACAACCGGTGCATTGGATCCAACTGCAATGTTCTACCTTCAGTCTCGCGGGGTGCCAAAAGCAGAGGCGGAGGCGATGCTGATCGCCGCGTTTGCTGACGAAGCGATTGAAGAGATTGCCGACGAAGAACTCGCGGACATTGTACGCGGTGAGGTCCAGGCATGGATGGCGCGGCGTGAATGAGGCTGCCGTTGAAACGCGGCGCACCGGTATTCTTGGCATTGCGCGATTTTATCATGATCCGCGAGGGTCAGCTTTGTCGGTAATTGCAGCCCGTCCTCGAGAGGCCAAGCTATTTGCCTATCTGCTGTTTTCCGGTCTGATTCTGCTGATCGGGCGGCTAATCCAGCTTTTTGCATCGCCCGGAAGTTCCGAGGACATCGCGCGCTGGGCAGCAGAGCAAACGGTTAGTCTGCTGTTTTTCCTGCCGCTCCTTTATTATCTGCTGGCGACACTGGTGACGGCACTTGCAAGATTGTTTGGCGGCAACGGCCAGTGGTACGAGGGCCGTGTCGCCCTGTTTTGGGCGGCGCTTGTCT
>JBCCMP010000092.1:0-13608 GCA_039026295.1 Pseudomonadota bacterium | reverse complement strand
TTCCGCCGCTACATCTTCGGCGTCGTCTACGACTGGGGGCAGGACGCGGTGACCTATGGCATCGTATCTGCCGTCTTTCTCTACTTTGCCGTTACGCAGGCGCGCCGGTCGCATCTTCGCGTCAGCTTCGTGATTGATGCGCTGGAGCAAAGGGGCCTGAACCGCCTTGTCCTGGCGATCCGGGCCCTTCTGACCGCACTTGGTCTGGCGCTCTATTCTGCGCTGGCCACCTGGGGCATTCCCACCATTGAACGATCCATGATGATGGAACGCACGACCCTGTCGATGGTGCTGGTGATATGGCCCTTCCAGCTGGCGCTGGTGGTGACGTTCGTCCTGATGGCGATCGTATCGGCCTTCCAGCTTTATCAGGACATCCGCGCACTGTTCGGCAAACAGGTCTTCGATTGGGCTCCTGTCGAAGAAGGCATCGATATCTGACATGGGTTTCATCGGACCGGCACTGCTGACACTGCTGGCGCTGGGTGCGCCCATTGCGGTGGCCCTGATCGCGGTGACCGTTGCATTCATTCTCTACGATCCGATGCTCAGCCCGAACGCGATCTTCCGGTCGTTCTTCAGCTTCGTGAACAAGTACACGCTGATGGCGATCCCGTTCTTCGTCTACGCGGGCTTCCTGATGGAGCGGACCGGCCTGATCAACAAGCTATTCCGCTTTGCTGACGCATTGATCGGCTGGTTACCGGGCGGTTTTGCCTATGCCACCATCCTTGCTGCCGTGATGTTCGGCGCGATCTCGGGCTCCTCCACCGCCATGGCGGCAGCGATGGGTCTGGTTGCCTATCCCGAGATGATCAAACGCGGCTATCCGAAATGGATGGCGGCGGGCGTGATCGCCACAGGGGGCGGCATAGCCATACTGATCCCTCCGTCGATCACGCTGATCCTCTATGGTGTTCTGACCGAGCAGTCGATCACCAAGCTGTTCTTCGCAGGCGTCGCGCCCGGCGTGATGCTGGCCATCTCGGACGCGGTGATCGTGCTGACGATGGCGGCCCTGATTGGCCTGCCCGCCAGCAAATTCTCGCTGCGCGAGCTGGGACAAGCCTTCATCGAGGCGTTTCCTGCGCTTTTGATGCCTGTTATCGTGCTGGGCGGCCTCTACGGCGGAGTACTTACACCCACGGAATCCGGTGCCGCGGCCTGCGCCTATGCACTACTTTACGGAGCGGTTGCACTTCGCGGCAATTTTCTGAAGGAAGCCTATGCCGCCACCCAGCGTGCGGTGAACCTTTCGGCCATTCTGTTCTTCGTTCTCGGCGGCGTCGGGATCTTTCAGTTTCTACTGGCGAACCAAGGCTGGCCGCAGGACATCGCCGAATGGGTGACCCAGCTTGGCCTCAGTCCTGTGGCTTTCCTGGGTCTGTTGATGGTCGTCCTTTTGGCGCTGTCGACCTGCCTGACCGGTGTCGCCGTTCTGGTGCTGGTGGTGCCGGTGATCTACCCGGTGGCGCTGACGCTGGACATCGACCCCATTCACCTCGGCATTCTTTTTGCTCTCTGCATCGAGATGGGGGCCGTGATCCCGCCGGTTGGTCTGAACCTCTTTGCGGTCAGCGGCACCACCAAGGTTCCCGTGACGACAGTGATGCGCGGGTCATTCCCGTTCCTCTGCACCGATGGCTGCGTTCTGGTGCTGTGCCTCTTCATCCCGGCGATCGTACTTTGGCTGCCGAACTTGGCGGTGCAATCGGTCTTTGGCTGACGCGATACGAGGTTAGGCCGGACGGTCGCCTTTGATGGTCACGCGGTATCCTGACCGTGTGTGCGGGTAGTAGTCCCAGATCGCCAGATGCTGGACACAGCGGTTGTCCCAGAACGCAACAGAGTCCTTCTGCCAGCGGAACCGGACCTGAAAATCCTCGTTCGCGCAGTGCTGATGCAGCATTTGCAGGATCGCATCGCTTTCCACACGCGGCAACCCGTTGATGCGTTTGGTGAAGATCGGATTGACGAACAGGCATTTCTGGCCCGTCTCGGGATGCGTACGCACCACGGGGTGGTCGCAGGCGGGGTATTGCTTGCCTGCATCGTCATTGTTGTACCTGCCGCGATACTGCTCCTCGCCGTCATGACGCGCTGTCAGGCCATCCAGATAGTCTTTCATGCGATCGGACAGGGCATTGTAGGCGGCGTACATGTTCGAGAACAGTGTATCGCCCCCCATCTCCGGCACCGTATGGAGGTAGAGAATTGAGCCAAGCGGAGGTTCCTCGACGCACGATACGTCGGAGTGCCAGCGTTCTCCGGCAATCTTGGTCGAGTTTGCATCGGCATGGATGGGCACGATTTCGGGGTGACCCTGCGGCGCGGCGATTGCCGGGTGGATGGCCAGATCGCCGAACCGACTGCCAAAGGATTTCTGGCTGGCATGGTCGAAACTCTGATCCCGGAAGAACAGCACACAATGGCGCAGGAACGCAGTGCGGATCTCGTCGAAGGTCTGCTCGTCCACTGGCTGAGACAGATCCACGCCGAAAACCTCTGCCCCGATCCTTGGGGTAACAGGTTTCACCTGAATGCATTCATAGTCCTGGGTCGCCTGGGTCACTTCGCGTTTCCTTTCCCGTTTTCATCCACAGAAATGCCGTGTGCCCGCCACGTCAACCGTTGACGGTGCGTTCAAGGAAAGGATCGCGACTTTGGTAGACTGTGAGGTCAGCGGCCCCAGTCGCGCACCGGACCGCTGTCGACATGGGTAAAGTTCGACCGGCTGTACGTGCCGACACCGCCTGCGCCGAGTGATTTGGCGGCGCGCGCAATCTCCCGCGCGCTGCGGGTCTTCATGGACAGATCGATCGCCATTCCGCGGGTGTGGTAAGAGTTGCGCGCGACCCCGCGACTGCGCGAGCGCAGCATGGCGTTGGTCTTCGGACTGCGATAGCCGGAGATCACCTCGAAAGGCTCGGACGTGCGCAGCAGGTTCTGGGTCGCGGCCATGATGTCGATGGCTTTGATATCGTACTGCGTGATCAGCCCCTCCCGCCAATCACGCAGGATGTAGTTGAACGCCTCGATCGCCTCCGGGATATAGTCGCCTTCGACCCAGTAGACGGTGTTCAAGCGCTCCGCCGTACGATTGTTCAGCAGGCTCAAGGACCGAAAATCGCCAGAACCGGTCAGGATTGATGGGGCCGCAGCAAATGACTGCGTCGCACCGAGCGCACCGGCACCGGCGATTCCGCCGATCAGTGCACGACGAGATATCCTCGCCATATCGGATGTGTTTCTGCTCACGCCTATGCCTCGTTCATTTAGCCTGTGGATTTGACCACATGGCCCCCCTTGCCGAGCTTTGTGCCAGAATCAGATTTTTCTGCCAAGTTGCAACGCAGCAACATGGAATCGGCCTCGTGGGTACGCAAAACCTATGGATTTCGGGCATTTGGAAAATGCAGCATGACCTTCTGGTTGTGCGGTGTTGAATTTGTGGTGAGTAGAGGTCGAAAAAGGGTTACCACAGCGCCAGCCGTGCTATGGTCGTCCCGAACCCCGGTACGGGTGAAGCATATTAGCAACAGTGGTGTCAGGATGATCACGCAGACCAATTTCATGCGGCGTGGTGCCGCGCTGGCGACAGTTTTTTCAACCGCTCTGGCTTTCGGCGGTTTGGCACATGGATCATCAACCGCAATCTCGGATCCGACCACGTCGGACGCCGCAAAGGACGCTGCCCAGACGTCCCAGTCAGACGCCGCGGCGCCTGAGGTTGCGCCTTCCGGCAATGCGGCGACACCGGCGCCTGCTAGCCCGGCCCCTGCGGTTCAAGCACCAGTGCCGCCGCCGCTGTCGGCTGAGGCTTTGGCCCTGCGCAGCGCGCTGGAGGTGAAGCTCGGCAAAAAAGCCCCGGCGTTGCAGGGGTATGCGACCCGGCAATTCCAGCCTTTGTGGCTGGACGAAAACGGACAGGCATCGGACAACGCGCGCCTGCTGGTCGATGTCCTGTCCCGGGCCGCTGACCATGCACTGCCGGTCGCCAAGTATCGCGGAGCCGAGTTGTCGGAGCGTCTGGCCGCAGGCGGTCCCGCACTGGAGGCGGATCTGACCTCGGCCTTTCTGACCTACGCGGCGGATGTCGGATCCGGCCTGCTGGAGCCGCGGCGTGTGGACCGCGAATTGCACATCTTCCCGGAAGGCCCGGATGAGGCCTTCCTGATCGAGCGCGCAGGGCGGGCTTCTGATATGGCCGCTTTCCTTGAAGCGCTTGCACCGTCCAATCCGCTCTATAAGCGTCTTGTCGAGCGCTACGCGGCCTTCAGGTCGATCGCGGGAAGCGATATCTGGGGGGACCGGATCAGCAAGGGCAGGACTCTGCGTCCTGGTAACCAGAACCAGCGGGTCGCCGAGGCGCGCGCGCGCCTGACCGCCATGGGTGATCTGGATCCCAACGTCTACGACGAGCAATCCGCCGCGACTGCGGCCGATGGCACGCAGGTCGCAACAGCCGCGGTGACGACAGATGTTCCGCGTCAGGCGTTCGAGCCGACGCTGTTCGATGAGCCAATGGTGGAAGCGCTGCAGCGGTTTCAGGCGCGCCACGGACTGAACCTTGATGGCGTCATCGGGCCTGCAACGCTGAAGCAGCTCAACATCTCTCCGCGCACGCGCGCGGAGCAAATAGCCGTCAATCTGGAGCGGCTGCGCTGGATGAACCGCGATCTGGGAGAGCGCCATATCCTGGTGAACCTGGCCGGTTTCACCATGGCGGTCATGAACAATGGCACACCGGAATTTACCTCGCGCGTAGTCGTCGGCAAGGCCAGGAAGCACCAAACGCCCGAGTTCTCTGAAACCATGACGTACATGGTTGTGAACCCCAGCTGGAATGTCCCACGGTCGATTGCGACCAAGGAAATCCTGCCGAAGCTGCGCAATGATCCCAGCTACCTCAGCAGAAAGGGCATGCGGATCGTCGGGGCTGACGCTTCTTCGATCGACTGGTCGACGGTAACAGCCGGGACGTTCCCGGGACGTATCGTTCAAAGGCCGGGACGCGGCAACGCGCTGGGCACGGTGAAGTTCATGTTCCCGAACCGGTTCGCGATTTACCTGCATGACACGCCATCGAAGCGGCTGTTCAATCGTGATGTACGCGCCTACAGCCACGGATGCGTTCGCGTCGAGAAACCCCACGAGTTCGCCGCCTATCTGCTGAATGGTCAGGTCGACAATCCGCAGGGGTACTTCAATGCCCTGCTGAAAAAGCGCCGCGAGCGCCATGTGAACCTGGACAGCCCGCTGCCGGTGCATCTGACCTATCGCTCGGCCTGGATCGACGAGAACGGTGTCGAGCAGTTCCGCGGGGACGTCTACGGGCGTGACCGCAAAATTGGCAAGGCGCTGCAGAACGCCGGTGTGTCGATCCTGCAGTAGGACCCGTTGTTCCGGTAGCAAAGGCTTGGGCATGAACATGCCCTTGCCTTTCGGGTCGGGCAGGTTCTAGAACGGCGCCGACCCGGCAATTGGCCGGGCGAAGCGAGCGCACGGCAGACATCACAGCATGGCCATGACCCTGACAGACATTGCCCGGGCCACCGGGTTGGAGCTGGTCGGAGACGGGGATCTGGTGGTCCGAAGCCCCGCCGCACCCGGTGATGCCGGCTCAGGCGATCTGGCACTGGCCATGTCCGACAGCTATGCCGATGCGCTGTCTGGATCTGCTGCTGAGGCTGCGGTCGTTTGGGAAGGGGCAGACCTGGCGGCGCTGGGTCTGAAAGGCGCATTGCTCGCCTCACGGCCGCGCGTCGCGCTTGCACAGGTGACCGATGCCTTCCAGCACCCTCATGGCGTTTCGCCCGGGGTCCATGAGACTGCGATTGTCGCCGCCAGTGCCGAGATTGGTGCGAACGCTGCGATCGGCCCATTCACCATTATCGGGGAAGGGGCGCGGATCGGCCGGGATGCCGTGATCGGCGCCCATGTCAGCATCGGTGCAGACGCCGTCATTGGCGCGAACGCGCTGATATATGACGGTGTCCGCATTGGTGCACGTTGCAAGATCGGCGATGACTTCATCGCGCAGCCCAATGCGGTGATCGGTGCAGACGGTTTCTCGTTCGAACCGCCGGAGCGGGGAAATGTCGAAGCGGCCAAGCAGGATGGCGCACTGGACAGCGCCCGACGAACGACCGGCTTCCTGCGAATTCATTCGCTGGCTGCCGTCGAAATTGGCAATGATGTCGAGATCGGCGCCACGACGACCATCGACCGGGGAACAATCGCGCCGACACGGATCGGCCACGGCACAAAAATCGATAACCAGGTCCAGATCGGCCACAATGTGCAGGTTGGACAGATGTGTCTTATCTGTGCGCAGACAGGGATAGCCGGCAGTACCTCTGTGGGCGATCGCGTCGTGCTCGGCGGTAAATGCGGTATCGCCGATCACGTTAAGATCGGATCTGATGTGGTGTGCGCCGCCGGGACCATGGTCGCGACCAATATCTCACCAAAGTCGATCATGATGGGCATGCCGGCGACAGACCGGAACAAGGCGATCGAGCAGTTCATGGCGATCCGGCGCCTGCCCCAGATGGTCGCTCAGGTCCGCCAGATCCGGCAAAAGCTGGGACTGTAAGCCCATGTGGTTTGTGCTAGGAAGATGCGGGCAGATACGACGGGGATCAGCATGACTGAAGATGTGGCCAAGCGGGTCGCCGCGATCATAGCCGAGCAGGCGCTGGTCGAGCCGGAGACGATCACAGCGACGACGACCGTAGAAGACCTAGGCCTCGATTCTCTAGCTTTGGTCGAGGTGGTCTTCGGGATCGAGGAAGCCTTCGACGTCTCGGTCCCGTACAATGCCAACGATCCTGCTGAATCTGATTTCAAGCTTGGGAACTTCGGCGAAATCGTCGAGGGCGTGAAGCAGCTTATCGCCGAGAAATCGTGACCAGACGGGTTGTCGTCACCGGGATCGGTGTCGTCTCGGCGCTGGGAACTGGCTACCGCGACCACACCGATGGGCTGAAAGACGGCCGCGTCGGTATTGCCGAAATATCCGGTTTCGATACCGAACGCCTGATGGTCAAAATCGCGGGCGAAGCGAAACAGTTCGCAGGCGAGGATCACTTTACAAGGTCTGAAATCGCGCTTCTTGACCGGGTCAGCCAGTTCGCGCTGATTGCGGCGCGCGAGGCGGTCGACCAGTCCGGAATTTCGTTTGACGAAGCGCTTGGGCAGCGTACCGCGACGATCCTTGGATCGGCCATGGGCGGGTTGCAGACCCAGGACGAAAACTACTTCAATGTCTATCATGACATGAAGAACCGGGTGCATCCATTCATCGTGCCCCGTCTGATGAACAATGCGCCTGTCAGCCAGATTTCCATGGTCCACGGCCTGATGGGACCCGCTTATGTCGTTTCGACCGCGTGCTCGTCGTCAAACCATGCGATTGGCCAGGCTTTCCATCAGGTCAGGTCCGGCGCGATGGATGCCGCGATCACGGGCGGGACCGAGGCGCTGCTTTGCTTTGGCGGAATGAAGGCGTGGGAGGGCCTGCGCGTCATGTCAAAGGACGCCTGTCGCCCGTTTTCCAAGACGCGCAATGGCATGGTGCTGGGAGAGGGCGCGGCCATACTGGTTCTGGAAAGCTTGGACCATGCCCAGGCGCGCGGCGCCGAAATTCTGGGGGAGATCTGCGGCTTTGGCATGACCGCAGATGCCGGCGATATCGTTCAGCCGACAGAAGACGGTCCTGCCAGGGCCATGCGACAGGCACTGTCGGACGGCGCACTGAACCCGGAAGAAATCGGTTATATCAACGCGCATGGAACCGCGACCGCGATGAACGACCGTGTCGAAGCCTCGGTTATCAAACAGGTCTTGGGCGGTCAGGCTGAAAAGGTCATGGTCTCGTCGACCAAATCGATGCACGGCCACGCGATTGGCGGAGCCGGAGCACTGGAGGCGGTCGCAACGCTGATGGCTCTGAACGAGGGCGTCGTTGCGCCAACCGCCGGGCATGAAGAGGACGATCCGCAGATCGGGCTGGACGTCGTTCCCAATCAGGCGCGACATGCCCGGATCGATGCCGCGCTGTCGAATTCATTTGCCTTTGGCGGATTGAATGCCGTTATCGCCATGCGGCGGTGGGCGGGCTGACCGCGCCGGGTCAGCCGCTTTCCGGTGATAAAGTCAGCCGCCCTGGGCAGCGACGGGTTTCAGGCTGTTATAGGCCTTGGTGAACCCGCGCAGCGAGACATTCACCAGTACCTCGGCATCCAGGAAGAAACCGAATACGGCCTGGGACCCGGCTTTCATTTTCGAAACTGCTTCGTCGAGCATCGGGGCCTGGCTGACGCAGCCTGCCGGAATACAGCGCGACAACGGAAGCGGAACCACCTTGTCGCTGTCGATCTTCACACGCAGACCGTACGGGATCAGGATGCCGAGCGGTGCCTGAACCGTAATTGCGGCAGGGATCGGGGTTCCATTGTCCGCCGCCGCACCGCTGACCCGCTGAATCGTGACCAGAAGTGCGCGCTTGCCATCGCCTGTTTTCCCGATTTGCGACATGGCGCAGTTATCGGATCCCGCGACGCACCTGATTTCCCAATCACCATGGGTTGCGCGCACCTCGTCATTACCTTGCGCGATCGCGCTGCTGCCAGCGGAAAGAAGCCCGACGAGCAAAGCAGGGACGGCTAGAATGGAAGAAATTTTCACGGGCTTGATCCTGTTTTGACCATTATCGCAGACGATACATCATGTTACGCGTCTCTTGCCAAGCGCGGGTGACGAAATCAAGATCAGCCCGCGGCGATTTGATGGTCCGTGCGCTGATCTGTTCCGAGATGCCACTGAGTAAATCTACCCGTCAGGGACTGTGGTTACGTCGCAGCGGAGCTGTCCACCCCCGAAATGCAACAGAGGCGCCAAAGGCGCCCCTGCTATGAAGTCTTAACTTCAGTCTCTCCCCGCCGAACTGGCTTCGGCTTGTGGGGTGATCCTAGCCGGGGAGAAATTCAGGTCAATCCGATTCGCAATTCGCGGCAGGTTTTTTGAAATTGCGTTAACCCTTTCCCGTATCCAGGCTGGCGGGAAAAGCGACGTTAACGCGCGAGTGGTGCAAACATGAAGTTTAGAAGAAAAAAGGCCGCGCCTAAGCGCGGCCAGTTCGACAGGGAGGAGGTGCGATGACCGGCTAGGCCTTTCATCGCGCTTACAATCTGCGCCGGAATGATTAACAAAACATAACCATTAGATCGGCTTTTTCATGTCGATGCCGGGAACTGCAAAAAAGGGCGCAGACTATGACAAAGCAAAAGACGGTTTTTCTGGGCGGCGGCGGCAAGGACTACGGGGCGGCCCAGGAGTTGCTTCTGAAGTATGGCAACCGGCATGGTTTGATCGCAGGGGCGACTGGAACCGGGAAGACGGTTACGTTGCAGATCCTGGCGGAAGGCTTTTCGGCGGCTGGCGTCCCGGTCTTCCTTTCCGATGTGAAGGGCGATCTCTCGGGCCTGGCCCAGGCAGGCTCTCATACGCACAAGCTTCACGAAAAGCTCATCGAACGGGCCACGACCATCGGCTTCGAAGACTATGAATACCGCGCGTTCCCCGTGGTTTTCTGGGACATGTTCGGCCAGCAGGGCCACCCCGTTCGCACAACCGTGATCGAGATGGGGCCTTTGCTGCTGGCCCGCCTGTTGGAGTTGAACGAGACGCAGGAAGGGGTCCTGAACATTGTTTTCAGAGTGGCCGAGGAAGAAGGCCTCGCACTGCTCGACCTCAAGGATCTGCGTGCAATGCTGGTCGAGGTCGGCCAGCGGTCCAAGGAGCTTTCGCTGAAATACGGCAACGTGGCAGCATCCTCCGTCGGTGCCATTCAGCGCCGCCTTCTGGTGCTGGAAAACCAGGGGGCAGACAGCTTCTTCGGCGAACCGGCGCTGGAGCTGCCTGACATGATCGCCGCCACACCGGGCGGCATGGGCCAGATCAACATCCTGGCCGCAGACAAACTGATGCAATCGCCAAGGCTGTACGCAACCTTTCTTTTGTGGTTGCTCAGCGAGCTGTTCGAACAGCTTCCCGAAGTCGGCGATCCGGACAAACCGAAATTCGTCTTCTTCTTCGATGAAGCGCACCTTTTGTTCGAGGACGCGCCAAAGGCTCTGGTCGACAAGGTCGAGCAGGTCGCCCGCCTGATCCGATCGAAGGGGGTCGGCGTCTATTTCATCACGCAGAACCCGGCCGATGTACCCGATGATATCCTGGGCCAGCTTGGCAACCGCGTGCAGCATGCCCTGCGCGCCTACACGCCAAAGGATCGCAAAGCGCTGAAGGCTGCTGCCGAGACCTTTCGCCAGAACAAGGCGTTCGACACGGAGGAGGCCATCCTGCAGGTCGGTGTCGGCGAAGCCCTGGTGTCCACGTTGAAGAAGAAGGGCGTGCCCGGCATGGTTCAGCGCACGCTGATCCGCCCGCCGTCTTCGCGCCTTGGACCGTGCGATGCGCTGGTCCGGGCTCAGGCCATCGCAAAGTCTCCGGTCGCCGGACTTTACGACACAGAGGCTGATCGAAAATCCGCCTATGAGATCCTCGCCGCGCGTGCGGCCCGCAAGGCCGAGTTTGATGATGAGGTCGACGAGGAGGAACTGGGCGCAGCACGCCGGTTCGGCGGCAAATACTCGAAAGGCAAGCGATACAGCCCCAAGAAGCCCAAAAAGGCCAAGTCCCGCAGTCGCCGAAGCGACACGATGTTCGAGGCGGTGGCCAAGTCGACCCTTCGATCTGCGGGATCGCAACTCGGGCGGACAGTCGTGCGGTCACTTCTGAAAGGCCTGTTCAGGTAAGACTTGTTGGGCATCGGCGGCGGCCCCATACTATTTTGATGGACATCTTCCGCGGTGCCGAACGCCTGATGGTGATGGACGATGCGACCTGGGCGCGTCATGCCAACCCTTGGAGCGTGTGGACGCGCTTTTCCTGCCTTCCTCTACTTGTGCTTGGCATCTGGAGTCGGGATTGGATCGGCTGGTGGGCGCTTGTCCCGGTTGCCGCTGCATTGCTCTGGACGTGGCTGAACCCGCGGGTCTTTGCGCCGCCCGCGCGCCTGGATACCTGGCCTGGTTTCGCGACACGCGGGGAGCGCCTTTTCCTGAACCGGCACGCTGTCCCGATCCCGCGGCACCATCTGCTTGCCGCCTACCTTTTGACCGGCCTTACGGCACTTGGCGCAATGATCCTTTTGTGGGGGGTCGTTTGGCTTGATGTTTGGTCGACGATGACGGGGCTGGCGTTAACCATGGTCCTCAAGGTCTGGTTTTGCGACAGGATGGCTTGGCTCTACCTCGATCTCCGGTCGACGGCCGGTTCAGGGTCCTAAACCTGCTCGACAAGGCCAGCTTAGTTCTTCAAGTGGAATATCATTACAAGGCTGTAAATCTTTAATAAAAATCGATAAAAATATTTATCCACATATTTATACACAACTAATTCCCAGACATCTCCCCAAGAAATATCCCGTCAACCTAAATTTCTTGTTGCGCCATTCAAGTTGCTAAGCCAACGTCAACTTGTCGCAAGGGTTCATCGAACCGGCGCGGAAGCGAAGGCCTCTAGGGGTTGGAGCGGCTCGGTTGCTCTTCGGAGCGGCGGGATCGGGCAAAGATCCTTCGGGATTGGCGCCTCGCTGAAGCCCTTCGGGGCGGATGCAGCGGGCAGTTCTTCGGAGTTGTTCGTGGGGAAGGTCCTTCGGGATTGGAACCGTGCCAAGGCCCTTCGGGGTTGCGGCGGCAAGTGGTCCTTCGGGGCGGCTTGCAGGGGAAGGCCCCTCGGGGTCTGAACCATGCGGAAGCCCTTCGGGGTGGATGCAGCGGGCGGCTCTTCGGAGGCGCTCGTGGGCGGAGGTCTCTCGGGACCGATGTCTGGCCAATGTCCCTCGGGGCGGCGGCACTGGGCGGCTCTTCAGAGCTTGTCCGCTGCCAAGGTCTTTCGGGGCTGCGGCCTTGGGCCAAGGTACCTTCGGGTGCACCGGTTCAGGAAGGCGTCAGGATAGTGCCCTTCGGGGTGCGTGCAAGGACCGCGTCTGAGCACCTGGCGCCTTTTCCTATGGGGAACCGGAGTCGAGGGCCCCATAACAGACCTCCAAGACATGACGTTGGGTAATCGCGCCGCGGCCCACACTGTCCGTAGGCCGATCGATTGGCAGTGCCAACCGAAAAAGGGGCCTGGAGGCCAGCAGGCCGACCAGACCCCTCCGTCAGCATAGCTGATGCATCACCGCGTCTGTGCACCTAGGCTTTCACCAGTAGCTGCCGCCATCGCTGAAATCAACAGGATATTGTGACGCCGCACAGCCAAACTACAATTTGTGGCCATTGCGTCGAAATGTTGTCGGGATGACGATTCCGCCGCGAGACTTGCGCGTGATGTGGCCAATCCCACTCGCTCTGCAAAGGTGGGGCAGCTATAGTGCCAATCAGACGAAGGCACAGGCATCGTGCCCGTTTCAGGCAAATGGATTTTCAAACGGTTTTCAGGAGCGCTGGCCATGGGCCGTATCAAGACGACACCGAATCTCGATCTCGCCATCTTGGCTGGCACGGTTGGGGATGCCCTTCTCATGCACGCGCCGCAACGCGCCTATTTCTACTTCATGTTCCTATTTTGCCATCAAGCACTGGCAGATCGTCTGAGAACAGAGCATGGGATGGACGTCGAACATGGCGAAGGTGTCAGCCCCAAAGCGACGCACCAGATCGCCACCGGCATGCGCCGCAAGCGCGACGGGTACTATGATTTCGTTGAGACAGACCCCGGTGTCATAGATATGAACGCCACCAGTTGCGGGCGTACGGATGCGGCGCACTACTGTAATCTCGGCATTTCATCGGTTTTTCTGCGCCGCGCTAACGCCTATGCGAAACCGGAAACCGATCCGGTCGCGTTCCATTTCAGGTCCATGCTGGAAGTTCAGGCCGGGGCCACACGCCAGCTGCCACAACGCATCAATATCGGCCCGGACCGCATCGTCGATGTCTGCCACGGCGAAATGGCAGCAGAGATGCTGGATGGAACGCCGGCCGTCAGCATCGGAAACTATCAGGAGTATCTTGTCCGCTGTAACCGGGAGATGGAGCGGTACATGCGCGACAACCATACGCTCGGCTATCACGGTCTGAACGCCTGCTGCGACTGTTATCGCGAGTTTTTCAACGGCGGGACACGCTGCCGCTTGCCTTGGGACCGCGATGGGGTGTGGCGGTTGCTGACCTCGGCTGTTGCAGCAGAATGCAATGCGCTGGGCCTGGACCAGACGCGGTATCTTTCGCTGCATGCCGATCCGGCAGGCGCTGCGCCGATGGAGCTTGTCTGAAAGGGCGTCACTTTTCTGGTCAAGGCGTTCCCTGCGGCGACCCTCATTCTGATCAAATCAGTTTTGAATGGCCTGTCCCGACGGCCATTCCCTAGTCCCCCTTGACGCAGGGCCCGTTTCGCGGAACGAAGCGGCCAAACCAATCTGGCCGATGGGAGGCATCGATGACCACTGAACTCACCCATTTCATTGGCGGTAAGCATGTCCAGGGCACCTCGGGACGCTTTGCCGATGTCTACAACCCGGCAACCGGCGAAGTGCAG
>JBCCMP010000091.1:0-13792 GCA_039026295.1 Pseudomonadota bacterium | reverse complement strand
GTTGCTTCACAAACCACAATGGATTGTCGTTGTGCTGACCAATACTGCACCCATGTCTGATTTCGCGCAGTTGTCCGTATATGTTGCTCTCAACGAATGTCCGGTCTGTCTGTTCCGGCTGCAGTCTGGTGCGCTGCAGCATCAGGGAGATTGGGCTCGAAGCCGATGTTCGCGGCAGGAGTGTTCAATGTCCGGGAGCAATGTCGAACGCACGACCCCGGAGACATGCATGGTCGACGAAGCTTGGGATTGGGCACTTTCAGACGCTCGAAGGTGTGGCGGACATCCTGCTAACCCATTGAAACTTTATGATGATATCTTGAAGGGTGTGGCGGGAAAGCCCAACGACTTCAATACTATAGCAGTCCCTCCGGGCCTACCAAAAAAGTGGGCGGGCGGCGCACCAGAAGAGACGCCGCTCCGATCGTTCCGGATCTTCAGGGTCGAACGCTGTAGTCGATTTCCACCGGTGTAGGCCCATGGACGGGTCCGATGAGTTGCAGCATCTGCATGCGGAACCGTTCGACCAGATCGCGTTTCAACATCCAGCGATGGAAGTCGCCCGGAGATGTATTGTGGTGGAGAACTGATTTCGTGCCGCCAGGTGCCTCGATGTCCATGCGCACCGGGAACTGCAGCCATTTGCCCTGGAACTCCTCCGACAACATCCAGTTGAGGTAGAGCTTCGCCGCCGCCTTGTTCTTCGCCTGCTTTGGGATCGCGCCGGTCTGATACCAGGTCAGGAAATAGTCCTCCTCGGGGAAGAGGAACTGGGTGTTCATGCCCGGAAACGGCTCGAACGCCCAGAATGTTGTAAAGCTGGCGGCATACCAGCCATTGTTGATGGCGACATAGGGCATAGCCGTGCCGCGCACCCAGGTTGGTTCGGTTGCGACAAGCTTTTGCAGGTAGTCCCAGCCATAGGCTTCTTTCAGATTCCAGAATTGGTAGAGAACCGCATCGTCGTCATGCGGATAGGTCAGGATCACCTTCCCCTTCAGCGCAGGGTCCAAGTAATCCATCGCATCGCGCGGGGGCTCGCCTTCGATCAGGTCTCCGTTGACGTAATTGGTGAATGTCACACCGTAGAGGCCGGTCCAGCGCCCATGGGGGTCCTTGTGGTCGGGGAAGACCTTGTTCCAGTTCTTGGGTCGGTAGACGTCGAGCAGGTCATTTTCCGCATAGTAGTTGAAATCATGCAGGGTCTGAAACTGGATGACATCCGGTATGTTGGTCTCGCCGCCGGCGGCGCGTGCATTGTCGAACCGCGGGGCGTGATTGATGCTGACATCGACGCTGTGGGTGACGCTGATTTCGGGAAACCGGGCCTTGAACATGTCGAGGTAGTAGTCGATCTGATCCGGCTTATCGCCGCCGGCGCGGAGGACAAATTCGCCGCCCTCGGCCAATGCTGCCGCGTAAAGCTCTTCCAACGAGCGGGTTTCGATATCGGCTGCAATGGTCTGTGTCGAAAGGGCCGCGCCTAGTGTTGCGGCGACCAGCGTCTTCAAGGTCCTCATCTTCATCTCCTGTGATTGGATTGATTTTGCCTGGTCCTGTCGATTGGGCGCACGGAAGCCCGCGCGACAGTGCGCACGTCTTGCGAAAGCTGAGTTCCGTTTTGGCGGGTCTCAGGCTGTCAGGCTGGTCCGGGTCGCGAACTCGTAAGAGCGTGTGACGATGGTTTTGACGGCGTCCAGTTCATCGTCATCGCGCGGCGAGAACACCATTACCAAGCCCTTCGGCCATCTGCCTTGATCGACGAGATAGTGGTTCTCGCCCCAGCCCCTTGCGATCATTTCTGTTGCATCGTCCGCCGAAAGGACCAGGTGCATGCTGCCATTGTCGGGGCGTGGGTGAATGTGCGCGAACTCTCGCCCGATCATGAAACCGGCAGGGTTCCCTTGCACATCGTCGCGCAGGATCATTGCGCGAGACCCGGGGACGGAGATGCCGCTGTCTTCCTCGTTCACACTGGGCAGGGAAAAACACCACGCGTGCAGTTTGTCGATAACCGCATCCGGGCCATGTTGCGTTACCTGCGAATGGGGCAGGCTGTTTGTGGTCTGGGGTTTCGGGCCGGGCCGCTGCGGCAGGTTCATCTTGCTGGGCATATCTCACGTCCACGTTGTTGCTCGGACAGAAGATGGCATCTAATCTGCGCAAGAAAACACCTTATGAATGCAAGTGAGATTTGCATGAAAGCACAGAGAATCCCGAGCCTGCAGAAACTCGACTGGAGCGACGTGCCCTTCATTCTTTCCGTGTGCGAGGCTGGCAGTCTGGCCGGGGCCGCGCGAATGATGGGCGTGAACCACTCGACCGTGTATCGCCGGGTAGAGGGGGTCGAGGAACGGCTTGGAGTTCGGCTGTTCGAACGGCAAAGCCACGGTTATGTGATGACCCCGGCTGGCGAGATGTTTTACCAACGGGCCAGCGTTCTTTGCGATGGCATGAACAGCATCGAGATGGCGTTGGCCGGTCAAGACCTGCGACTTGAAGGCGAACTGACCGTCACCACGACGGATTCCCTGCTCTACCATCTGACACCCGTCTTCCTTGCATTCCAGCGGCAGCACGCGGATGTCGAACTTCGCCTGAAATCAGATGCTCGCTCGCTCGATCTGATGCAGCGGGATGCAGACATAGCGTTGAGGCCAACCCGAAACCCGCCCGAACACTGGGTCGGGCGGAAGCTTCAGCCGGTAGCGTGTGCGATTTATGCATCGAACGAGTATCTCGACCTTGGGCATTCAGCGACCGAACAGCGGTGGGTGGTCCTGGATGATGATCTTTATAGGTCGCCGATGAGCCTGATGACGCGAGCGCGAAAGCCCGGTGACGCACCGGTGACAGTCGTGAACACGGTGATGGGTGCGTTCGACATGATCCGCTCAGGTCTCGGCGTAGGGGCGCTCCCTTGTTATCTGGGGGAAGAAAAAGCGGATCTGTTACGTCTTCGCGGGCCCGATGATGATTTCACCTGGGATCTTTGGCTGCTGGCTCATCCCGATGTTCGTCGTAGCGCCCGTGTGCACGCCTTCTTTGATTATGCGTCCTCCGCGATTACCGAACGAATGCTCGGGCGCGATTTGTGATCATATGCGTCGTTCAGACACATGACGTTGTTGGGGGATTTGCGTGGGTTATTGATGGCGCCAAGTGTCCGAGGCTTCCTAACTGCGCAAGGGTGCGACGGGCATTCGTTCAACCCGCGCAAAGGAAATGCAACTGAGGACTTTGTTTGCGGGAGTTTGGTAATTGAAAACAGCAGCGGGGGAGGCCCTCTGGGCCTTCCGATCGGCGGCGACCTGACCTGCGATGGCTGCGTGAGCGGGACAGGTTAGTCTTTGCTCAAGCTTTGCAGCCGGGTCAGAAGATCGCTCAGGGCATCGAGGGTTCCGGGTATGTGTGCCAGTTCTCCGCCCTTCGATGCCGGGTGCAGCCGTTTGAGGATTACCATGAAAAACTGTAGGGTCTCGGTGATCGACTGGATGTATCGCTGCCGGCCGCCGCGGTCCCAGGCGCTTTGGTAGGTTGAGAAAACGTCATCGACATCCTTGGCCAATGAATTCCTGATCAGTGCACTGCAAAGACGGACATCCCCCAGCATTGCCCAGTCCCAGAAATTCGACAGGGATGCGCTGCATTTCTGATCGATGGCCTGAAGCGGTGGCAGATCTGCGCTGACTGCTTTGACCGTTTCCGTGCACTTGCGTCGTTCTACCGCACTGTACTTCTCGTTCTCGATGCATTGTTTGAGGATGTAGACTGAGAAATGCACGTTGATGGCGGAGTCAGCGTGCCATCCGGACGGGTCGGCCGGATTCCGGGAGGCGTCGAGGGCCTTCGCGTAGTTCTCTGCCATGGGCCGCAAGGCTTTGTAGTCGTCAACAATGGCCTTGCGCCTGTAGGCACTTCCCAAAAGGCGGTATTGTTCCACCAAGGCTTTCCGGCCAGCCGCCCTCTTGTCCAGATCTTGTCCAGCTTTTACTTCTGATCTTGCGGCGACTCCGATCGCGACGAGCTGTGACAGATCCTCGACAGATCGGTCGACATCCCTTTGCGCCTTGGCTTTGTCGAGAGCGCCGTCCGGTGCATTCAGGACAGGCTGCGCCGCCTTCCGGGCCCTTAGATTGGCGCGCTGTTCGACGGCATCGATGGTCGCCAGCGATCTTGGTTGGTCTATCGCGATGTCGTAATGTCGGATCGCCTTGTCATAGTCGCCAATGTCCGATGCGGCTTTTGCAATCACCGTGTTCAGTTCGGCGTCGCCAGACCAATCCTGATGAACACGGCCTAGGGCGTCGGTGAGGCGCTGTTTCAGCCGATCGAGATTGAACGCGCTTTCGCTGAGTGCGTCTTCCGAGATGTTCTTGATTTCGCGGATAGCCTGACGCCGCGCCACGAATTTTCGCGTCGAGGACTGCTGCTGGCGGCTAGCTTGACCGGGTACCAGACGGTATTCAGGGTCACCGTAACACTGATATGCACCCCAGGTATTGCGTCCAGGCGCTGCCTCGTAAGCCGCATGGCGGCCAGCTTGCACGGCTTCGCCGAAATTGGTGCCCTCGCCAGCCAGAGCGTCGTAGAATGCGACGGAAAACGCCTTTGCGGCGGAGTCGTCCACCTCCCATCCCGCAGCGATTACAGCCCGTGCGCCGCGGCGCAAAAAGGCGATTGCCAGGTTCGCGGCAAGGCGATGCCGATTCAATCGGGCTGCCTCATCAAGATCAGGCCGGGCGATGCCGCCAAGGTGACAGCAGTTCAGGAAGACGAACTCTGGTGCGTTGCGCATGCATGCAACCAACGCCGGATCCAGTCGCAGGCTCTCGCCAAGCACGAGGCCGTTGGTGGCGAGGCGCCTGGTGCCGTTTTCGTGTTGCTCTTCGAGGTACTCGCCATGTCCAGCCAGATGGATTACGCGATTTTCGCCGCCGACCAGTGCACGGAGGACGTCAATGCCCTTGGGCGTGATCATCGTGGTGACGTGCAGGTTTGTCCCGGCCTCCAGGACGCCTGCTGCGTTGCGGGCCTCTTCCTGCGCGCCGCGCAGGGGAACCATGTGGGACACTGGATCGCCGACCATCAGCGCGCCAGACATTCGGCCTTCTGCAGCTTCCACGTCGTTCCGGTGCTGGCGAAGTTGCCGGGTGATCTGGCTCATCACCGCAAGCGGTTCCTTGAAACCGCTTTTGGCATCGTCGAGCAATTCCCAGGGGTACTGGGCAGAATCCTCATCCAGAATCAGGAGCAGATTCCGCCGGTCACGCGATGATCTTTTCAGATCGCCTGGCAGCATCAATTCGAACAGGAACTGCGAATCCGACATGGCGCTGGCGGTGCCGGTTGTCATGTCGCGAATGACCGTATCGATGGCTTCGCGATTGATGCGCTTGTCCTGCTCGCTTGCGACAGCGCTATCGCCGAATACCGTAAACTTCAGACTTTCGCTTCCATCTGCGATGACCTCGATCCGCGTGTAGTAGTCGCGTTCTGATGCATAGTCGATTGACTGGCGCAGGCCCTCGCCTTCGCGCAGGACCGGGTCAATCACGAGCTGGCCATCGAATTTTCTCGTGCGCTTCAGGTTCTGCAGTGTCCGGGCAGCCGAGATGGCGACATTGTCGTATAACTCGATGATCTCCAGGCTTTGGATCTGATCTTCAGCGGGCAGGTTGCGATTGCAGCGGACGAGCCCTTCCAGAAGGCACTCCACCGAATCCTGCAGCGTCAGTTGGCTTTCGGAATGACCGATCAGAAGCGTTGCCAGATTAAGCGATCCGTCAGCCTGTCGCCGCTCGCGGCTGCGGAAGGCAAAATCAAGGAAGCCGTGGGTCAGGGTGCGCGTCAGTTCTTCCTTGGTCAGATCGCCGATCTTGCCGAGGCCGATCACCAAAGTTCCAGGGAAACCGCCACCTGTCTCGCCCCCGCTGAATACCACCTCCGAGCTCTCGAGCGCGCCGGGATAGAGACCGAGGGCGCGGCGTTCGGCAAGCGCACCGCCCAGTTTGCGATTGATGAAACCCTCGGCGGCAACCAATCCCTCGCCGTCATAGTGGCCGACGGCGACAACCTTTTTGCTGAAGGCAAGATTGGCGTGGCTGATCGTCACGCGGGCGTGCGGATCTTTGCCCTGAGACAGCTTGCGCGTCGTGAAACCGCCCATGGGCAACTGGTCCAGCAGGCGCGGATTAAGGATCGGATCGCGGTTCGGTTCCAGCACGAAGACATCGTCGATGGCCTCCGCCCCGCGCGCTCCGGCAAGTTCTGATTTTGACAGCAGGGACGTCGAACCGGTTTCCAGCAATTCAACATAGCCGTCGAAGTTGGCGGCATCCCTTGACAGGTCTGCGTGTTCGGTATCCGCAAACCAGGTGTGATTTTTATCGAGGATGCCAGTATCCCAAGGCACCAGTCCGTCACCGCGCCCGGTCGCCAGAACCTTGACCTTTGGCCCCCACCACCAGCGGTCAGGGTCCGGCTGGACCGCGACCGGTGTCGCGTCGGCCTTGCCCGCCACATAGAACATCCGGTCCGGGTCCAGTGACGCAGAAGAATCTAGCATCGCGCCAACCTCGCCACAGGCGGTCAGCAGGTCTGCGTCAGGAACCTCCCAATCGCCCGGATAGACGTCATGCAGCCGTTGCCAGGGTGCCTGCGTGTACCATTTTCCATTGCGCGGAAGCAGGTCCAGCGCACCGGGAAGGCGGCGCAATATTGCAAGCAACTGGCGCTTGGAATGGTACACATCGACCATGTGCACCAAGCGCACAATCTGGCTGAGGCCGATCATCCGCTCGACAATCGCGTAGCTGCCTCCATTCGGCGTTCCGAGCATAACGAAGCGTGCACCGTCGCGTTGCTTGACGCGCTCCCATACGTCTGGATACTTGGCGATCAGGGTGCGCACGACCAGCCCACCCATAGAATGCGCCAGAAAGCGGATCGGCTGATCAGGTGACGCATCCAGATAGGTGGTGACCTCTTTCGCCAATGCCGCCGCCGCGACCGTCAGGTGCATGCGCCAGTCATAACCGAACGGCACGACATGGTGGCTTCGGGAAGCGTGGTCGATCAGATCACGATAGTGGCCGGGCAGGGGGCCACCGGTCCTTACAGGCCCGTCAAGTTCGCCAATCTCTGCGAGTGCTCCTGTGGCAACCTCCAGATAGTCGAGCCAGAGCTTGCGCGGGTCATCTCCGTCGCGGGGGATCTCGAGTTCTGTGCCCATGATGCCTGGCAGGACGACCAGGATGGGCGCGGACTCGACAGTGTGGCGGTTCTTGAACTCTGCCCGCGCGACCAACGGGCTAACTTCGGCGAACCTGTCGAGACCGGAGTGATCGCCCTTCAGCGCGGACAGCATCTGCGAAAGGGTCTTGTTGTTGGTGAAATAGGCGAAGTGATTTACCTCCGGTCCCTGGTCAAAGAGATAGCGCACACCTCCCGCTCGCCTCGCGCCTGCCAGCATCGACTGGGTGTCGACGACGAAGTCATGATGGCCATCATAAAACTGGTCTGACGCCCAAACAGCCAGCCGGTGGAAGAAACCGCCCGGTTCGACATCACCCGCAATGACCGTCAGGCTGTTGTCCAGCATCACATCGGGCCGGTTCAGCATCACCAGAAGCGGCGAGCCGGGCATCATAGCCTCGAGACCCGGCACGACACGCGGATCCGTGCGGGTTTCGACCAGCGCCTGCAGCAGGCCGGAGGTAATCGAGTAGAGGTCGCTTTCTTTCAGAAACGGGATTTGCTCGATCACGTTCAGGGCGACCGAGAGGTATCTGTCGATGCGGCCGGAGGCGAGGGTTGTGCCCTCGGCCGGACATGCGACCCGGGCGTAGCGTGTGACGCGGATCTTCTTTTCGGCAAGGATCCGCGAGAGTTCTTGTAGTTTCGCGGCTTCCGTTTTGCGCTCTGCGTCGATCTCGTCGCGTTCACGCCGGCTGATGCCGTCCAGGTGATCGGGTGTCCATTTCTCGAAGATCTTGACGTCATCGTCGTCGAAAGGCACTGCTGAGCCGTCAGCTACTCCCTGTCGCCCAGCGCGGGCCAACAGGTCGCCGACCAGACCACCGCGCGAATGCGTCAACAGATGCAGTTCCGCCCCTGCGGGCAGACGTCTTGCAGCGATCAGCGCGTTGTCGATCGGGCTCTCCGAAAGCGACCGATGTTCGAGAGCGAAGGTGTTGTCCTTGTAGCGATCTTTCAACTGACCCCAGGCTGACGCGGTGTTCTTGCCGATAACTTGTTCCAAAGCGCCAAAGCTGCCGGCTGTCGACGATCCGGTGCCATGGATCAGCATCAGGATCGGACGGTCTGCCGCGATCTCCGCCCCGGTGACGATGTCATAGGGTTTCTGGGTCGGTTTTTCGATCCGGAAGAGGTCAGTATTGTCCCCCTCGATCTGTGTGATCAACAACAGAGCAGCCTGCCGACCAAGCTCTCGCTCGACATCGATCCCAAAAAAGCGCAGCGCCTTGATGCCGAAATTCAGCGCTCCGCGACTGGTGCGTCCGACCGGAAGTGCTGACGGCAGGCTCAGCCCCTCGCCAGATCGCGCGGGGGTGCCATAGTCTTCACTCGCCTGGCCCGCAGAGGTCCAGATCTTTATGCCGTTCTCCAGCTCGATCTGGATCAACTCGTTGTCGGCCGCATCGATGGTAATCGGCTCGCCGCCCGACCTGTGCGTGTCGACGTGCACTGTACGGGTCGGCGCATTCTCGATGATTTTACGAAGCGAACCGGCTCTTACGGCATCTGTGGAGCTGGTCTGCAGCTCTCCCGGCGGAAGGATCAGTTTCATTCTTGAAATCGTCCAAATTGCTAAACACTGCGAATTCTGCCGTGCGTTAACAACTTTTGCACGAGAAATTTCCGCTGCTTGGTTCCGGGCGACTTCAGATCAGGCAGTGATGCGCGCCCCGTCGCGACCAAAGAGATGCAGTGCTTCGGGCGGCGCTGTCAGCGAAATTACGTCGCCCGCATTGTGCGATTGGATGCCGGTCAAGCTAACGACCAACGGTTGATCGGTGCCGTCTAGCGTTCCATGGGCCAGGGTATTGGCACCGAGATGCTCGAGCATCGCGAGGCGCAGCTTAAGGATGCCGTTTTCGTCCGGCACCAGATGTTCCGGCCTGACGCCCAGTGTTCTGACCGCGTTCAGATCGCCATCGGCCTGCAGTGCAACACCATTTGCCAGCTTCAGCCTGGGGCCGTCAGGCGTCACGTCCAGAAAGTTCATCGCCGGGCTGCCGATGAACCCCGCGACGAAGATCGTGGCCGGCCGCTGGTAGAGCTCGATCGGTGTGCCGAACTGTTCGACGTGGCCGCCGTTCAACACCATCAGCCGGTCGCCGAGCGTCATTGCCTCGACCTGATCATGGGTCACATATATCGACGTCACACCCAGCTGCCGCTGTAGCCGCCGGATCTCCAGGCGCATCTGGACCCTGAGCTTGGCGTCGAGGTTAGACAATGGCTCATCAAACAGAAAAACCTGCGGGTCGCGAACGATTGCCCTTCCCATGGCAACGCGCTGGCGTTGCCCTCCCGAAAGTTGCCTCGGGCGGCGACTGAGATACTGCCCGATCTCCAGAATTTCTGCGGCGCGTTCCACCCGTTCGCGGATTTCGGCCTTTGGGATGCCGCGGATCTTCAACCCATAGGCCATATTGTCGAAGACGCTCATATGGGGATAGAGGGCGTAGTTCTGGAATACCATGGCGATATCACGGTCGGCCGGTTCAAGGTCGTTCACGACCCGGTCGCCGATCTTGATCTCGCCGCCCGTTACGCTCTCCAGACCCGCGATCATGCGCAGCAGCGTGGACTTGCCGCACCCGGACGGACCGACAATGACGATGAACTCGCCGTCCTGAATATCGCCATCGACGCCGTGCAGAACCTCGGTCTTCCCATATGATTTGAACAGATCGGTAAGAGAGATCGACGCCATTACTTGTCCGTTTCCGTCAGGCCCTGCACGAAGAGTTTTTGCATCCCGATCACGACCAGAATCGGCGGCAACATCGCCAAAAGCGCTGTCATCATGATGATGTTCCACTGCGGTGATTGCTCCGCCGCCTCAAGCATCTGTTTGATGCTCATCACGATGGTGGTCATGCTGGTTTCTGTGGTGATCAGCAGCGGCCAGAGATACTGGTTCCAGCCGAAGATGAAGAGGATCACAAAGAGTGCAGCGATGTTCGTGCGGCTGAGCGGCAGCAGGATATCCCAGAAGAACCGCATTGGCCCGGCGCCGTCGATCCGGGCGCTTTCCAGCAACTCGTCCGGGACCGTCAGAAAAACCTGCCGGAACATGAACGTCGCTGTGGCCGAAGCGATCAGCGGGATCGTCAGACCCCAGTAAGAGTTCAGCATGCCCAGCGAGGCAACGACTTCGAAGGTCGGCAGGATGCGCACCTCGACCGGCAGCATCAGGGTGATGAAGATCATCCAGAAGAACCCCATGCGGAAGGGGAACTTGAAGTAGACGATGGCAAACGCGCTGAGCAGCGAGATCGCGATCTTGCCGCTCGCGATTAACACCGCCATCGCCAGCGAATTCAGCAGCATCAGCCAGACCGGTGCCACCTCGGTCCCGCTGAGGCCGCCGCCGAACATGGTCTGCTTTATGTTCACCCAGAACTGGTCCCCCGGCAGCAGGGGCAGTGGGGACTGGGCCATTCTGACTTCGTCGTGGGTTGCTGCGACAAAAGTGATCCAGATCGGAAAGGCGACCATTACGACCCCGAGGATCAGCACGATGTGAGAGATCAGGGTCAGGACCGGCCGCTGTTCGATCATGCCTGGCCCCGCATCAGTACTGCACCTTCCGTTCGACATATCGGAACTGGATGACGGTCATCGCGATCACCAGCAGCATCAGGATGACCGACTGTGCGGCCGAGCCACCAAGATCGAGGCCGACAAAACCGTCATTGTAGACCTTGTAGACGAGGATAGTCGTCGCATTCGCCGGTCCGCCCTGCGTTACGGCATGGATGATCCCGAAGGTTTCGAAGAACGCGTAGACGGCGTTGATCACCAGAAGGAAGAACGTCGTAGGGGCGATCAGGGGGAAGATGATCGTCGCAAAACGCTTGATTGGACCTGCGCCGTCAATTGCAGCGGCTTCAACGACCGAGCGCGGAATCGACTGCATCGCTGCTAGAAAGAACAGAAAATTATAGGCGATCTGCTTCCAGGCAGCAGCGAAGATCACCAGCGCCATCGCCTGCGGGCCGTTCAGATAGTGGTTCCAGTTCACGCCGACGAATTCCAGCAGGTAAGATATGATCCCCAGCGTCGGATTGAACATGAAGACCCACAGTGCGCCTGCCAGAACTGGCGCGACAGCATAGGGCCAGATCAGCAGGGTGCGGTACATCATCGTCCCGCGCACGATCCGATCTGCGAAACCGGCCAGAATCAGTGCGATGGACATGGAAAGGAACGCGACGGCGGCAGAGAAGAAGATCGTCCGACCGAATGTGTCGAGGTATAGTTCGTCTTCCCAAAGAAGCTCGAAATTCTCGAACCAGACGAATTCGGTCGACAGCCCGAACGCGTCTTCTATCAGGAATGACTGGTACATCGCCTGGCTGGCGGGCCAGATGAAAAAGACCAGCGTGACCGCGATCTGCGGGGCGACCAGCAGATAGGGCAGCAGGGATGTGGGGAAGTGGACGCGCTTTAGCATAGATTGTGCAGGGTGGCCCGCCCCCTGAGGGACGGGCCGAAAGGCGTCAGTTGGCCGAACGCTCGAACTTCCGCAGCAGGGCATTGCCCCGTTCTGCCGCGGCATCCAGCGCCGACGCGGCGTCCTTGTCACCGGCCCAGACAGCTTCCATCTCTTCGTTGATGACGTCGCGAATCTGAACAAAGTTGCCGAACCGCAGACCGCGCGACGCCGGCGTCGGCGTGTTCAGGCTGAGCTGCTTGATGGCCGTGTCGGTGCCCGGATTGCTGTCGTAGAAGCCCTGTTCTTTCGACAGCTCGTAGGCGGCATTGGTGATTGGAACATATCCGGTTTCCTGATGCCACCAGGCCTGCACGTCAGGCGAGGACAGGAACGTCATGAACTTCGCCGCGCCCTTGTATTCCTCGGCCTCGTGACCGCCCAGCACCCAGAGGGTTGCGCCGCCTATGATCGAGTTCTGGGGCGCATCGGCGGCAGCCGTGTCCAGCGGCAGCATCGTTTGGCCGAAGTTGAACTTGGCCTGGGACTTGATCGACCCGTAATACGCTGAGGAATTCATCCACATGGCGCATTCGCCATTGGTGAACAAGGGCAGGCTGTCGCCCCGGCGGCCACCGTAGGTGAAGGTGCCCTCTTTGCCCATCGACGCAACACTGTCGATCGCGGCGGCGACTGTTCCGTTGTTGAAGGTGAACTCCGTATCGAACCCGGCAAAGCCGTTCTCTTTGGTGCCCATCTCGATGTTGTGCCATGCCGAGTAGTTTTCCAGCATCACCCAGGACTGCCAGCCGAAGGACAGGCCGCATTTCATGCCGCCATCGACCAATTTCTTCGAGGCAGCCTTCACGTCATCCCAGGTCTTAGGTGGCGCGACGCCAGCGGCAGACAGTGCGTCCGCATTGTACCAGAGCACCGGTGTCGAGCTGTTGAACGGCATCGACAGCAGTTCTCCGTCCGGTGTCTGATAGTAGCTGATGACCGCTGGCAGATAGTCCGACTTGTCAAAGCTTTCGCCCGCATCGGCCATCATCTTCTCGACCGGATAGATCGCGCCTTCGGCGGCCATCATGGTGGCGGTACCGACCTCGAAGACCTGCACGATGTGCGGCTGCTCACCCGCGCGGAATGCGGCGATCGCGGCGGTCATCGTCTCGGTGTAGTTGCCCTTGTAGACCGGAATGACCTTGTAGTCGGATTGGGTCGCGTTGAAATCTTCGGCGATCTTGTTGACACGCTCGCCATTGGTGCCGCCCATGGCATGCCACCATTGGATTTCAGTCGCGGCCCAGGATGTTGCGCCTGATGCCAGCAGCGTGGCGATCGCGGCACCGATCAGATTTGATGGTCTCATAGCGTTCCTCCAATTTATGACATGTGAGATCGAGCGCCTCACTAGACGTCCACCAAGACACTTTTTTGACGAATTTACAACGCTCGTATCACTCTTGAATTTAGGAGGCTGGTGGAGTTTCCGCGTCGATGCTCGGTCGTCTTCGGTTCAAAATTGTCCTCCAGAACTGCGATTCAAAGCCAGTGGTATGTTCCCAGACAAAGGTTCAAATGCGCGTGTCGGGATCAGGGTCTGCTCGACCGACATCGTGAACGCCTTTGACCCTTCCATAAAACATCCGCGGAATTCGAAGATCCTTGAGAGTGGCTGATGGCTTGAATTTAGTTGTAGTGCCGGTGATTGCGGGTCTCCTCCAACTTTCAAGAAACCGCGGTTTGTTGCACCACCGCCCGACGCTTGGAGTTGGTGACGTTGGCACGACGATCCGATCGAGTGAACAGGTTTGGTTGCTGTCCGTTGCTTTGTGCGTGTGATCGAGAGCCAAGTGAATAGATCGGAAGATACCATAACGCGCATCAATCAGGGCCTGTGGTGTCGCGGTTCATGCTCCAAGCCAGGATTGGCAGTCGGTGAAGGGCCGTGCCTGAAAGCGACACGAATGCGAAACCCTTAGACTAGGGTCTGAACCCAATTCGTGTGGCACTTGCTGCTAGCCTAAGCTTCTGATTCACTGCCTCAAAAAGGGCGGTGACTATGGCAAGATTTGATCTGAGCGACGACGAATGGGCGGT
>JBCCMP010000090.1:0-13860 GCA_039026295.1 Pseudomonadota bacterium | reverse complement strand
GGCGAGCGGTGTCGCGAACGCTTCGGCCTTGGCATCAGCAAAATAGCGCAGATCGCCGATCGAGGCCGCGCCTTCCCGGGCCAGCACCATCAGGGCATAGGCGATATCCTCGCCCCCCTGATCGAAGTCGCTGACATAGGAGAGGTTGCTGAGAAGATTGTCCAACGCGGCTTCGAATGCCTTGGGCGGCACGGCGTGGCCTTCCGCCTTGGCGCGGCTGAGGAAGTCAGTGACATAACTGTCCAGCCAGAGATCCCCGCGATCGGGGCGCCAGAGGCCGAAGGACCCGGCACCGGACTGGTTTTCAAGCACGCTGGCGATGGCATCGGCGATGCGCTTGTCCAGATCCTTGGCCGCGGTCATTCCCAATGCCTCGGCCACCGGGCGCAGATAGACCAGCGGCATGGCCTTGGACGTGATCTGTTCAGTGCAGCCATAGGGGTACTGGTCCAGGCTGCGCAGCAAACCCGGTGCGTCGAACTGCGCCACGGGGCCAACGCCCAGGGTGGCCCGGCCCGTGCCGAGTTCCAGACCGGCGAAGGTATCCGCATTGACGGTCAGCGTCCCGCCCGTAGGCAGGGCGATACGGTTCTGGCGCGAGACTTCCGGATCGTTCATCCGCACGGGTATCGTAAGGGTCTTCAGCAGGCTTTGCCCGCTGGGCGTTACGGTCCGCAGGCGCAGTTTGTGATCGCCGATTTCGGCGGCCGTCAGGGGCAGGCTGACCTGCTGGATCTGACCTTCGGCCAGCGTCACGTTCGCATCGGTCGGGCCAAAGGGCACCGACACGCCGCCATCGGATTCAATCGACAGGGCCACATCACCGGCGGGGCCGGAGGCATGGGCCAGCGAGACCAGCAGCCGGGTCTGATCGCGCGGGGCCATGAAGCGCGGCGTGGCAGCGGACACAACGATGGGGTCGCGCACCAGCACGTCCTTTTCGGCCTGCCCGACAGCAGACCTGGTCCAGGCCACGGCCATCAGGCGCACCGTGCCGTTAAAGTCTGGCACATCGAAGCTGACGGTGGCCTTGCCGGTCCAGTCGGTCGTGACGACGCCGGAGAAATAGGCGACCAGTTCCTCCACCGGCGGCGGCGATTTCAGCCGGGCCTGTGCGGCATCACCGCCCGAGCGGAGTTTGCCGGGCACACCCTGCAGGCCGTCGATCAGGTTGCCGTAGAGATCGCGCATCTCCACGCCCAGTGCGCGCTGACCAAAATAGTGGCCTTGCGGGTTCGGGGACTGGAAGCCTGTCAGGTTCAGAATGCCGAGATCGACGGCTGCAACGGTGACATAGGCGGTTTCGTTCTCTGGCAGGCCGCTGATCTGGACAGAGGCATCCATTGGCCCGCGCGGTGCGACCTGATCCGGGGTCAGGAAGGCGACCTCCAGCTTGCGCTCCGCGGGATCAACCGGGGCCCAGGCCAGACCCAGCGCGCGCGCCGGGTTGCGTCCGGCGTCCGCGTCCATCGGCTGGATCAGGGTTGCGGTGACATAGGCCCCCGGGCCCCAGTCCGGCGTGACGGTCAGGTCAATCGAGGTCTCGCCCGCCGTGACATCCACCACCTTGGTCTCGATCAAGCGGTTGTCCACGACGGCGACCAGCACCTTTCCGGCGTTGCGCGGTTTCAGGCGCACCTTGACGGTGTCGCCGATACGGTAGTTCTGGCGGTCAAGGCCGATTTCCAGCACGTCCGGCGTGTCGGTTGTCGCGCCTCCGGTGTACCACCCGGCATAGAACTTGTGCGAGGCGGCGGCGGTCTCGCCGTCCAGATTGACAAGCTTCAGTTCGTATTCACCCCACTCGACGCCTGCTTCCACGACGGCGCGGCCATCGGCGGTCAGGGCGACGGTGCCATTCGCGATGCGCTGGCGCGAGGTAATCGACTCCCACCGCCAGCGGCCATTCAACTCGTACCATTGCCAGTCGTAGTTGATCTTGGACAGGGTCCAGCCGACGTTCGGCAAGGCCATCTGCTGGCCATCGGTGCCGATGGCGACGACTTCGAAGCGGGCGTTGCCGCCTTCCTCGGCCTGATCCTCGAACAACGGTCGGATGCCGATCACCGGAGCAGCGGGGGCAACGGGCCGGGTCAGTGTGCGTTCGACCGGGCGGCCGGAGCTGTCGGTGACGCGGACAATCGCCGTCATTTCCGTGGGCCGGGTCAGCGCGCCGCCGTCCGGCGCTCTGGCATCGAGGACCGCGTTGCCATCGGCATCCGTGATCGCGCCGGGCAGGCTGTCGGAAATCGTGGTGACCTCTTCATCGGCCAGGCCGAACTTAAAGCCCGCATAGCCGGGCAGCCCGTCGACGGTTTTCAGCCGGACCTCCCCGTCTACGGGCAAATCAGCGCCGGGCGCGCCGTAGAGATATTGCACGTTCAGGGAAAGCTGCAGCTCCGCCTCGGCGGCGACCATCCCCTCGGGCGCTTCCAGATCGAAGTCGATCTTTTCCGGCACGAAATCGTCAACGAGGAAGCTGAGCTCCGTCACCGGTGCCGCGTTGGGATCGGTGTGCAGCTTGGCCTTCCACGTGCCGCGCGGGACGCCGTGGCCAAGCCGCATGGAATGGGCGCGGCCACCGGCACCCTGATCGGTTAGCACCTGCCGTTGGTATTCGACGCCGTCGGGGCGAGAGACGACAAGCGTCAGCGGGATATCGGCGATCGCTTCGGCTTTGCCATCACGGGCGAGAGCGGTCAGATGCACGACCTCGCCCGGCCGGTAGACGCCGCGTTCCGTGGTCGCGAAGATGTCCACCGGACCGGGCGCCGGGCGGCCTTCGACACCGCGGTCGGACAAGTCGAAGCCGGGCTTCGAGAGGTCGAGGAATGCGAAATCGGTGCCATCATCCACGGTCAGCATTGCCGGGGCCATGGAGCCTGTGCCGCGCGTCAGGCCGGGTGCGAAACGGACATAGCCATTGGCGTCCGATGTCGCCTGTCCCAACACCTCGTTGTTTTTGGCGACCAGCGCTACCTTGGCGTTCGCGACCGGTCCGGCGGACGACAACGAGCGCACGAAGCCATGCAGGCCATCGGCCCCGGTCATGGTCGCGAGGCCGAGATCAGTGACGATGAACCACTGGGTCGCCTTGCGGTCCCACTCGTCGGTATCGCCCGGGGTGCGGGCAACCATCGCGTAGATGCCGGGTTCGAAGGTCGTGACCGCATCGCCGACCGGCAGGGCGGTGACGACGTCGGCGTTCACCTGATTGGTGATCTCGGCGGTGCCGGACCAGACCGGTACACCCAGCTCGTCCTCGATGGTCTTTTGCATGTAGGGGCTGAGCGCCCGGTCGATGAAGTTGCGTTGCAGGCCCGGCAGAAGGTTGCGTTCCCCGATGCGGTGGATCTCGATGTCCACCTCGTTCAGGTTCACCGTGACGATCGGGATTGAGGCGCGGGTGCTTTTCGGCAGAACGTGGGCCTTGCCCGCGAAACGGATCGAAGGCGACCGGTCGCGGATGTAGCTTTCGACCGTGAAGGACTTGCGCAATGTGTCACCGCCGCCAGACGGCAGGCCGTCGCGCACCGTCAGCTTGTAACGCTGCCCGTGCGACAGACCATCAACGCAGAGATCCTGGCCCTTAGCCTCTACCGGCAGATTGGCCGAGCCTTCGACCACGACATAGGGCGCGTAATCGACCCCGGCCTCGGCCAGTTCCTCCGAGAATTGCACGCACATCCGCGCGGTCGCGGGATCCGAATCCACGGTATGGCCGGTCACCCGGAAACCGTAATTCGAGATAGCATAGGCCAGCCGGTCCTGGGTCTCGCGCCGCGGGGCCAAATTCTGCGCCAGTTGCAGGGCCGGGATCATCAGACGGCCCCGGTTGGTCGCCTCCAGCCGGTTGGCCAGTTCGGCCAGCGCAGTCGCACGACCGGCATCGCCGTCTGCCCGCAGATAGGCATTGATGGCGGCAGACAGCGCATCGCGATGCAGCCGCCGCCTGTCAGAGCTGTTTTCACCGCGCATGAGGCCCCAGACCCGAGCAAGGTCGCGCCAGTCATCGGGAGCATCGGAAAACGCGACTGCGGTCGACAAATGCGATGCGGCAAGGGGAAGGTTGCCCGCTGCTTCTGCTGTCAGCGCCGCCTGGCGCATTCCGGCGACATCGTCGCTGGCAGCGGCGACCCGGCCGCCAAGATTGGCCGCAAGATCACGTGCCTGCCGCAGAAGATCGTCAGAGGCAAAGCTGATCTCGCCGCGGCGCTGCGCCGCGCGCGTGCGCGTGCCATCGGACGTGTCGACCATGCGCGCGGAGATCGCACCGTCGAATGCCTCTACCCGCTCTACCCCTGATTTCAGGAAACAGGCATTGGCCCGCGTGTTGAACGTCAGTGCCCTGCACTCGGGATTGTTCTGGCAGGTCGACCGGCAGATCTGGAACGTTGTCTCCAGGATCGAGCCGATGTCACCGCCATAGAAATCAGCACCCGTGGTCGATACGACGCGCCGGTCCGGAACCGGACTTTCCTGAGCGGCTGTGTGCGTCACAAAGTTCGGGGTTGCGATCGCGGCAAGCAAAACGGCTGCGGTCAGGCGCATCATGACGGCGTCTCCCAGGCGGTATGGTCAAGGCGTTTTCTCAATGATCCACTGTCTCACGCACCGCTGGCGGAGTCGATGGCCGGGATGTGTTGATTTTGTGCAGGGGCCTTTGAGCCATTAGTCTGTTTGGGTGTTCTGGTGCTGAAGGCTGATTGCGGGTTCCCGTCGCGAACCGTGACAGAGCTATTGTGCCCTGACGCGTGCGCAGCGCAGAGGGCGGTACCCTGGAAGTCTTCATCAGATTGCGAGGCGCTTCCTGTGCCGGGCCGTGCGCTGGATCCGGCGCGCTTTGAAATGCCGCGACACCGAAATGCCGTGACACGTCCCGCCGCATGGACAGGGTGGGACCGGGGGGCTACACCGCCGTCAGTCAATCGGAGACGTCCATGCCCCTGAAGCCCGTTGTTCTTTGCATCCTGGACGGGTGGGGCCTGAGGGACGAGACCGAGAACAACGCGCCGGCGCTGGCCAATACCCCGAACTTCGACCGGATCTGGGCAGATGGGCCACGGGCGCGATTGGCGGCGAGCGGCGAGGACGTCGGACTGCCCCCCGGCCAGATCGGAAATTCCGAAGTCGGCCATACGAACATCGGTGCGGGCCGGATTGTCTGGATGGACCTGCCCAAGATCAACAATGCGATCACAGAGGGCACTTTCTTTTCGAACCCCGCGCTGGTCGAGTTCATGGTGAAGATGAAAGCCTCGGGCGGGACCGCGCACATCATCGGGCTGATGTCGCCGGGCGGCGTTCATTCGCACCAGACGCACATGGCGGCGTTGGCGCGGATATTGTCGGCGGCGGAGATCCCGGTGGCCATCCACGCGTTCATGGATGGTCGCGATGTCGCGCCAAAGTCAGGAAAGGGCGCGATGAGCCACTTCCTGCAGGACATTTCAGCGATGCCGGGCGTTCGGATCGGCACTGTCTGCGGGCGCTTTTTCGCCATGGACCGGGACAAGCGTTGGGATCGGGTCGAGAAGGCGTTCGCCCTGATGACCGATGGTGAGGGTGCAGCCTGGGAAGGGGCACTGGCCGCGATCGACGGCGCGTATCTGAGCGGCGCAACCGATGAATTCATCGAGCCGGTGGTGATCACCGATTATCCCGGCATGATGGACGGCGATGGTCTGATCGCGGCCAATTTCCGGGCAGACCGGATGCGGGAGATCCTGGGGGCATTGCTGGACCCGGACTTCAATGCGTTTGATCCGTCGACGCGGCCCGAATTTGCGGCCACCTTGGGGATGGTAAGCTGTTCCGATCAGATCGATGCCTGGATGCCCGCGATGTTCCCCCCGGAGGAGATCGTCAACACGCTGGGCGAGTGGATGGCGGTTAACCGCAAAACCCAGTTCCGGCTGGCGGAGACGGAAAAGTATCCCCATGTAACGTTCTTCCTGAACGGCGGAGTAGAGGACGCCGATCCCGGAGAGGACCGCTACATGGCACCGTCACCGAAGGTACGGACCTATGACATGGTGCCGGAGATGTCTGCCGCAGAGGTGGCCGATCAGTTGGCGCAGGCCATCCGAAAGCGCTATGACCTGATCGTGGTGAATTTCGCGAACCCCGACATGGTGGGTCATACCGGTGACCTGAACGCAGCAATTGCTGCCTGCGAGGCAGCCGATGCAGGTCTTGGCGAGGCGCTCTCTGCCCTGGAGGAAACCGGGGGTGCCATGCTGATCACCGCTGACCACGGAAACTGCGAGTTGATGGTTGACCCGGAAACCGGCGGCCCGCACACGGCGCACACAACCAATCCGGTGCCTCTGATCCTGGTGCAATACGGCGATGAAGCGCTGCACTGCGATCTTGCTGACGGACGCCTGGGCGATCTGGCCCCGACGCTGTTGCATCTGATGGACATCGATCAGCCGGGCGAGATGACCGGGCAATCACTTTTGAGGCGACCGGGGTGACGGGCTGGCGATGCGCTTTTCGTGCGTTCTCGTACCGTATTGCGAGGCGCTTTTTGGCGGTGGTGGCCGTGTCCGTGCTTTCCGGGTTTGGGGTGACGGCGCAGGCGCAGGACATCTACCCGGAGATTGCCGCTGCCCGCGATGCCCTGAACGCGGCCTCGCTATCGTTGAAAGAGGCCCAAAGTGGCAGGGCGCGTCTGGCCGCCTTGGGCAAGGCGGTGTCAGCCCATGAGGTTGCCCTGTCGGCCTATCGCGACGGGCTTCGGTCGATGGCAACGAGAGAGTCCCGGCTGACCCGGTCGATTGACCGTGACCGGGCGCGTCTGGAGAGCCTGATCGCGGCATTGCAATCGCTCAGCCAGGCCCCGCGGTCGGCGCTGCTGGCCTTTCCCGGCGGGCCGGTCGGCGCGGCGCGGGGGGCAAGTCTGATGTCGGAGATCTCTCCGGTGCTGCAGGAGCGGATCACCGAGTTCAATGACCGGTTGACGGCTCTCCGCCAGTTGAGGTCAGAGCAGGAAGCGACGCGGATAGAGGTGCGCGGATCGCTGGCGGCCCTGCAGGATCTGAGGTCAAAGACCGCCGAAGCGGTGCGGCGCAACCGCCGCCGCGATCTTGCACCGCGTTCGGAACTAGAGGCGCAAGCCGCCGCCGCCGCCGAGCAGGCCGAAAACATCGACGCGCTGGCGGCAACGCTTGAAGGCGCGGCACTGACCGATACCGGAATCCTGATCTCTTTCTCGGAGGCGCGGGGCTTCATTCAGGTTCCTGTGCAGGGCGAAATGACGGCGGAATTCGGCGAGAATGACCCCTGGGGCCGCGATGGACAGGGTGTGACGCTGAGCGCGCCGGCCTATGCCCAGGTCTCTGCCCCGTGGGATGGAACGATTCGTTTTGCCGGTCCTTTGATCGATTACGGGGAAGTTGTTGTTCTGGAACCGGAAAAAGGCACACTTATAGTTTTGGCGGGGCTGGGCCGGGTTGACCGCCTGGTGGGGGAAACCGTGCTCGCAGGGGAACGGTTGGGGGATCTGGGTGGCCCAATTCCCGCATCTGACGAATTTTTGCTTGAAGCGACAACAGATCGTGATGAGATCAGACAGGAAACGCTTTATATCGAACTTCGGAGAAATGGCGGGGCGGTTGATCCTGCACCCTGGTTCGATCTGACCAAGAAGGGAAATGGCGGATAATGCGCAAGACACTCACAGCCATGATGGCAGGCGTCGCAATCGGTGCGATGGTGCCAATGATGATTTCGACGTCTACTGCTCAGGACACTTCTGCCCGCACAACCTATGAATACCTGGACCTGTTTGGCGAGATCTTCGAAAGGGTCCGGACATCCTATGTGGAAGATGTCGATGAGCAGCAGCTGATCGAGGCGGCGATTGACGGAATGCTGACCTCGCTGGATCCGCACTCGGCTTATCTGCCGCCAAAGAACTTTACCGAGATGCGCGAGCAGACGCGAGGTGAATTCGGCGGTCTGGGCATTGAAGTCACTATGGAAAACGGCTTTGTCAAAGTCGTCGCCCCCATCGATGATACGCCCGCTGCGAATGCCGGGCTGGAGGCAGGTGATTTCGTCACGCATATCGACGGCGAGAGCGTGCTGGGCCTGACCCTGTCCGAGGCGGTTGACAAGATGCGCGGACCCGTCGGGTCGGACATCATCATAACGATCAGCCGCGAAGGCGCGGAAGAGCCGTTCGATGTCACGATCACCCGCGATACGATCAAGATCCGCGCCGTCCGCGCCCGGGCCGAGGGCAATGTGGCGGTGCTGCGGATCACCACGTTCAACGAACAGACCTTCGACAATCTGGAAACCAGCATATCCAAGATGCGCGAGGAGATCGGCGACGACAAACTCGTTGGATATGTGGTCGATCTCAGGAATAATCCGGGTGGCCTGCTGAGCCAGGCGATCAACGTCTCGGACGCCTTCCTGGATGCGGGAGAGATCGTTTCGACCCGTGGCCGCGACCTGGATGAGGCTGACCGCGTCAACGCCAAACCCGGTGATTTGACCGAAGGAAAACCGATCGTCGTACTGATCAACGAAGGCTCGGCTTCGGCGTCCGAGATTGTCGCCGGTGCCCTGCAGGATCAGCGCCGGGCGATCATTCTGGGGGCCAAGAGCTTCGGCAAGGGCTCGGTCCAGACGGTCATGCGCCTCGGCGACAAGGGTGCCATGAAGCTGACGACTGCGCGGTACTTCACCCCGTCAGGCCGGTCGATCCAGGCGCTGGGCATCGAGCCGGACATTCTGGTCGAGGAACGCCGTGTGACGGAAGCGGACGAGGACGGCAACCGTCGAACCCGGTCCGAAGCTGACCTGCGCGGTTCGCTGGAGAACGAGCTTTCCGAAGACGAGCAGCGCCAGTTGGAAGAAGAGCGGACCCGCCACGAGAAGACGGCGGAGCTTCGGTCGGAAGATTTCCAGATGGCCTATGCGCTGGATCTTCTGGCAGGGCTTGCCATTTACAATCCGGCCACGAAGTAAGCCCTTTGGGGTGAACCCGTGGTGATGACGGACGACGAGATCGCAGGGCTGCCCTACCGGCCCTGCGTTGGCATAATGCTTTTGAACCGGGATGGTCAGATCTTCGCGGGTCAGCGGATCGACAATCATCGTGATGCGTGGCAGATGCCGCAGGGCGGGATCGACGAAGGCGAGAGCCCCCGGGATGCAGCGCTGAGAGAGCTTGGCGAAGAAACCGGGATCACCGATCACGGATTCGTATCGGTCCTGCGTGAAAGCGCGGAGTGGCACGCTTATGACCTGCCCCGACAGGTAATCCCGCGTTTTTGGAACGGGCGATACCGTGGCCAGACCCAGCGCTGGTTCGCGCTTCGCTATACCGGGCCGGACAGCGGCATCAACATTGACACTGAGGAGCCGGAATTCGGCACCTGGGCCTGGATGGGCCATGCGGAACTGATCCAGAAGATCGTCCCGTTCAAGCGCGACACCTACGCGATGGTTTTCCAGGAATTCGCCGATCTGATCTGAGGCCGCCTTACGACGCGATCTTGATTTCCTCGTAGCCTGCAAGGGCCGCTGCCCGTGCCGTTGCGTGATCGACAATGGGTTTTGGATAGGTTTCCCCGAGAACGACCCCTGCTTCTGCCAGAACGTGGGCCGGCGCATTGAACGGTGCGTGCAGGACCTTGTTCGGCAGGCGGGACAGTTCCGGACACCATTTGCGGACATAGGCACCGTCGGGGTCGAACTTCTCGCCTTGTGTCATCGGGTTGAAGATCCGGAAATAGGGGGCGGCGTCCGCGCCGCAGCCGGCTACCCATTGCCAGCTTGCGGAGTTATTCGCCGCATCTGCGTCAAGCAGCGTATCGTGGAACCATGCCAGCCCGTGTTTCCAGTGCAGGCGCAGGTGTTTGATCAAGAAGCTGCCGACCACCATGCGCACACGATTGTGCATGTAGCCCGTTGACCAAAGTTCGCGCATGCCGGCGTCGACGATGGGATAACCGGTCTGGCCTTTCTGCCAGGCGTCAAGGTCCGCGTGATCGTCGCGCCATGGATAGCCGTTGAAGGCCGGTTTCCAGTTCTCTGTCGGCAAGGTCGGGAAGTGGTAAAGCAGGTGGTGAGAGAATTCCCGCCAGCCGATTTCTGCCAGAAACTTGTCGGCATGCTTGCGCTGCGGCGTGTTCTCTGCCCGGGTTCGGGCCCAGATTTGGCGCGGCGAGATTTCACCGAAATGCAGATGCGGCGACAGGCGGGAGACATTCGGCAGATCAGGCCGGTTGCGCAGCGCCGCATACCCGGCAAGACCGCTTTCAAGGAAGCTTTCCAGCTTGGACCAGGCGCCGCTTTCCCCGGGTGTCCATAGATCCTGGAAGTCCACTGCCCAGTTCGGCTGCGAGGGCCGCAGGTCCCAGTCTGCGAGCGTTTCCGATGGAGCGTCAATGGTACTCAGGGTAGGGCGCGGCAGCGGCTCGGGCATTTCGCGTGCTGACAGGGCGCGCCAGAACGGCGAATAGACCTTGAACGGCGTGCCGGATTTGGTCTCGACCTCCCATGGCTCGGCCAGCAGTGCTGCATTGTAGCTTTGCGCGCTGATCCCGCGGTCCTTCAAATCTGCCTTCAAGGCCGTGTCGCGGGCGATCGAATAGGGATCGTAGCATCGGTTCCAGACAACAGAATCGGCGCCGGTTTCGGCGCAGAGCGCGGCCAGTATCTCGGCCGGATCACCGCTTCTCAGCACAAGATGACCCAGATCTCCGGCAAGTGCTGTAAGGGAATGGTGCAACCACCATTTGCTTGCACTTCCGATGGCCTCGCCAGGATCGCGTATGTAGACAGGCAAAACCTCTCCCTTGTCCGCAGCAACGGTGAGGGCGGGGTTGTCAGTCAGGCGCAGATCCTGACGAAACCACATGATCACAGGCATCCTGGTGGCCTTTCGGATTGAAATAAGCGGGACTGCACAACCTAGGTCAGTGCTCTTGAAAGTCCGCTATCGGCTGGATGTGCGTGTCGCTGAAGCGCAGCTGGGGCAAGTCGCAATGGCGCCCCCGGGAAGTCTTGGTGTTCAGAACCGAGTTCACCCGTTTGCGATACGGGTAAGGTGGTTGTCCCAGGCCCCGGCAAGGTGGCCGACTTCAGTGATCCGGTCGCTTTTCGCGGCCTTGATGGCGCCGGTGCCGGTGGTCAGCAGAAGTCCATCGTTGGTTTGGGCGACGCCGCATATGTCGGAGGATGTGATCACCTTTCTGGTGTCTCCGGTGTTGACGTTGAAAAGCACTGCGCGGTTCCCGCGCGGGGCGGTCACAGCGACGGTTTCGTGATCGCCCGAAAAGGAAACACTGCCGACATATCCATTCATGGCGGCGTTGTCCGGGGGTGCCAGAAGGCGAGGGTGCTGGCCCTGACGGTGCAATCCGACCAATGGCGGCGCGGCGGCCAGATCCCCCTGCCACTGGCATCCGAATGCGACGGTTCCGTCTGCATGGACTGCGAGGTGCCTGATGGAGTTCAGGCGCATCTCGGTCGGTAACGAGACCTGTTCGATCACCTCACCTGATGGATCCAGATACGTCAGGTTTGACTGCATCGTCGGCAGATTAAGCTTCTCCCGTCCTGTGTCGGGATGCGTATCGATGCCGCCATTGGCAATGACCAGCGTATCGCTGCCGGGAAGGCGCAGAATGTCGTGCGGTCCGATACCGCCCGACGCAACCTCGCCGACCCGGCGGTATCCGTCGTCAGCAGCCCAGATGCCGACGCGTCCGTCGCCAAGCTCGGAATCATTCTCAGTCGTGTAAAGCCGGGATCCGTCGCGTGAGAAGGCGCCGTGCCCATAGAAATGTCGATCCTGCGGCGCAGTCAGGCGCGCGATCTCTGCCCCTGTTGTGCAATCAAGCACGATCGCGAACGTGCCCGGGCGACGCGCGAATGCCACAGCCTCTGGCCGTTCGGGATGACCGGCTGCAGCGTGGCCCCGTGCAGGCAGCGGAATTTCAAAGGCCACTTGCCCCTCTGCATCGAGACCAAAGAGCAGATAAATCTCGTCAGGCAACCGCGCCGCCGCCAGATAGGTTGGGTTACCGGCATCAGCCCATGTCAGATTTGGCGCGAGGCCTGCTGCCGCAGCGCCAGCCAGAAAGCGCCGTCTGCTCGGCCGCGCGGTTGCCATGTCAATCGCCATCCAGCGCATTGAAGCCCTGCCCGACGCCAAGTGCCGGGCCCAGATCGCCCAGCACGATCTCGCGAATGTAATCGATACGTTGCTGCAGGATTTCCACCTTCAATCGGCCGACGGGGTCTGAAACTGTCGCAAACACAGGGTCACCGACATCTGCGACGGCGTCGCGGGCGGATCCGAACGCTTCTTTCAGTGCCCCTGCGATTGCAGCGTGATCGGTTGCAAGGACTGCCGCGAGTGGCTCCATCCCGTCCAGGGCCATTGAAATCTGCCGCAGCGATCTGCCAGACCGCCATGCTTCAGCCCGGCGGGGACGGGGGCGATCGAAGGTTCCCAACGGGCGACCCATTCGGATGTCGACCGCGAACTCCAGACCCGTTCCGAGTGCCGAGTAGAGCGCCTTCAGGGCTTCGAGTTCATTGGCGTACGGGTTGTCGGCAGTGCCTGGTGTCCGCATCAGATCTGCGTGCTGCATGATCCAGTCTTGCCTGATCAGCGTTGCAGTTTCCGCCATATCGACGGTCAGTGCCCGCAGCAGGCGGCAGGCATACTCGGGATCTGCCGCTGAAACTGCAGGATCGTAAAGCAGCCGTTCCATCGCATAAAACCCGCGCGCGGCCACCGATACCGTTCGAAATGTGTCTGGGTCATTGATCGCCGGGTCCGCGCTGCGGATCAGGCGGCCCAGGGTCTTGGCAGTTGTCCCGCGAGGGTCGGGCCAGAACGCCAAGGCAAATCCGCGACTGTCCGCTTCCGACGGACCGAAACGCAAGTGGCTGACAGTGACCCATGCATCGAAGGCGGTGTGGTAGGCGTCGCGTAAGGCGGCATCGTCGGGATCACAGCTATTCGCGGCTAGCTCCGCCAGAATCTTCGTTTTGCTTTCAAGGTCCGCAAATCCTGGAAGGATGTGCGTCTCTAGAGCTTGGTCCACCACCTGCGCCGGGCTTGCGAGTGCTGCGCAGGGCAACAGAAACAATAAAAGGACGAGGCGGCGCATCAAAGGCTCTCGAGAAATTTTATCAATGCGTCGCGATCCGTCTTCGGCATCGAGACGACCTGATCGCGGGATCGCTGCGCCTCTCCCCCATGCCAGAGGACCGCCTCGAGCAGGGATCTCGCTCGCCCGTCGTGCAGGAAATAGGTGTGGCCGCTGACACTTTCGGTCATGCCGATGCCCCAAAGCGGCGGTGTTCGCCACTCACGCCCGTTTGCGCGTCCCTCGGGCCGATTGTCCGCGAGGCCCTCACCCATGTCATGGAGCAGAAGATCCGTGTAGGGCCAGATCAACTGGAAGCTCTGTTCCGGTTGATCTTCCAACCGGTTGGTCACGAATTTCGGCGCGTGGCAAGAGGCACATCCGGACTGGTAGAACATCTCTTTCCCGCGCAGCACGGCCGGATCGTCGAGCGCCCGCCGTGCGGGTACCCCGAGGTTTCGACTGTAGAAGGTCACCAGATCCAGACCAACGTTGCCGACTTCGAAGCCATCTTCATCTGCGTGGGCAAGAGATGTTCTACCAGTCCGGATGTGCCGCTTGCCACGCGCCGAAATTCGTGACCAACCGGTTGGAAGATCAGCCGGAACAGAGCTTCCAGTTGATCTGGCCCTACACGGATCTTCTGCTCCATGACATGGGTGAGGGCCTCGCGGACAATCGGCCCGAGGGACGCGCAAACGGGCGTGAGTGGCGAACACCGCCGCTTTGGGGC
>JBCCMP010000089.1:0-13882 GCA_039026295.1 Pseudomonadota bacterium | reverse complement strand
GGGTCGAACCAATAGTGCGAGTTCAGCACCCCGGCCCAGCCCTGCGCACCGGCTGACCGCATGCCCGGGACATCTTCTTCAACCCGGACAAACCCGAAGGAATGGGTGACAGGCGTTCCCGGGAAAAGATGCACATCGGCCGAAACCGGTGGCGCCAGCGACGTCATCGGTTCGACCCTCAGATCACCGATATGGTTGGCCAACATCTCCTCCACCGCGGCCTCGGACAGGAAGGTGTGCCCGTTCATCGTTCCGCGGTTCAGGAACATGCGGATGAACGTCATGTAGTCGGCTGGCGTCGAATAGAGCGCATGCCCCATCCCGTAGAACTCCGGGTTCGGGACCGGTGCCATTTCAAAGTCGCCGAAAGCCCCGTCCTCTCCACGGGCTTTCACCTTGGCCAGACGCGGGGCCATGTGATCGCCCACCTCGCAGGCGGTGTCGGTCATGCCCAGCGGGCCGAACAGTTCTTCCTGCAGGAAAACATCGATGCGGCGGCCATCGACTTCCTCCACCGCGCGTCCCAGCCAGTCGATGCCCGTGCCGTAATCCCACCGCGAGCCGGGATCGAATGCCATGGCATAGTTCAGCGAGGATTTCAGGCCCGAGATAATCGAAGGATGCTCTGTCGCTGCCATCCACCGGCCGATATCCGCGTTCCAGAACTCGTAGACACAACCCGAGGTGTGCGTTGCCAGTTGGCGCATGGTCGGCATGGATGCCGGCGCACGGTATTTCGGGGTGTCGCCGTCGAACCCGTCCAGAACCTGCAGGTCAGCGGCCTCCGGGACGAATTTGTCGATCGGATCGTCCATCGACATCTTGCCGCGGTCGATGAGCATCATCGCTGCAGTCGACCCCACCGCCTTCGTCATCGAGAAAATCGCGTGCACGGTGTCCGGGGCGGCTGCCATGCCGGGACTCGCCTCCCCCGCCGCGCCCGACCAGGTCACGCCATCGGCATTGCCCTCCAAAGCCACCAGAAACGGCGCATCGCCATTGGCCACCGCGGTGTCGAGAATTTGTTGCTTGTCGGACATGCCGATCCCTCCCCTTCGGGACGCGAGAGCCACGTGCTGGCCCGATCAAAAAGATCGTCCATGTGAAGCTCATTAAGCGCAAGAAGTTTTCCGCTTTTATTCAAGCGGAAGATGTGGAAGTGTCCACTGCAATAAGGGTTAATCCTTATTGTTATACTATAACTCTGGGAGGATCAACATGAAAACCCTCGCAAAAGCCACTTTTTTAGGCGCGGCCTTCGGGCTCGCCGGCCTTATGACATCGCCCAGCGCCATGGCCTGTTCGGGCGAAGACTGGAAGGCCTGTAAGGGCAAGCCCTGGGTTGATGGCGATGTGATGGAAACGCCGCTGGGATCCAAGTGGTGGCCCAACCCGCTGTGGGGTGCCGACGACGAAGCCGGGTCGACCAACTGGTACACCAAGCCCGAAGTCATCGCCCGCGCGCTGGCGGCTAATTCGGGCAGCGGGAAGGTCTACAAGCTGGGTCACCCGTACACCGCAGACATGCCGCTTTTCGGCAACCGCAAGTTCGCGCTGACGATCCCGGGCCTGCCGACAGGCGCGGTCGATGGACTGGGCGGCAACAAGATCACCTGGAACGACGAGTTTCTGGCGACCGAGATCGGTCAGGTCGGCACGCAGTTCGACGGGCTTGGCCATATCGGCGTGACCATGGGCCCTGCGGGCGATCTGGCAAACATGCGCTGGTACAACGGCTTTACCGCCGCTGAAATGTCCGGCACCTACGGATTGCAGAAGCTCGGCACCGAGAAACTGTACCCGATCGTTGCACGCGGCATTCTGATCGATGTGGCAGCAATCTGGGGCAAGGACATGGTCGCTGGCGACACCATCAAGATGGAGCATGTCAACAAGGCCCTGGAAGCGCAGGGCATGGCGGACTTCGAGTTCATGCCGGGCGACGCCCTGATCTTCCGCATGGGTTGGGAGAAGCACTGGAAAGACGTTGCCACCTATAACAACGGTGCTCCGGGCATCGGCATGGAAGTCGCGCGCTGGATTGCCGAAGAGGTCCAGGCCGGCGTCACCGGCGGCGATACCTGGCCGCTGGACGCAGTGCCGAACCCTGACCCGGCCTGCGCCTTCTGCGTGCACACCTTCCTGCAAACCCGCCACGGGATCGTGAACCAGGAAAACATGAAGCTGAGCGAACTGGCGGCCGACAAGGCCTACGTCTTCACCTACATGTATTCGCCAGCACCGATCGCCGGGGCAACGGGTTCGATGGGCGCACCGCTCGCGCTGAACTAGAAGCCTGCAAGCGGGCCCTGACCCGCGACATCAGCGACAAGGGTGGCCCGCCGGGCCGCCTTTTTTTATGGTCGCGGCATGACTTACGAAGCTCCAAGCGCCCATGAGGTCCGCGACTTTCTGATCCGCCAGATCCCACTTACATGCGCCATCGTCGGCCTTTTCGCATTGGCTTTCGGTGGCTGGGATTATTACGCCATGCATCGGTTCCTGGATCGGTCTGAACCAGTCGAAGTGATCGTTGAAAAGATCGGTGTAGAGCTTAAAGGCAAACGTTTTGGTCGTCCGCAGCGCATCAAATTCCGCATCCACTATCGCGTTCTCGCGGATGACCGGCGCGGCCACGGCACCCATTGGAAAATTGGGCATGGCAGCCGGATCGGTGACGTGAGGCGCGCATTTCTCGATCCGCAAAGCGGTCGGATCTACAGTCAGGCCCGCATGAATAAATAGGAAGATCTTTCGACCGACTATCTATGGGTCGGAGCCGTTTTATCCCTAATTGGAACCGGCAGATTGGCTGGTGGACACCTAACGGCTTGATGTCCGGCAAAAGGCGGCCCTGCGAGGCCGCCCTTCTTTTTTATCGCCCCTTCCGACGTTCTTTCCGCCGGGCGCGCTTGGCCTCGATCCGGCGGCGGTGGAAGTCGGACTGCCACTCCCCGGCCATGATGCAGCCATAGGGATCGACATAGTCGACAACCTCGGCCAGATCGAAGGCACGGATCTGGCGCACCACCGTCTCGGCGTTCTTGTAGGCCGACGGCAACTCGCCCGTGTCCGGCCTGCCCGCCCAGAACCGCACATCCAGACCTTTGGTCTCGCGCTTCACCCGCTGCTCGGTCAGCTTGTGGGCGTTGCGCCGTGCGTCCTCGGACCGCGACCAGTTCCGGCCAGCGCCATGGGGGCAGAACCCCAATGCCTCTCGCCGGTCCTTTCCGCGTGCGATCAGCACGGGCTCGGCCATGTTGAGCGGGATCAGAACCAGACCGTTCGAGTCCTCCGCAAACCCCTGCCAGGCAGGCGTTGCGCCCTTGCCGTGCAGAAAGCTGTCGCCCCGGCGGAACACGAAGTTATGCTCGTTCCAGAACCGCTCTTCCGCGCTCTCGCCCAACGCATCCAGCACCAGATCGTGGATGGCGAAATGGCTCGCCTTGGTCCACGCCCGGATGACCTGCAATGCCGCCCAGTAATCCCGACCGTCATCGCTGTCGAACGGGATCCAGGCGTTCTGCTTGCGCGTCTCGGGGCTGAGGCGGCGGCGATAATCCTCCGCCACCCGCATCCCCTTGCGATAGAGCATCGCGCCCGGCTTGCGCGACCCGTGATGGGTGATCAGCGCCACCTGATCGGTCGAGCGCAGGCGTCCGACGAACAGGAAGTGGTTCCCGTCTCCCTGGGTCGCGAAGTGCTGCCGCGCGGGGTCGATCAGATCGCGCAGGAAGCGGTTGTCGCGGAACCCCACGCCGACCTCCTCCGGCAAGGGCACCAGAGCACCGGGCGCGCGCCCGCCGCCCCCGAAATGGGTGACTTCGGCCGCCGCATCCATGACCCGCGCGGGCCGGATGTCGCCGATCACGGTGATTGCCACCGAACAGCAGATATCCGCCGAGTGCATGCCGGGGTGAATGGCACCGTCTGCCGCCACCACCCCGCCCACAGGGATGGTCCCCAGCCCGCCCGCCGGGCAGGCATCAGGCATCACCGCCCCGCCGGTCAGGGTCGGGGTGCGCATCAGCTCGGTCATCGTCTCCACGACCTGTGCCACGTTGCGCTCTTCGTCCGGGGTGGTCGCCTCGATCGCACGGTGGAAGGGCACGTCCCCCTTCGGGCGCAGCGCCGCGGCCGGCGGCGGCTGGAAGGTATCCGCCAGCGCGCGCAGCGCCGCTTCGTCCGCGCCGTCGGCCTCGGCCCTGTTCAGCGCCTCCAGGGCAGGACCCATCCACTTTCCGGGCTGGTATCCCCAGCCGATCAGCTGCTTACCGGTAATCATGTCGGTCTCCTTCAACGCCAAGCCGATGCCTATGGTCTACGCACCGCCTGGCGCGTCATCGGGTTTCGGTTGTCAGAGAGGTGGGTCTCTTGTCAGACCCGGGCAGACAATCCTGCGCCCACAACGCATATGCACGGACGTTCGTCCGTATTCAGCGGGGTTATGTGGACAAGATTGAACATGACCGGGTGGTTACAGCTTAAGCCGGCTTGGGTCCAGAGGTGTGTTGCACGAGCGTATCAGCTGTTGCGCATTTGCCGCGCCCGACGGTCAGCGTCAGTCAACCGACTGTACTTCGGCCAACCAGTCCAGCCCCTCGGCAACCCATTCCGCCGGGATCGAATGACCGCCCGGGTGCAGGCAGATCTCGACCGACCTGCCGGACGTTCCGTCCCAGCGTTTGCAGTCTCGCGGCCTCTTGGGGTGATCCAGCCTGTAGGTCCGCGCCGGAGGTCCGCTCACCCCGTTCTCCCGCCGAAGCACTGTCAAACCGTCGGGAATGGGCATCGAGTTTTAGATACCCACCTCGTCATAGGCGACCACAGCATCCGACAGTCCGTGGATGTGGCGGACATTCACCGGCCCCGATGGGCACTCGGCGGGCGTCGAGCCCCAGAACCCGCCCGCAATCGGTGCAAAGCCGGTGAACAATTCCCCGGCATAGCAGGCAAGGTTCCAAACCATCGACCCGCCGCGCGAAAAACCCGAGGCCATCACCAGCCGCTCGTCCACCGGCCAGCGCTTGCGGATATCGGCCATCAGGGCATGGGCGTAGGCAAGCTCGTCCCGTCCACCCTCCGCCCGGCCCTCACCGATCTGACGCCAGTACCCGGTCCGCGCGAAGGGCGCGATGAACAACGCGCCGCGGGTATGAACCCCGTTGACCATGGCACTGTTGCGGAACACGCCTTCCGGCGAGCCGTTCCAGCCGTGGTAGTAGACGACCACAGGCAGCGGGCTGACCCCGTCCCAATCAGGCGGCGTCGCGGCCAGGTAATATCCATTGTCGATCTCGCAACGTTCAGGTCCGCCGCAAGCATGAGCGACCGGCGCAGTCAAAAGCGAAAACAACAAAAGGATCAACAGGCGCATGGCGGCCTCCGACAGGTGCAAGGGAGAGAGCATGGAGATAACAGATCATCGCACAGCCCAAATGCCCGTGATCAGGCAGGTCGGGCGAGTGCCGCCGCGGCGAGGCAGCGGCGACGCCCTTAACCGTCGAGCAGCGGAAACGCAGAATGCACGCCTGGCACGCCGACCAGAGGTGCGCCGCGGCGCAAATGACCCGGGCTCAGATCCCGAAAGCTGGCCACGCCAGCGAGGCCGAGGGCGGAATGGATCTCGTTTTCCAAAATTTCCAGCATCCGGACGATCCCGGCCGGGCCCGCGACTGCCAGCGCGTAGCAATAGAGCCGCCCTATGCCGACCATATCGGCCCCGAGGGCCACGGCCTTGACCACATCCGTGCCGCGCGAGACGCTGCCATCCATCAGGATCTTGATCTGGCCTTTCACGGCATCCACCACTTCAGTCAGCACGTCGGCCGATCCCATGCCGTGATCCAGTTGCCGCCCGCCATGGTTCGACACGTAGACCCAGTCGAGACCGTGATCGACGGCGATGCGCGCGTCCTCTGCCGTGCCGACACCTTTGATCATCAAAGGAATGTCGTAGGCCTTGCGGATGCGCTCGATGTCTTTCCAGTTCAGCGCCGCTTGCGCCCGCACGCTCTCGTCATTCACAAAGCGCCGCCAGGGCTTGGCAAAGCGCTTTACGATGTCCCGCTCCCGGCGCGAGTAGACAGCGGTGTCCACCGTGAAGGCGAAGGCGTCGAAACCGGCCTCGATTGCCGCTTCGACCTCGTCCTCGATGAACCGGCCGAAGCCGCGAACGTAGAGCTGATAGACCAGCGGCCCGTCCATTGCGGCGCGAACCTCCGGCTTTGTGCGTTCGGTGACAGACGAGAACATCATCCCGGCGCCAAACTCGCCCGCGCCCCTGGCAACGGAGACGGCGCCCAATGGATCGAAACTGTCCAGACCGCCGACCGGGGCCAGCATCACCGGCAGCCGGAGTTTCTTGCCCAGGAATTCCCAGGTCGCATCGATCTCGGATACATCGACCAGAACGCGCGGCCGCAATGCAACTGCGTCCAGCGCGGCACGGTTACGGGCCAGCGTTGTCTCTGTTTCGGTCCCGCCGACCAGATAATCCCACATCTGGTCGTTCAGGGTTTCGCGGGCGGCACGGATGAACTCGTGATTGGCAACGAAATCGTTGGTCAGGTCGGTCATGGCAGATCCAGAGATTTGCGGCACGGGCCGCCAGAGAATTTAAGCAACGTTTAACCAAACCGGTCCTATCAGTCCAATGCACCCCGTCGGCAACCCCGGCGCGCAGATCCAGCGATCATCAGGGAGAACCCGAATGCTGATGGAAATCGAAGGCAAGTCCGAACTGCACAAACCGATCGTGCCCAACAAGGGCCGCATGATCATGGACGCCTTCGAAAAGTACCGGGTCCGCTCTTTCGCCGATCTCGGCGCGTGCTGGGGCGTGAATGCGGGCTACAGCTATCAGGCGATGATGTCCTTCAATATCGAGAAAGCCTATGTGGTGGACACGCATGTCACCAACATCGCCAAGCAGCGGGCCAAGCTCTATCCGAACCTGCAGTTCGTCACGGGAGAGATCGGCTACAAGGACACGGTCGATCAGATCCCGGGTGTCGATGCGATCATCATGTACGACATGCTGGTGCACCAGGCGAACCCGAACTGGGATCAGATCATCGACATGTATGCGCCGAAGACCCGGGTCTTCATCATCTACAACCAGCAATGGACCGGGTCAGAAAAAACGCAGCGCCTGATCGATCTGGGCAAGGAAGCCTATCTGAAGAACACGCCCGGCGGCACCAACGATGCCGGCGTCCGGGTCGACAAGCGGATCGACGAGCTTTTCGACAATTTGGACAAGAAGCATCCGCTGTTCGACAAAAAGTACCGCGACGCCCACAATTACTGGCAGTGGGGCATCACCGATGCCGACCTGATTGACGCCATGTGGCGCAACAATTTCAAGCTTGAGTGGATGAAGAATTTCGGCAACTTCTATGGTCCGCTGCCGAACTTTGAAAATCACGGGTTCTTCTTCGTGAAGAACGATGCAAGGGAATACTGATCGCAGATCGCTGCTTGCCGATCATGAAAACTTCTCCGCGTAGCTGACGCGGAAACACCCCTCCGGCGCGACCGGTGCAGGGCGGGCTCGAAGGGCTCGCCCTGTTTCTTTCTCGAAGGCCTTGCCCTGTTTCTTTGCAGGCCCAAGCTGCCTCAGGCGACCTCGAACAGCCCCGCGGCCCCCATGCCGCCTCCGACGCACATCGTGCAGACAATGTGCTTGGCGCCGCGCTTCTTGCCCTCGATCAGCGCGTGGCCGACCATCCGGGCCCCGGACATGCCGTAAGGGTGACCGACAGATATCGCGCCGCCGTCAACGTTCAGGTTCTCGTTCGGGATGCCGAGCTGGTCACGGCAGTAGAGGACCTGCACTGCGAAGGCCTCGTTCAACTCCCAAAGATCGATGTCATCCATTTTAAGGCCATTGGCCTCCAGAAGCTTCGGCACCGCAAAGACGGGGCCGATGCCCATCTCGTCCGGGTCACAGCCCGCCACGGCCATGCCGCGATAATAGCCCAGAGGCTCCAGCCCGCGCTTTTCGGCCTCCTTGGCCTCCATGATCACCGAGGCCGACGCCCCGTCCGACAATTGCGAGGCATTCCCTGCGGTGATGTAGCCGCCCTCCTTGATCACGAGGCCGTCCTTGAAGACGGGCGCAAGGCTCTGCAGCCCCTCCATCGTGGTCGTCGGACGATTGCCCTCGTCCTTCTCGAGCACCACGTCCTTCGAAGAGACCTCCTTGGTCTCCTTGTCCATGACCAGCATGGTGGACGGCAGCGGGACAATCTCGTCATCGAACGCCCCGCGCTGCTGGGCGGCGGCGGTGCGCATCTGGGACTGATAGCCGAACTCGTCCTGCGCCTCGCGGCTCACCGAATAACGATCAGCGACCGTCTCGGCCGTCTCCAGCATGGACATGTAGAGCGCCGGCTGATGGTCCTTGATCCACGGGTCACGCAGCCGGTCGGTCCGCTGGTCCTTGGTCTGCACCAGGCTGATCGACTCGACCCCGCCGCCGACCGCCATCTGCATGCCGTCGTGTATCACCTGCTTGGCCGCCGTGCAGATCGCCATCATCCCGGATGCGCACTGGCGGTCCAGCGACATCCCCGCGACCGATGTCGGCAATCCGGCACGGATGGCCGCCTGCCGCCCGATATTGCCCCCGGTCGAGCCCTGCTGAAGGGCCGCGCCGATCACCACGTCCTGAATCTCGGCGGCATCCACACCTGCGCGTTCTATGGCGTGCTTGACCGCGTGACCGGCCAGTTCCTGGGCCGATGTGTCATTGAAGGCCCCGCGATAGGCCTTGCCGATCGGCGTGCGTGCAGTGGAGACGATGACGGCTTCGCGCATGGGATCCTCCCTCGGGATTTCGTTGTGGCTTTGTCAGACTGCCCCCGTGTTCCACCAGAAAAGACACGTGTCAAACCCTGACGCCGCGTCCGCAGCCTTGATCACGGGAGTGTTCACCCGGGTATCCATGCCGTATTGACCTCATCCGCTGGCGCGCAATATTGCGATCGATGTCCGATCCTGACCGCCCGCTCGACAATCCTGACCAGGCTGCCTCAACAGCCGATCCGGCGGCGGTTGCCGAGGACGCGACGAATGCCGATCTCAAGCTGGTCGAAACCATCTACGGTGCGATCCAGCAGCCGGGCCGGTTCGAGGAGCTTCTTAGGCGTTGGGACCGCGCGCGTGGCAGCAAGACCGGGCCGCCGGACGGCTCTGACAGTCGCCCTGACAGCGGCCCCGACAGCGGCCCCAACAGCGGCCCTGACATCGTCGACACCCATTTCACCATGGCACTGGACCTTGCCACCGAACGCACGGCCCTGGGTGATCGGGCCTTCGACACAGTGCTCGAAGCGCAGCGTATCCCGTCTTGCGTCATCGACATGGACCGGCGCCTGATCGCCGGGCACGAGGACGCGATGCTGCTGCTGTCAGGGACGCCCCCGATCATGCCGGGCCAGACCCTGCCGGATGGCCCGTTCACCGGCGCAATCTCGCGCATTCTGCGCAACTCGAAAGACAGCCAGGCACAGGCAGAGGCGCTGACAGTCGGTGACAACGGCTATCTCCTCAGCGGCACGGCGCTCGACGGCCATGTCCTGATTTCCGTTCAGCGCACCGGGTGGAAGGACAGCATGGGCGAGATGCTGACGTCTCTTTACAGCCTGTCGCCCGCCGAGTTGAAGATCGCCCGCAAGCTGGTCGATGGACTGAACCCGAAGGAAATCGCCGAAAGCGGCTTTCGCAGCATCGAGACGGTGCGGTCGCACATAAAGGCGCTGCTGCAGAAGACCGGCACGCAGCGCCAGCTGGATCTGGTCCGGCTGATCCTGACGCTTGGCGAGGGTATCCCCACCGGCCCCGATCCGGCGTTAAACGAAAACGCTGACTTCACGCGCCATGTCCACAGGCAGAGTGACGGTCGCCGCCTGCACTATCTCAGATACGGGCAGTCCGGGGGCATCCCGGTCTTCTACATCACAACCTCCAGCGCGCCGGAGGAAACCGCCGCCTTCCGCGCGGCGATGGAACGTCGCGGGCTGGATGTGATTGCCCCGTCCCGCCCCGGGTTCGGCGGCTCGGACCCTGTTCGGACGAAGAGCTGGGTCGACGATTGCATTCGCGACTACACGGCACTGTCCAGGGCGCTGGATCTGGACCGACCGGTGCTCGCCGGAAACAGGGAAGGCGGCGTTCTGGCCGCCGCCATGGCCGAAACTCTTCCGGCAGCGCGCGCGGTGATCCTGTGCAACACCGGCGCACCGATGTCATCTTTCGATGACTTCCCTGACAATGCGCGGCGCAGCTTCGAGGCGGCGCTGAAGGCACCGCGCGCCCTGACCTTCGGGTACCGCGTTGCCAAGCAGCTGTTCCGCTCCGGCCCCTGGGGCGAAAAGCGGATCTGTCAGTTCTTTGTCGAGGGGTGCAAACTGGACGAGACCGCAATCCTGCGCGGCGATGTCTACGAAGCGCTGCGGCGGAACATGTACTTTTGCTTCGAGGACTGCGCTCAGATCGTCCGAGACATCGCGCTCTGGGTCACGGACTGGAGCGCCCGTCTGCCTGCAAAGACACCCGCTCATTTCGTCCACGCCGCCCGTCATCCCTTCCTGGCGCAGGCAACCATCGACGCGCTTGTTGCGCAACGTGAAAACGTTACATCGACCAGCATCGACAACGCCGCTCAGCTCCTGCTCTACACGCACCCGCACGCCCTCGCGGATGAAATCAGCAGGGTCTGCGGCAGAAACCGGGCCCCGGACTGACCAACGCAGTAAGAATCCCCAACTTGGGGGATTCTGCCGACCCGGCCCCGCCCCTATCCTGATCCCATTACCCGAAAGCATCGCGGTCGGGGCGCGTTTACTGCCCCGTCCGCCTTCCAGAGGCCGACAAAGGCATTGCCATGACGACGAAATTTAGCTTCCGCGACGGCCTCGACGAGATCGAGGTCTCGGTGAACACCGAGGTCGTGAAATCCTATATCCGCGACTGCGCGCATCGCTATGCGGTGTCCTCCGCCACCAGGATCCACAGCCACGCGACCAGCACGATGGCCAAACTGGGCATGGCGCCGCTCAGCCAGTACCAGTCGGTCGACTGGGACCTCATGCGCCGGATCAAGGGCGAAAAGCTGAACACCTTCACCGGGCATTTCTCCCAAGCCCTGCAGAAAGGCATGCGCGGCAACGGCGAGGCGATCTACGAGATGCGCCTGGCGCTCTACAAGATGTACACCAGCCGCTTCAAGGCGGCCGAGAAAGTGCGCCAGGACGCCCACAAGGTGAAGGTCCAGAACGGACGGGCGACCGACGCGCTGAACTGGTACGTGCAAAAGGCGACCCAGGTGCGCGACGGCGCGACAATCGTGCTCAGCGTCCTCGCCGTTCCGGCCAGTTCGGGGTTCGTGATCGCCGCGGCAGGCAGCGTGGCCCTGACCGCCGTCGGCAAATATCAGGACACGAACGGCAATCTAGGCGCGACATCCGTTGCGGCGCTGGGCGCGACGGTCGGCCTTGGTTTCAGCGTCTTCAAACTGCCCGGCGGCGAAAAGGTGGTCACCGTCGTGTCGACTGCGGTCGAAGGCCTTTTCGAAGGGGCAGAGGCCCTGGCCGAAGGCAAGAACATGGAGCAGGCGATCACCGGCGCGCTGACCAAGGTCGGGTGCAGCGCCGGCGCGCATTTCGCCGGGCACGCCGCCGCGAAGTACATGAAGGGGCAAAGCCGTCTGGCCTACGACCAGAACCAGCTTGCGCTCGCCCGTCTCGACTCGAAGGCCGTCGATCAGTGGCGCAACGCCCAGCGCTTCGTCTCGAACGCCGATGCCAGCGGCATGAACGCCGCCGCGGCGGGCGGCATCCTGGCCAAGGAACTGGGCCGCGACCCGCTGTCGGCCACAAACAACGGCCGCGCCCCGGCACCGCGCACGCCGATGTCCTGGGACGAGTTCAGCGAATACGCCAGGACCGCCGTCTGGATGAGCAAGATCACCCGCATCACCGATCGCGGGAACCCGGATGTGCGGAAAAGGCGGGTGATGGTGATGCCTTAGGGACGGGCCACAAGAAAACTCTACCAGGCCTAGAGTTTGGGCAGGGTCAGCTTCAGGGCATCCATGGTTTCGACGGGGCCTGTCGCATCGAGCGCCTCGCCCATCGCATCGTCGACGACGAAGCGCTTTGAAGGTTCGTCCCACCGGACGATTACTGGGCCGGGAAAGGTCACATTGGGCGACCGGAACCGATAGATGGTGCCGATCATCGGCACTTTGCCAGCGACCACATCGATCGCAGTCAACCCATCGCAGGACAGGACTTCTGTCGATCCCGTCCCGACGGTAACGACCGCTTGTGGCTCTTGCCCGGGCAGGGTGATTACCAGACCGCACCGGAAGGACACCGCCATGAAACCTTCGCCCTCCGGCGGTTCATAACGCACCGGCAGAACCTCGACTGCGTCGATCGGTGGCAGATTGAAGATTGCAGGCGGGCCAACGGTCAAAGTCCCGGGCCGCGTGTCGAAAAGTGTTTGCAGACGTTCGCGCGTGGCAACCTGATCGGCTGTGGTGCTGCTTTGCATGGCGAACCACAGACCGCCGATCACGGCGACGGCAGCGCCTGCGACAGATATCAACCGACGTCGCATCGTTATTGCGCCGGCGCAGGTTTCTTTTTGGTGCCGTGTTCGGCACCTGTTTTCTTGGGCGGCGGCGGCGCGAACTTCTTGTAGGCGTCTGCCATCTTGGTGTCGTAGTCGTTGTCTTTGTAACTCGGGCCATTGTAGCCCTTGGCAAAGGTCGCCCATTGCTTATTCCTGATCGCGGTCAGAAGGGCCGCATTGCTGAGAATAAACGAGACGAACGCATCCAGATGCTTGCGTTGGCTGTCGAGCGTCGAATCCACATAGTCCTCGACCGACTGGTAGCCGCATTCTTTGAAATTCTCGCCCAGGATCTGAAAAGCCCCGTAAGAACAGGCTTTCAGGGCGGCCGACTGGTCCAGAACAGCGGCACGGTAGAGCTTTTCATATTGCTCGCGAAACAACCCATAGGACCGCGCCGAATACGATCCCGAAATATCGGAATGGGTCCGGTCCCATGTTCCGCCTGAATGCTTTTTGAACTTGTGGCGTTCGAACAGTATCGTTGGCCGCCCGTCGATCTGCTCCCACGCGCCCCGACTGGACACTTCGACCTCTGCCACCGCCTTGATGGCGGCAACCTCGCACATCAGTTTCGTTGCGGCGGTCTTGAAGTCGGCATCCAACAGCCCATCGCCATCGCGATGCCAGCACAATGGCCAAAAGATCATGTGATCAGGCTTGGGAATGCTGGCTGCGTTCAGACGGCGCAGCGAATAGCCGTTCGGATCGACCCGTCCGTCCGGGGATTTGACCGCGCCAGCAGTCTTTTGAAAGGTCTGGATCGCAGCCCCGATGGTCGGTTCATACGCACCGGTCTCTGCCACTTGCTGGTTGGCGGGCAACCAGTGTGCGTGCCGCCGCAACAGTTTACGGATTACCAGAACATCCGCTTTGTTGTTCCGGCCCTTGATCCCGACACTTGCCTTGATGGTTTCCATGTTACGCTCACATATAAAGTTACTTGTTGGATAAATTCATCAAGACACCGAACGCCACAAAGCCGAAAAAATCAACCCAGGGCTGTCCTCAGGGCGGAACAATGACCAGTGCCTGCAAAGCATCCGCCTGATTGATCAATCGCATCAAGGAATTCCGCTGGAACCTAACCCCTGTTACTGCGCAAGCTCCTGCGGGAGAGAATCTGGAGATCACTGATGAACGGCGCTGAAAGCCTGGTGCGTTCGCTGCTGGCGAATGATGTCGATGTCTGTTTCACCAATCCCGGCACGTCCGAGATGCATTTTGTCGCCGCGCT
>JBCCMP010000088.1:0-14078 GCA_039026295.1 Pseudomonadota bacterium | reverse complement strand
GACATGTTCGGTCTGGCGCAGCTATACCAGCTCAGGGGCCGCGTCGGCCGTTCGAAGCTGCGGGCCTACGCTTACCTCACGACCGAACCGCGCAAGCCGCTGACGCCGCAGGCAGAGCGGCGGCTGCGGGTGCTGGGTTCCCTCGATACGCTGGGGGCCGGGTTCACGCTGGCCTCGCACGATCTGGACATTCGAGGGGCGGGCAATCTCTTGGGCGAAGAACAGTCCGGCCACATCAAGGAGGTCGGGTTCGAGCTTTACCAGGAGATGCTGGACGAGGCGATCGCCAAGATCCGCGCCGGAGAGATCGGGGCAGAGATCGATACCGATGATGGCTGGGCTCCGCAGATCAATCTGGGGGTGCCGGTGCTGATACCGGAGGATTACGTCTCGGACCTCGATGTCCGGCTGGGCCTCTACCGCCGCCTGTCGACGCTGGAGAGCCGGACGGAACTGGAGGGGTTCGCCGCGGAGCTCCACGACCGGTTCGGCAAGCTGCCCAAGGATGTCGAAACCCTGCTTAAGGTCGTTCAGGTCAAGACCAGGTGCCGCCAGGCCGGGATCGAGCGGATGGACACCGGCCCGCGCGGCGCGACGATCAAGTTCCGAAACGACAAGTTCGCAGATCCCGCCGGACTGGTCGGCTACCTGCAAAAGCAGAACGGGCTTGCCAAGGTCAAGGACAACAAACTGATCATCCGCCGCGACTGGCGCGAGGACAAGGACCGGGTGCGCGGGGCCTACGCGGTGGCGCGCGATCTGGCCAAGATCGCCAAAGCGGCGACATAGATGACCGCCAAAGCGGCGACATAAAAGACTGCCAAGGCGGCAGCACAGACGTCAAAGGAAGCTTTGCGGGTCGATGTCGATCTGGACCATCACCGCGCTGGGCACCTTGACCTGATCGCGCCATTCGGTCAGCAGCTTTTGCAGCGCCAGCCCCTTGGGGGCCTTGATCAACAGCCGCACACGCGTCTTGCCGCGCAGCCGGGCAAAGGGGGCGGGGGCCGGGCCGAAAAGCTCCGCTCCGCCGCGGTGCAGCATCGGCGCCCCCGCGCCCAGCGCCCGCGCGGTATCCCACACCCGTTTCTCGTCGGTGCCAGAGACGATGACCCCGGCCAGACGGCCGAACGGCGGCATCCCCGCCTCGTGCCGGATATCGGCCTCTTCGCGCCAGAAATCCTCGGTCTGGCCCGAGACGATCGCCCGAAGCACACCGTGATCCGGGGATACGGTCTGGATCATAGCCAGCCCTCGCTTGTCCGCGCGCCCCGCACGGCCCGCGACCTGATGGAGGATCTGAAACGTTTTCTCTGCGGCGCGCAGGTCGCCGCCGTGCAGCCCCATATCGGCGTCGATCACGCCCACCAGCGTGAGCTTGGGAAAGTTATGCCCCTTCGCAATCATCTGGGTGCCGACGATCACATCAGCCTCGCCCGCGGCAATCGCGTTGATGCGTTCCTTGAGCTGCGCGGTGGACGTCATCAGGTCGGAGGACAGCACCTCGATCCGCGCGCCCGGAAAGACGATGCGTGCTTCCTCGGCCAGACGTTCGACCCCCGGGCCGACGATCGCGATGGCATCATCCCTTCCGCACGCGGGGCAGGCGGTTGGCAGCCGTTCCGTATGACCGCACTGGTGGCAGAGCAATTCGTTGCGGAACCGGTGGGTGACCATCCATGCATCGCAACTGGGGCAGCCGAAATGGTGCCCGCAGGCCCGGCAGAGGGTCAACGGCGCATACCCCCGGCGATTCAGGAACAGAAGAACCTGTTCCCCGGCATCCAGTCGGCCCCGTGCCATCCGGACCAGGGGCTGGGAGATCCAGCGATTTCGCCCGGGGTTCTCGTGGCGCAGATCGACAAGCTCGATCCCGGGAAGCACCGCCGCCCCGAACCGCTCTGGCAGGTCGAGGCGCTTGTATTTCCCAGCCTCGGCATTCGCCCAGGTCTCCAGCGACGGTGTCGCTGTTGCCAGAACAGCGGTTGCACCCTCTGTCGCGGCGCGCAGCACGGCCATGTCGCGGGCATTGTAGAGGACACCGTCCTCCTGCTTGTAGGACCCCTCATGTTCCTCGTCGATCACGATCAGGCCGAGATCCGCATAGGGCAGGAAAAGCGCCGACCGGGCACCCACCACCAGCTTTGCCGAACCGTCGGCGACGGCATGCCAGCAGCGCCGCCGCTCCACGCCCGTGACCCCGTGGTGCCATTCGGCCGGACGCGCACCGAACCGCGCCTCGACCCGGTCGAGAAAGGCTGAGGTCAGGGCGACTTCCGGCAGCAGGACCAGGGCCTGCCGTCCCTGAGACAGGCATTCGGCGACGGCTTCCAGGTAGACCTCGGTCTTGCCGGACCCGGTCACGCCGTAAAGCAGCGTCGCCGCGTAGGATTTTGCTGCCACATCCGCGCGCAGGGCCTCGGCCGCTTTGGCCTGATCGGCACTGAGATGCCCGGCCATGGCGAACCCCGAAAGGGCAGGATAGGGGGCGTCTGCGGGAACCTGATCGGGGATCAGCGCCCCCTGAGCCGCCAGCCCCTTGATGACGCCGGTGCCGACCCCGGCCTCGCGTCCTAGATCCGCCGCCGAAAAGCCGAACCCGCCATGGGCATCGAGAACCTCCAGCACGCGGCTCCGGGCGGGGGTCATCCGCTCCGGTGTCTCTTGGCCCCGCCGCCAGACCTGGCGCATCCGCGCGGGCGCGCCCAGATCCGGCACGCGTGTCGCCAGACGCACCATCATGCCCGGCGGCGACATGGTGTAGGCCGCCGCCCGGTCCAGAAAGGTGCGCATTTCGGCGCGCATCGGCGGGACTTGCAGCTTCAGCGCAATCTCTTTCAGCCGCTCCGCCGGAACGGCGCCGTCGCCGGGTCCCCAGACCACGCCGGTGACGGCGCGTGCGCCCAGTTCAACCTTCACGAAATCGCCCGGTGCCGAGTCCATCCCCTCGGGTACCGCATAGTCCAGCGGGCCAGGGAACGGCATGGGCACGACCACGCCGACACGGTTCATCGGATGTCCCGCCAAAGGCGACGGAGGCCGCGGATCAGGGCTGGCACCCACCCTTGCCTTTCGCTAGGTTGCCGCGCAATCCACCGCGACGCGGCACCAGCAGGGGGGCAGGCCATGAAATTCTTCGTCGACACCGCCGAGATTGACCAGATCAAGGATCTTGCCTCGACCGGGATGGTCGACGGGGTCACCACCAACCCGTCGCTGATCATGAAATCGGGCCGCGACATCCTGGAGGTGACCAAAGAAATCTGCGAGATCGTCGACGGCCCGGTATCGGCCGAGGTTACGGCGACCGAGGCCGAGGCAATGATCGCCGAGGGCCGGGAGCTGGCGAAGATCGCGGGGAACATCGCGGTGAAGGTTCCTTTGACCTGGGACGGGCTGAAGGCGTGCAAGGCCCTGTCGGATGCGGGCCACATGGTTAACGTAACCCTATGCTTCTCTGCAAACCAAGCCCTGCTGGCGGCCAAGGCCGGGGCGACCTTCATCTCTCCCTTTATCGGACGTCTCGACGATATGGGTCTGGACGGGATGGACCTGATCGCCGACATCCGCCAGATCTATGACAATTTCGGGTACGAGACGCAGATCCTGGCGGCGTCGATCCGTACGGTGAACCATGTCCTGATGTCCGCCAAGATCGGCGCGGATGTCGCCACCCTGCCGCCGGATGTTCTGAAGAAATTGGCGTCGCATCCGCTGACCGACAAGGGTCTGGAGGCGTTCCTGTCAGACTGGGCCAAGACCGGCCAGTCGATCCTGAAGGGCTGAGCGGTGAGCGATCTGACCCTGTCCGATGCGGACCGCGACCTGATCCGCTCGCTGATCGTCGCCGAGCCTGCGCTGGTGCTGGATGACGACGATGTCATGCGCCGGCTGGTCGGGGAAGAACAGGGCGACCGCAAGGTGGTGGACCTGCGCGACCGGCTGGTCGAGCGGCTGGAGCGACGGCTTGAGAAGCTGGCGCTGACCCATCGGACGGTGATCGCGGCGGCCTATGAAAACGTCTCGGGCACGGCGCAGCTTCACCGGGCGGTGCTGGCACTGATCGAGCCGCCGGATCTGGCCGCGTTTCTGCAGCGGCTGATCGGCGATGTGCCCCTGACCATGGGCGTGGAAGAGGCTCGGCTGTGTCTGGAGACGGACGTCACCGAGACAGGTCCGGCGACGGGATTTGGTCTTCAGAACGACGCGCGCGTCCTTGCCCTGCCGGAGGGCACGGTATCCGACTACATGTCGCTGGACGGCAAGATGTCCGAGCCCGTGGTCCTGCGGGAGGCCGGTGCCGAGGCGGAACTGATCTTCGGCGAGGCGAACCCCGTGCAGTCGGAAGCCTGCATGCGGCTCGAGCTGGGCGGCGCAACCGCGATGCTGGTGTTCGGCTCGTCCGACCCCAGGAAGTTCGACGCGGCACACGGCGTCGACCTGCTGGTCTTCTTCGGCGGCGTGGTCGAACGCCTGCTGGTGCAGCATCTGGCAGGCGCCGGCGGTGCCTGAGGCACCGCGCCGATAACGCTGCATGGCAGAGATTCCGCAGTGTGCGTGTTGCAGTGGCGGTTGATGATCGCGTCCGGCCTGGCTTCAGATTGCTGATCATCCGCAAGGTCCTAAATAATACACACCTCCGACGGTGCGAAATGCTTGAGCTTTGCCGGGAATGCCGATCAGCGGCAGTGTTTCGGGATGGGCAGAAGTCGCTGCGATGTCGCCGCATTCCGATATATAGCAACTCTCGGGTGAAGTGTTAAATCTGGCGTGAATTTTGAGAGTGCTCCTACCGATTTCATCGGGAGATTTTCGGGGCCGAACCGGCCTCGGATCTAACAGAATTCCCCATAGTGTAAAACGGCTGCTTCGAGCCCTTACTTCCAAATGTTGCAGCGCCACATTTCGGTGCAGCCAGTTTGAAACGGACATTAGTTTGCTGGACGAAGTAAATGCGGACACCAGCCGACAATATACATACTTGATAATTGCGAACATACGACGCTGCGATATGATCTGCCCTTAGGGATGTATGAATAAGAGCAAATGCAACAAATCAGCTTTATGTATTCCAATAAAAAAACGTCGTTCAGCCAAATTGTGAATCAAAATTCACCGGATATTTTTTTTGTGCTCAATCTTCTTAACTTCTTCCTTAGGCCCATTGATAAGATTGAAATTAAGGATTTTTTCCTTAAACGCATCCAATGTACCCTCGTCTAGAATGCCATCATTCATAGCCTTTCTTATAATCTCATATTCTTGAAGCAATGCTTCATGACGGCTATTCATAACATCTCCAAGCGCTTTGGCGAGTTCGTTGTTGCCCATCAAAATCGCTAGCTCACGCTCCTCAACTGGATTCGTCAGAGCCAGTCGAGCACGGTCAGAAACTGCCGATTGACCCTCGCCTCGCATATGCTCATCAAATACGTTTTTGACTGCACTTTTGTATCCCTCAGGTGGTTCTACAACAATTGACAGTGCCAGCAGTTTGTAGGCAGAAGCTAAAAAAATGTCAGTGACCGCCAACCTCGATTGCCGTTCAAGATGTCGATAATCCTCTGGTGGCAGTAGTGCCGATAACTCATCCAACCGGTTCTTGACGGGAATCTCCAAATCAGCTTCAACTGAATTTCCCTCTTCAACCAAAATTAAAGCGTTTTCTACTGAAAATAATACTTTTCCCTTTACTGTGAAATACTGCATTGGTGTGGATGTTTCACATCGTTCTTCAATTTGAAGGTGTTGCTGCCTGAGATCTATCTGCCAGAACTTGTCAAATTTCGTGAAATTTCTTTGGAACCAACTCAAATATCCAGCCTCACCGATGTCGACGAGGTGCCTTTTGGTACGTCCAATGATCGTGTGACCTGCTAATCGCGTTGGCAATTGATCATGCTCTGTGACAAGGCTCATCCGTCCGTCTCCGATGAAAATCGCCGAAAATGGCCTCCTCGTCGGATCATATTTTTATCCTTCTCGCTCGTAAATGCACCCGTCCAAGCCACAACAGGATAAGCCTGACCTGGAGCTTCGCGCTCGATCTTCTCATGCACGGCACTCAAGAAAACTAAAAATGGATCTGGATCTGGTAAAGTACTCGTTGACTTCCTAATCATAGAAAATCTTTGAACAACGTTCTTTAGATGCATCCTAGGCGAATATTCGATTCTCTTCTTTGCTAGAGCGGCTTCTGTTAATCCAGACAGTATTCGATCAAGAACCTCCTTAGGGATAAAAGAAACATCAATTAGATCTTCGAGCGTTAGTAGGTCTGAAGATTCAGATCGGAGGAAACGGACCTTCTGAAACGCTGCCAGTAATATGAACAATGGAAGTTGTCGTTGCAACGCTTGGTCCTGCGTTTTTGCCCGCTGAGATGCCCATTCCGAAATCTCTCCTAAGAAGGTTGCAACTTTCAACAAATGTGGTGTTCGAGTAATAACGTTCTCGCGCGCATCAACATCCACTTCAATTGTTGCTGGAGAAGTAGCATTCTCATCTGAAGCAATATCTGAGGGTTCAATGCCCATATGAACATCAGTGTCGGGCTGAACTTCCTTGTCTATATAAGATAAATCAACATCGCCCGGGCCAAGAAGTGGAGAATTCATCACAATGCTTCTCATTCTTTCATTTACGATAATCTTTCTTCCAATTCTCCGGAGCGTCGAAACAGCCAAATTGGGAAGCCGCATACCCGTGTAACCACATGACAACTCGAGCGCTGCACACAAAAAAACGGTACTTCGTAGCTCAATTAGATTTTCTACAACCCCCTCAATAAGACTTCGGTTGTTTGAGTTTTCTGCTGCGACGGCGAGCGCAAGATCTGCAACCCGCCTTAACTGCGGTTCAGGTCTTTTCAGCCAATTGAAAATTACTCCATTGACTATCTCATAGAAATTATTCTCCGCAAGCAGTCCAATACTCACCCCGATGCGCCGGATAATATCACCATTTGGGTCCGCTAGGCAGAGATCCACCGCCCATTGCATAATTTTCTCACGAACATCAGGTTCTTCGATCCAAACGTGACTTAAGAGATCCCTGGCCCAATCGTCCTGTTTGAATCTAACAATCGGAACTTCCAAACCTGAGTCGGAAGAGCTCACGTAAGCTACCAGCCCTTGAATTCCATCTAGGCGCGCAGTTCTAGAAGCGGTGCCAAAAACTTCGCTAGGTTTATTCGCAGAATTGTCAGATTGCGGAACCAACAATCTCTCAAGAATTGTAGCGGCATTGAAAACTTGTTCTGGTGGTTCGTATTGCAAAAAGGCTAACGAAAGAGCTAGGGACAACTGTCGTGCGGTTACGCCTCGCTGCATCCAAGCACCCGCTTTTCCGTTTGCTTTGTGGGCTTCCGGATTGGCTTCCAACGTCCCTAGGGCGGATAGTTCCCGCAGGAAGCCTTCGTGTGATTGAAGATCGTCTATCGATGGTACTCTGTGTATATGACGGCGCGCGATCAAACCAAAGTAATCAATATCTGGTATCGCCTCGCCAATTAGAACTGGAATAAGTGGAATATCCTTATTTTGAGCATATAGTATTTCAACAAAAACATGCCCATGCTTTTTCTTTGATAAACTTTCATCATAAAGCAGCAGTATTGCATCAGAGCAATCTATAAAATCCTCTAATTGTCTGCCCCATTCCCCATGCACAGAAAGAATTTCTTTACTATAGTATACATTTATAGAACTCAGTTCTAAGAATGTTACAAGCCTCTCGACTTCATTCGCCCTGTCATGGGAATATGAAATAAAAATCGATTTTCCACTCATATGTCTTGAACCATTTTGATGCCACAAAATCAATGATCGCTAAAAAAACCACGCCACCGTCAATCAAACACGAAGTCACTTGGGAATGGCGATTCCTAATTTGCTTAACTCGGTGATGATGCAGTCGGTTTTCGCTCCTCTCAAAACAGATGCATTCAATTCGGTTGGCCAGCGATAGTATATTGCATCAGGCGATAGGCTCCAATGCGATTTGACTAAAGAACGTGATTTTGAGGTCTAAACGTCCAATTGGGGCACGTGGGTCTTGCAGTTCGAATGTCCGCTCGCGGAAAAACGTCAATCCAGGGCACTTTTGTCGAACGGCAGCTCCGTCCCGCACAGCGGCCATTTGAGCGCCTGAGATCTAACCAAATTACCAATACCGTTAGACCCTGAGCGGCGTCCGACGAGCGGCCATGCATTGCCGGTTTCCCCAGATCCGGCAGTGCTCGAAGCCGTTCCGCGCGTTGGATTTCGCCCTCTCTTGCAGACGACCAGTCTGAAGGCGGAGGCATTGAGCCGGGAGGCCGATGATCCGGCCGCGCGCATCGGTGCGCCTGCGGATCTAAAATGGACCTAGGACGTCGTCCTCTAACACCACCGTCTTTTGGAGCGGCTGCTGTCGTCCAGAGCGCAGACCGAAGCGCTCGGGGAACCCGCCCCGTGGCGAAGCGAACGCTCCATCCGGTCTGCGCAGCGCCAGCGGGAAAAGGGGCCGGTGGCCGGAAACTGTAGCCGGTTCAGACGCCCCTATTGCTCTTCCCCCGCCAGCGTGATGCGCCACATCTCGCGGCGGTGGCCGTCGTAGTCGTTGATTGCGCAGTGTTGCGATGATCGGTTGTCCCATATCACCACGGTGCCCGGCGCCCAGCGGACGCGGGCGGTGAACTCGGGCTGGATCTGATGGGTGAACAGAAATTCCAGCAGGCTTTCGCTTTCGGCCGGGGCCCAGCCGTCGAAGCCCACGGTGTGGGACCGGTTGACGAAAAGCGCCTTTCGCCCGGTCTCCGGATGGGTGCGGACGACCGGATGGACCGCCGTCATTGTGTCGGGCGCGCCGGTCCCCTGCATCGAACCGGTCGCCAGATGCGTGCCGCGCAGAGCGGCCGCGTTCTTGCCGGAACTCGAGATGCCGGACAGTCCCGACAGCAGCGCCCGCATTCCGTCCGACAACGCCCCCAGCGCCGCGTACTGGCAGGCAAAAATCGTATCGCCGCCCGCATCCGGTGTTTCGCGGCAGTAGAGCATTGTCGCCTTTGGCGGGGTCTCTTTGTAGGTCGTGTCCGAATGCCACATGCCCCCGAAGTTCGAGGTCTGATGCGGCTCTTTGGCGATGACGGTAATCTCGGGATGCCCCTCGATGCCCTTGGCGAAGGGATACGGGACAGGGTCGCCAAAGCGGCTGGCGATATTGACATAGCTGGACGCGTCAAGCCCCTGATCGCGGATCACCAGCACCTGATGGTCCAGAAACGCCCGGTGCAGTGCATCGAACCCGGCATCGTCCAGTGTTGTCAGATCGATGCCCAGAATCTCGGCCCCCAACGCCCCCGCAAGCGGCCTGATGGTCAGCCCCGACTGTATCCCGTCCATGATGGCGATCCTCCGCAAGCCCTGAGTGCGCCGCGCCCCTTGCGCGCGTCCGGGGCTGCCGTAGAGTAGGCGCTGACCGCCGACCGGGCAATCCGGCAGGCGATGGATGGCCGGAGCCCTTTATGCCGCACAAACCCGCCTCGACCGCGCTGGACCACATCAGGGTGCTCGACCTCACGCGTGTCCGCTCCGGCCCGACCTGCGTGCGGCAACTGGCGGACTGGGGGGCGGATGCCATCAAGATCGAGATGCCCGAAGCGCTGGAGGCCGATGGTGCCCTGGGGGCCGGGCGTGCGACGTCGGACTTTCAGAACCTGCACCGCAACAAGCGCTCGCTCACGCTGAACCTGAAGGATCCGGACGGCAAGGCGGTGTTCCTGAAGCTGGTCGAAACGGCGGATGTGGTGGTGGAGAATTTCCGGCCCGACGTGAAGAACCGTCTGGGCATCGAATATGAAGCGCTCGCCGCCGTGAACCCCCGGATCATCCTGGCCAGCATTTCCGGTTTCGGGCAGGACGGCCCCTATGCGGGCAGGCCCGGTTTCGATCAGATCGCGCAGGGCATGGGCGGCTTGATGTCGATCACCGGCGCGCCCGGGGAAGGCCCGATGCGGGTTGGCATCCCCGTGGCCGACCTGACCGCCGGGCATTTCACCGCTCAGGCGATCCTGATAGCGCTTTTGGAGCGGGAGAAGTCCGGCAAGGGCCAATGGGTGCATTCCTCGTTGCTGCAGGCCCAGATCGCGATGCTCGACTTCCAGGCGTCGCGCTGGCTGATGGCGGACGAGATTGCGCCCCAGACCGGGAACGAGCATCCGACGACCGTGCCGACGAACCTCTATCCCTGTGCGGACGGGGCTGTGAACATCGCGGTCTCGGGCGATGTGATCTGGCGGCGGCTGTGCGATGCCCTCGGCAAGCCGGAATGGACCGACGACCCCGACTTTGTGGATGCGCCCAGGCGCAAGGAGAACCGGGACGCTTTGAACGCCGCGATCTGCGATGCGATCCGGAACATGACAATGACGGAAGTCGTCGAAACGCTGCTCGCCAAGGGCGTGCCCACCGGCCCCGCCTACAAGATCAATGAGGTCTTCGCTGACCCCCAGGTCCAGCACCTTGGGATGGCTGCCGACATCGACACGCTGCCCTTCGGCAAGACACAGATGGTCGCGCAGCCGATTTCCATGAGCCGCACGAACACCTCGATGGCCGCATATCCGCCGGATCGCGGCGAGCATACGGAAGAGATCCTCGCTGAAGCCGGGATCGGGTCCGATCAGTTGGCGGATCTGCGTGCCCGGAACGTGATCTAGTCAGAGCCAAGCGCTGTCAAAGCGCGTTCCCCGTGCGCGGGGCAGGGAAGGGATAATCCTGCAATGACCGACAAAATGCTCATGCGCCGCGACGGTGCCATCGGCCACATGATCTTCAACCAGCCGGAAAAGCGGAATGCGGTTTCCCTGGCCATGTGGGAACGGGCGCAAGAGATCATGGATGAATTTGAGGCCGACCCCGAGATCCGGGTCGTCGTCCTGTCGGGCGCTGGCGGCAAAAGCTTCGTCTCGGGCGCTGATATATCGGAATTCGAAAGCCAGCGCGGCACGGCAGAAGCGCAGCTTTACTACAATTCCCAGACCTCGAAGGTCTACGAGCGGATCGAAGTCTTCCCGAAGCCGACCATCGCCATGATCGACGGGTTCTGCATCGGGGGCGGGCTGAACCTTGCCTGCGTGTGCGACATCCGCATCGCCTCGGACGATCTGCAGATCGCCATGCCCGCAGCCAAGCTGGCGCTGGGCTATCCCTTCGCGGCGATCAACCGGTTGAAGAACATCATCGGGATCGCCAATGCGCGTCACCTGATGTTCACGGCGCAGCGGATGGGCGCGGACTGGGCGGCACAGGCAGGCTTTGCCCAGCAGATCGTGCCAAAGGCCGACCTGGCGCAGGTCGTGACCGACTACGCCAACACCATTGCGGCGAATGCGCCGATGACCGTGGCCGCAATGAAATTCATCTCGACTCAGGTGCTGACCGACCCAGATCTCCGTGATCTGGAGCGCGGTCAGGCGATGGTCGATGCGTGCTTCGCCTCGGAGGATTTCAAAGAGGGGCGCCGCGCTTTCATGGAAAAACGCACGCCACAGTTTCAGGGAAAGTAGACCGGCTGCCCAGCCGCTCTGCAAAGGTACCGAATGAACAAATACGCGAAGTTTCAGGGCCGGATCGAGGACGCCCGGTTCGTCACCGGCGATGGGTACTATGCAACGGATCTGAAAGCGCCCGGCATGGCGCACGCCGCGGTGGTCCGCTCGCCGGTCGCATGCGGCCGGATCGAAAGTCTGAACGTCGAGGAAGCCCGCGCGGCCCCCGGCGTTCTGGCGGTCTACACGGCGCAGGACCTGGCGGCAGGCGGCCCGACCCACATGCCAGCAGGGCCAAACCTGCCCATGACGAACGGCGAGCCCGCCTTTCAGGCCAAACGGCCGCTTCTGGCCATCGACCGGGTCCGTTATGTCGGGCAGGCCATTGCATTCATCGTGGCAGAGACCGGTGCCGCGGCGCGCGATGCGGTGGAACTGGTCGAGGTCGATATCGAGGAAGAGGATGCCGTGACCGAGGCGCTGGATGCCCTGGCCGCTGATGCGCCTGTCGTCCACACGGAGGTCCCCGACAACATCGCTTATGTCTGGAGCCGCGGCGATCACGACGCGGCGAAGGCGGCCATCGATGCGGCCCCGCGCAAAGTGCAGGTTTCCTCTCACGTCACCCGGATTGCCGTGCATTCCATGGAACCGCGCGCCTGTCTGGCCCGGATGGATGGCGGGCGTATCTATCTGGAAAGCTGCTCGCAGTCGCCGCACGCGATCAAGGGCATGATCGCCGGGATCTTCGGGGTCGAGAAGGACCAGGTGCGCGTGCGCACCCACGATGTCGGCGGGTCCTTCGGGATGAAGATCGCCGCCTATGCCGAAGATATCCTGTCGATCCATGCGGCACGGGATCTGGGCCGCCCGGTCAAGTGGGCCTCGGACCGGTCCGAGGCGGCGTTGACTGACGATCACGGCCGCGACATGCGCTTCGATGGCACGCTCGCCTTTGACGACGACGGCAACCTTCTGGGGCTGCGGGTTCACTGGGACATCAACATCGGGGCCTATCTGCAGGGCCGCTCGCTGGGCGGGCTGGGCAATCTGGGCGGCATTTCCGGCCCCTACCGGATTGGTCCGACCGCCGCCGATGCCTACGGCGTCTATACCCACACCCACACGACCGGCCCCTATCGCGGTGCCGGCCGGCCCGAGGCGACGTACTGCATTGAACGCCTGATGGACCTGGCCGCGCACGATCTTGGCATGGACCCGTTCGAGTTCCGCCGCCGCAATCTGGTCCCGCCCGAGGCGATGCCCTGGGACACCGGCTTTATGTTCGAATACGATTGCGGCGAATTCGAAGAGAACATGGTGCAGGCCCGCGAAAAGGCCGATCTGGCAGGCTTCCCGGCGCGGCGCGCGGAAGCTGCCGCACGGGGCAAACTGCGCGGGATCGGCATGGCGAACCCGATCGAGGTCGCAGGTGGTCCATTCACCAAGCCCGGCGGCGACCATTGCCGCATAACGGTGACGGAAGACGGCGGGGCGGTGATCCACCCCGGTGCCATGTCCGTCGGCCAGGGGCTGGAGACAGCGTTCTCCGACATGGTCTCGACCGCCTTCAATATCCCGAGGGAGAAGATCGACTACCGCCAGGGCGACACCGATGACCTTCCGGCCGGGCGCGGCTCGGGCGGATCATCTTCGGCCCCGGTCGGCGGATCGGTTCTTGTGCTCGCCATCGACAAGGTGATCGAGAAGGGCCTGGCCATGGCCTCGGACATGCTGGAGACCGCGCCTGCCGACATCGACTTCGACGCAGGCGAATACCGGATCGTCGGCACCGACCGGCGGGTGACCCTGCCAGAGGTCGCCCGCGCCGCCGCCGAGCGCGAGGAAACCCTAGATGGTCAGGGCCATTTCGAACCGGAGAAGGTCACCTTCCCGAACGGCTGCCATATCTGCGAGGTTGAGGTCGACCCTGAAACCGGAACCCTGACCATCGAGCGGTACACGGTGGTCGAGGATGTCGGCCGCGTCCTGAACGCGACGCTTCTGTCCGGGCAGATGCACGGCGGCATCGCCATGGGCGTCGGACAGACCCTGCTGGAACACATGCACTATGAACCGGGCTCGGGGCAGCCGCTGACGGCGAGTTTCATGGACTACGCCATGCCGCGGGCGGACATGCTGCCGGATATGAACTTCACCCATCGCGAGGTGCCGACCAAGGTGAACCCGGTAGGCGCAAAGGGGGTGGGAGAGGCTGGCTCTGTCGGCTCGCTCGCCGCCTCGATGAACGCCGTGATCGATGCGCTTCGTCCGCTGGGCGTCAGCCACATGGAGATGCCGTGCACACCGCAGCGGGTCTGGGCGGCGATCAATGCGGCGAAGAACGGCTCAGTGTCGACGTAGAAATTTTAAACTTGAAATAAATCTTTGGTGCGATACGCCATCGCCATCCCAGATGCGAGGAGTCGCCATGTCTGCCGCGCCGTCGATGACCTATTCCGCCTATCTCGATCTCGACCGGATCCTCGGGGCACAGCATCCGCGCTCCAACGCCCATGACGAGATGCTGTTCATCATCCAGCACCAG
>JBCCMP010000087.1:0-14088 GCA_039026295.1 Pseudomonadota bacterium | reverse complement strand
GTGGCGATCCACGCGGTCTTTGATGCCCCGCGCGACAAGTTGATCTGGGATGTCAGCCACCAGTGCTATCCCCACAAAATTCTGACCGGGCGGCGCGACCGCATCCGCACGCTTCGCCAGGGCGGCGGCCTCAGCGGGTTCACCAAGCGGACCGAAAGCGAATACGACCCCTTTGGGGCTGCGCATTCCTCCACCTCTATCTCATCAGGTCTTGGCTTTGCCGTGGCGCGCGATCTCGGCGCACCCACGGGCGATGCTATCGCAGTCATTGGCGACGGCGCGATGACTGCGGGTCTGGCCTATGAAGCCATGAACCATGCCGGTTGGCTGAAGAACCGCCTTATCGTCATCCTCAACGACAATGACATGTCGATTGCGCCGCCCGTGGGTGCGCTGTCACAGTACCTTACGACCCTCTATGGTCAGGGCCCGTTCCACGACCTGAAATCCGTCGCTAAAGGGTTTGTCCGTTCGGTCCCCGGTCCGCTCGGTGACATGATGCGGGAAGGCGCACACCGCGCCGAGACGATGCTGAAATCCGCCACAGTTGGGGGCACATTGTTCGAGGAACTGGGCTTCGACTATGTCGGCCCCATCGACGGCCACGACATGGACGCTATGCTGACCGTGCTGCGTGCCGTCAAGGATCGCGCCCATGGACCCGTCCTGATCCACGCCATCACCAAGAAGGGCAAGGGTTATGCGCCCGCAGAGGGCGCGGCCGACAAGGGCCACGCCACCGCCAAGTTTGACGTTGTCACCGGGCAGCAATCCAAGGGCAAGTCGAACGCGCCGAGCTACACCAAAGTCTTCGCGAATGCCCTGATCGACGAAGCGAACCGGGACGAGAAGATCGTCGCGGTGAATGCGGCGATGCCGTCTGGCACCGGGCTGGATCTATTCGAACAGGCGCACCCCCGACGGACTTTCGATGTCGGCCTCGCCGAACAGCACGCGGTCTGTTTCTCCGCCGGGCTGGCGGCCGCGGGCATGAAACCCTTCGCGGCGATCTATTCGACCTTCCTGCAGCGCGCCTATGACCAGATTGTCCACGACGTGGCACTGCAATCGCTGCCGGTTAAATTTGCCATCGACCGGGCCGGGCTGGTCGGTGCCGATGGCGCGACCCATGCAGGATCCTTCGACGTTGCCTATCTCAGCTGCCTGCCGAACTTCGTCGTAATGGCAGCGGCGGATGAGGCAGAACTGGTCCACATGATTCGCACAGCGGTCGAGATCGAGGACCGGCCCTGCGCGTTCCGCTATCCCCGCGGCGAAGGGGTCGGCATCGAAATGCCGGAACGCGGCGTAGCACTTGAAATCGGCAAGGGCCGCATCGTGCGCGAGGGCACCAAGATCGCGCTGCTGTCGCTGGGCACCCGGCTCGCCGAATGCCTGACCGCGGCCGAGGAACTGGAGGCGCGCGGCCTGTCCACCACGGTCGCCGATGCCCGCTTTGCCAAACCGCTGGATCACGGCTTGATCACGCGCCTCGCGCATGAACACGAAGCCCTGATCCTGATTGAAGAAGGCAGTGCCGGTGGCTTCGGCGCGCATGTCCTGCAATATCTGGCAGAGTCGGGCGCACTCGACTATGGCCTGAAGGTTCGCTCCATGGTGCTGCCCGATATGTTCATCGACCAGGACAGCCCCGCCAAGATGTACGACAGAGCCGGGCTGAACGCCCCGCATATCGTCGCCAAGGCAGTCGAGGCTCTTGGTGTGAAGGCACACGAACAGCCGCAGTTGGTGCGGGGGCCGCGGCCGGTAGCTCCGGTGGGCTGATCGCAACGCAAATGTCATGGCCCGGGCCAGAAGATCCGGCATATTGCTGCTAAAGCTGGCCCACCCCGCAGCGTTAGACAGTGTGACCGGAAAAAAACCACTGAGCGCACTGCGTGGGTGCCCGCAGAAAGACGATTTACTCCACCGACGTGACCATAGATAATCGCGCAGGGTATCGCGGGGCCAACGGGGTCGGTGAAGGATATGGAAATGCGTGTGGGAACGGGACGCCAGAACCGGGCCGCAACAGTTCTGGCAAGGTCTCTGAGACGTGGCTTTGCCGGTTTGGTAGTGATCGGGGCGCTCGCGGCGTGCGATCCCAATGCAGCCGCCACACCGGGCGCCGCCGCCACCCCGGCAGAACCGATGGCCGACTATGCGACCGAGGCGCTGCACTTCTCCGCGCTGCAAAAGGCAGGCCTCAATGCAGACTACGCAGCCTTTGCCGGGCATCTGAAGGCCGACGATCCGGCCGCAGTGATCACGCAGCTGCAGGCCAGCTTCAATGGCAGCCCTTTCGATGTCTACACGCAGAAATCCGATACAGATGGAGCCGCCCATCGCCGTGTCATCGAGCTCCGCAGCACGCGCGGGCGGCTCTATGTCTTCCTGCAACTCGACAAGGTGACCGGCGGCTGGACGGTGGCGGGCCACCAGATCGGCCGCGACCGCGGCACCATCCTGGCCAAACTATAGGTCTGACATGCACATCATTCTGGGCATTCTGACGCTTCTGGGTACTGCGATCTTCCTTTGGTACCGGCTGCGCGACGCACGACAGATGGGCGGTGAAGTGTTGGACGCCGCCGACGATCTGCGTGGCAAGGTTCGGCGCATCATGTACAAGCGCAAAAACAACGTGCACCCCGCCGATGCGGTCGATGATCCACGGCTCGCAGCCAGTGGCATCTCTGTCGCTGTCGCCACCATGGACGCGCCGATTAGTCAGGCCGAGATCACCGCCCTGACCAAGGCCGCGACCCGCACCTTTGAAGTGACCGAGCGCGAGGCGCTGGACATCGTCTCGTTCGGGCGCTGGATCTCTGATCAGTGCGGCACCAATGAAGAGGCAGTGCGCCGCCTGTCGAAAGTGGTCGCCAAGCTGGCGGGGCCCGAAGCAGGGCCCGATATGGTTGCCATGATCACCGAGGTTGCGACCGCTGGTGGTGCTGAACTTGGCGAGCAGGAACAGGACGCGATTGACACCGTTCGCCGCGCATTGGGGTTTCATTGATCGCTGTCCTTTGGGTCATCGCAGCAGACCAGTCTAAGGTCGGACAACATGTCTGACACCGGACGTGCAGTGGACGCCGAAATGCAAGCCGATCAACCGGTGTTGCCCGGCTTCATCGCGCTGACCCTTGCGCTGACGGTCGTTGCATCCATTGTGATCATTCTTCTCGGCCTGGCGGCGATTGCCTACAGCGGAGCGTTGCCCATGGGACCCGTCGCGCTCAGCTTCGACTCTCCGTCCCAGATCGCGATGTCGGCGGGATTTCTGCAGGGGGCCATCGTTGCAATCGGGCTTGTCGCGATCATTGCGTTCGGCGGTACTGCCCTGATCTGCTACCTGACGAATGCCATGCGCACCGTCTTTCTGATGCTGCGCATTCTCTTGTGGGTCTTCGTCGCCGTGATCGTCCTGCAGCAATGCGCTGCCGTCGCCATCCCTGTTCTGATATCGGAATCGATGTTGGCCAGCCTGCCGATACTCGCGACACTCATTCCGATGTTCCTCCTGCAGATGGTGTTTCTTCTATTGGCCGATCACTGGCTGTCCCGGCGCATCAGGGCATGCGACTCGATCAACGCCTGGTAGCCCAGGGCCTGGCTGCCAGCCGCGCGCGGGCCCGTGCGCTGATCGAGGCGGGGGTGGTCACGGTCGCCGGGCAGATCATCTCGAAACCGGCCTCGACCGCAGACGGCCCGATCGAGGTTCGTGGCAACCCCAACCCCTGGGTCAGCCGCGCAGCGCTCAAGCTGGTCCATGCGCTGGATCACTTCGGCTTAACTCCAACAGGCACCGCTCTCGATCTCGGCGCTTCGACCGGGGGGTTCACCGAAGTTCTTCTCGCCCGCGGGGGCACCCATGTCCACGCGGTCGATGTGGGGCATGGCCAGTTGCACGACAGTCTGATTGGTGATCCGCGCGTCACCGACCATTCCGGCGTCAATGCGCGGGATCTGGCGTCGCTTGGAATTTCGTCGGTGGACTGGATCACCGCCGATCTCAGCTTCATAGGGCTCGAGAAGGCGCTGCCTCCGGCACTCGGTCTGGCGAAGCAGGGCGCATGTCTTGTCGCGTTGATCAAACCGCAGTTCCAGTCGCGGCCGCAGGACGTGGGCAAGGGTGGCCTTGTCCGTGATCCGGCTGTTCACCGGCAGGCCTGCGAAACCGTCACCGCGTTTCTGAGGGAAAAGGGCTGGACGATCCTTGGCGTCACGGACAGCCCGATCGAAGGATCCGATGGCAACCGCGAGTTTTTGATCGCCGCACGGCAGGATCGAACCGAGAAGCCTGGTAGGCACCCCCACCGCACCCTGCTATGATCTCGCCGATGATCGATGCGGTGGACATCACCAGCCTTGGCGCACAGGGCGATGGCGTGACCCCGGACGGCATCTTCGTGCCAGGGGCGCTGCCGGGCGAGCGGGCCCGCGTCAGTGTGGCAGGTCACCGTGCCACAGTGATGGAGATTACGCAGTCGGCACCCGACCGGATCGCGCCCGTGTGCACCCACTTTGGCATCTGCGGGGGCTGCGCACTGCAACATGCCTCGGACGGGCTATTGTCGGGCTGGAAGCGCGATCTCGTCTTTCGCGCCCTCGCCGCACGGGGCATCACCGGGATAGAGATCGCGCCGGTACACACCTCTGCGCCCCGTAGCCGCCGCCGGGTCACGTTCACTGGGCGACGCACCAAAAAGACGGTCGCCGTCGGTTTCCACGCCGCCGGATCCGACCAGATCGTACCTGTCAGCGAATGCGATCTGGTCGACCGGTCCATCGTCAAGGCCCTGCCGGCCCTTGCCGAACTGGTACGCGAAGGGGCCAGCCGGAAAGGAGAGCTGCGCCTCTCGGTCACCACATCTGCCACTGGGCTGGATGTCGCGGTCACCGGCGGCAAACCGGTCGAGGGTCGGCTTTACGGTCAGCTCGTCGCGGTCGCCGCCGTTTCGGACTTCGCCCGGCTGACCTGGGGTGGAGAGCTGATCGTCAACCGCCGCCCACCGGTCCAGCCGATGGGCCGGGCGCAGGTCCTGCCTCCGGCAGGAGGATTTCTGCAGGCAACCCAGGATGCCGAGGCGTATCTGGTTGCCGCAATGCGCGAGGCGGTGGCAGGCGCCGCCAGGATTGCCGATCTCTTTGCCGGGTGCGGAACCTTTGCGCTTCCGCTGGCCGAGGAAGCAGATGTGCTGGCGGTGGATTCAGAAGCTGACGCGCTGGACGCGCTGTATGCTGCGTGGCGTCAGGCCCCGGGTCTGCATCGTTTGCGGACAGCCGCGCGCGATCTCTTCCGTCGCCCCCTGTTGACGCGCGAGATGAACGGTCTTGATGCCATGGTCTTCGATCCGCCCCGTCTGGGCGCACGGGCCCAGATGGAACAGATCGCCGGAACCACGCTTACGCGCATCGGCGCGGTCAGCTGCAACCCCGCAACCTTCGCCCGCGACGCCCACATTCTGATCGATGCAGGCTTCCGCCTTAACTGGGTGCGCCCGGTGGACCAGTTCCTGTGGTCCCCGCATGTGGAACTTGCGGCGGCTTTCGAACGGGACTGACGGGATTGTTGGTCGGGGGCCCGATGTCCTTGGGTGGACGTCGGAGCGTGCCCGAAATCGGTTTGTGCGAGCCAGCATTCAAGGGAATCATTTGCGTTCAAATCGCGCGATGGCACCGCCAAGACACCTGAGTCCGACTGTGGTGTCAGTCATCCTTTGACGCATGAAAGTCCGTGCGGCAAGATTTACCGATGTCAGACCTGACAAATGTCGAAGTGCTTCTGCCTGAGCTCCGGGCCTATGCGCGTTCGATCTGTCAATCGTCAGAGGAAGCAGACGATCTTGTGCAGGATGCGGCCGAGCGCGCTTTACGTTCCGACACACGCCCCAAGGAATTGGCGGATCTTCGGCCATGGATGTTTCGCGTTGTGCGGAATCTCTTTTTCGACGAACTCCGAAAACACCGGGTGCGCCGGGAATATTCGACCGTCCAGGGACGTTTATCCCATGACAGCCAAAACGTACCCGACAGGGAGAACGACGTCTTGCTTCGCCTCGCCTACGAGAAGCTGCAACCAGAGTTCAAAGAGATCCTTTTTCTTGTCGATGTCATGGGACTCAAATATGCCGAGGCGGCACGAGTGATCGATGCACCCAATGGCACGGTGATGAGCCGGGTCAGTCGCGCGAGGAAAGCGCTTCTGGATCTGGTTGGTCGCGACGAAAAGACACCAGCAGAGGTGAAGCGGACTTGACGTTGGGTGTGAGTGATACGGACTGGCAGCTGATAAACGCATATCATGACGGTGAAATGCGCGCGAAAGCGGCTAAGGAATTCGAAGTGCGGCTGCGCCGGGAACCCGAACTGAAATCAGAGCTGGACCGTGTGAAAACCGTCTCGCGAAGCCTTGCTGCTTTGCGGCCTTCAACGGTGGAGCAGCGGGCAAAACGTACTCCGCCCTCAGCCTGGCTCGGGGTTGTGGCTGTCGCTGCATCGGTGGTTTTGGCGGCGCTGCTGTTCTGGCCGGTTAAGAAGGACGGCGTTTTTGCTATCCACCAGGCCTTTCTGGAACAATCGTTTTCCCTGCCATCACAAGCCGTTTATCCCGTTGCGGGGCAATCCGGTTTCCCGGATCTCGGCGCGGCAAACCTTAGACACGTGGCCAGCCTGAACAGCGACATCGGCACCGCGGTTCACTATGTCGGTCGCAACGGCTGTCGCCTGACCTTTTTGGCAATGTCCAAACCGGCATCCAGCGCGCAGCAATCCGGTCTGCAAGTTCTCCAATGGGAAATCGAAGGGCAGTACTTTGCCATTCTCGCCAGCGGTATGGATGCGGGAAAGTTCACGGCGATTGGTGAATACCTGCAGCACGAAATCCGAAGGGCAATCGACGAAGAAACCGTTATCGCCCTGCGTGAGGCGACAGAAAGCGCCGCCACCTGTGTGTGATTGCTAGTTTGTGCGCGGAAAGTTCGGCCTGTCCTCGTTGTAGTGCTTGGTCAGGTAGTCGAGGATAAGCGTCAGATCAGGCTCCTCGATTTCACCCATGCCCTGTTCTTCAACCATCCATTCCAGGATCTCCACCCAGCCATCTCGGGTCAGCCCCTGCTGTGCAACGATCCGTTCTGAATGGCATCCCGCACAATAAGCATACGTCTCGTCGACGCCGGGTGCGGTGAAAAGAACGCCGTATTCTTCGTCGTCGCTTGCGGTTGCATGGGCCCTTTCCGGACCGGGAAGGAGAAGCGGCGCCGCCAAGGCGGCCAGTGCACAGGTCATGACTGCCGCGATGCGCCACGCGGTTACGGTTTGTTGGATTTTCAAGAGCTGCCTCAATCGAATGGTGGCTGATGGCGGCCCGCAAGAGCCGCCCATTTAGCTTAAGAGATCCGAAGCCCCACACGGTGCATGGTGTTGTTCAGATACCCTTTCGGGTTCCAGTCGATTGCGAAGGGCTGCATATCGCCTTCGCTATCGGTGGCGCGTGCCCAGACCTCGTAGTATCCGGCCTGCGGCAACTTCACGGTCGTGCGCCAATTCTGCCAGGCACCCGAATTGACTGGGGTGTCCAGTTCTGCGGCCTGCCATGTCGCACCAAAGTCGAAAGAGACGTCAACGCCTGCGATCTCGCGATCCCCGGACCAGGCGTGACCACGCACCTCCGTTTCCATGCCGACCGCTGCACCGTTCGCGGGGAAGGTTACAAGCGACTTCACCGGCATTCGTTCGATGATCACGAAGTCCTCGTTTTCCACCTTTTCGCCCGGTGCAACCTTGCGGGTCGGCACGCGGTAGGCCTTGCCAGTCATCTTAGGTCCGTCGTGGACAATGTCCCGCAACTCGATCCGGTTCAGCCACTTGTGCCCGGTCGAGGCCGGCCAGCCCGGTACCACCAGACGCAACGGTGCGCCGTTCATCGGGTGCAGCGGCGCGCCGTTCATCTCGAAGGCGATCAGGACGTTGTCGGTCATTGCTTTTGCGATTGGCACGCCGCGAGAAATCGGCAGCTTCTCCGGGTCGCCGGAGAGGTGTTCATCCGCGCCGTAATGGGCCGTGTAGACAACGTTCGACTGGACACCAGCCTTTTCCAGAACGTCCTTTAGACGCACACCGGTCCACTCAGAACATGCGACGGCACCATAGGTCCACTGGTTGCCCTTGGCGGGCGGGTCGAAAAAGCTGCGTCCGTTGCCGCCGCATTCCAGGGTCAACGCCATGGTCACGACCTCGAAGTTGGCGCGCAGATCAGCGATGGTCATTTCCATTGGATTATCGACGAAGCCGTCGATCGTCAGCGTCCACGCATCGGCGTCAACATCCTCGGGCGGAATCCCGTTGTTGCGGATGAAGTGACGACTGGTCGGTGTGATCGCATCATCCAGCAGTTCCGGCGGGGTTTCGGCGTTGACCGGACGGTCGTTCAGCAGCGTAAGGCCGTCCTTGCCGGCCAAGGCGTCATCCGATGCCAATGCCGCAGGTACGAAACCCACCGGAAGATTCTGGCCAAAGGGGATGGACGAGCCGACAATCGCCGCCATCCCTGCAAGACCTGTCGTTGTCAAAAACCCCCGCCGGGCTGGGTTTGCGATTCTCTCACCAGAACGGCTCTCCATGGCGGCCATCCTGGCATCGCCGTCTATCCGGTCGTCGAATTCCATAACTTCCTCCCACTGTTTATCTATGCGGCATTGATTTTCGCCGTCTTCAGAATACCAACGTGCCGGAGGAGCGTATTATTCCCGCGAAGATACATTTTTTGCCTGCCGCAGGTGTGCCCAGCGATTTTCCCTTCCAATGAGAAGCCCTGATTTACAAGTCATTCCGGGATATGCTTCATCATCGCCTTGGTCGGTGGTCCTGAAGCAACCATCGGAATTGGTGCAAATCAGACGATCAGCCCAGGAATCTCTCGAACACGTTCCGCATAATGCGGGACACGTTGTTCTCACATCCATTCCACGGCAGCGACCCGCAGAAGGTGATCGAACCGGTGGAAAAGACCTGCCCGCCGCCCGGGACCTCGAAATAGACCATGTCGGCGCGCATCAGCTTTTCGGGCGGCTCCAGCGGCACCGTGGTCAGATGGGTCAACTGTTCCTCGTGAACCAGAACGAAGCTTCCGCCGTGACCCTCTGACTGGGCGAGGATGCGGACGGTCTCGGGCGAGCCCAGGCGCACATCGACACGGTCGAGTTCGAACCCGGCCGCCCCGTAACCTGAAAAACCGAAATCGCCGATGACCTCGTCATCTACACCCTCGAAGATCCACGCCAGATCGTCTGCATAGCTGTCCTGGGTTCGGCGGTAGTAGGATCCCTCGAACTGACCCTGCGCGGAAAAGCCGACCCCGCCCAACAACTGCGGGGGCCGTCCATTGCGCCGCCAAAGGCCGCCATAGCCGCCGTCGAACGCGTTGAAGTACTCACCCGGCTCCGCCGCCCAGGCGCGAATACCGCCTTCGGACCGGCGGATCTCGATCATGCTTGGCTCTTGCAGGTGCAGCGCCACGCGCCAGTAGAACCCGTTGCCGCCCAGATAGCAGAAGTTTCCACCGCCATCGCGATACTGTTGCAGCGCGTCCAATGTCTCAGGCGTGTGGTATTCGGGATGACTGCCGGTCGTGACGCACCTGTATCCTTTCAGGACCTCGACCCCTTCGTCGTGCAGTTCCTGATCGGTGATGATGTCATAGCCGATCCCCTGATCGTGAAGCCACGCGATCAGATGGCTGTCGGCCTGAAAATGGCGCAGCCCGGAATGGGTGCCGTAGCCATAGGTGATATAGCCCGGCCGGATTGTCAGCAGCGGACGCCGGGCAGAGGCGTGACAGATGCCCGATCCGTCCGAGTGGTGATTGTAGGTCGACGTGCCAAGCTCTGGATATTCCGCCGCGTTCCACGGATAGGCGTTCCAGTTTTTGATCGTTTCCAGCCAGGCCGGATTGAAATCCGGGCGCTCGTGGTTGCCGTAGACGGTGTAGGTAAACGTCGAGATCAGCACCGCCAGATCGTTATGGCGCTGTCCCTTCGGCGGGCAGACAAAAACCGGAATAGCGTCTTCATGCTCGCCACATGTAAGGCGAACGATGTAGATGCCGGTCGGCAGGTCTTCCGGCACTGTCCAGATGAAATCCGTCTCCCACCCGAAATCATAGATGTCGTCGTCGTGGAAATGGATCGCACCGTACTGCTGCGGTGCATCCCGCCACCGCATTTCCGTCCCGACCCAATCCGCCCCCTTCATGGCCCGCGCCGGGAAGTTGATCAGCTGACCATGCAGCCCGTGCGCGCCGGTATCGGTGACCTGCGTGGTCATGGTGCCTTGGGCAAAGTCCCAGGCGGCGGCGACGCTGCCGCCGTCCAAGATCGTCGGCGCTTGGATCTTGCCGTTGAAATGCAGATCGGCATGACTGTCCCGCAGGGTGGCCGCGAACAGGACGGGGGCCGAGGCGTCCCATGTGCCCGGCAGGACGCCGCTGGCCTCTGTGGCCTCTGTCCAAATGTCCCGGCCCGTTTGAGTCAACGTTGCCGTGCCGGTCGCTGGGTACCAGGTCAGCGCGATGTCGTACCAGTGCCGCTCAAGAATGGGCCCGCCGATCAGAACCGCATCGCCGATACGCGCGGCAAGTCGGCTGTCGGCCGTGATAAAAATCTCCACACCGCCCGCGCTCAGGATCACCTGCTCCTGCGCATACGGACGCGTCGGCCAGATGGTGACCGACAGAGTCACCTGTCCGCTGACTGGCGGGCTTCTCGGAACGATCCCGTAAGAACCCGGATTGAACGCCTGCCTGCGCGACGGGAAACCGGGACCGAAATCGAAATCGACTGGTTCCTCGACGATCCCCATGCCCGCCGGGTTCGGGTCCGCGCAGATCGACCGGGTCAGGCGCACGGTGAAGGGGCCGGCACTCTCTGAATGGACCATGAAGGCGACTTGTTCCCCGGGCCGCACAGAGAGCCGGTCAGAGTAACCGAGGATCGGAATACGCGGGAATTGCAGGGTCATCGGTTGTCTTTCGGTGGGTTAAAGCACGCGCATCAGGGCGCGTTACCTGCCATGGGCAATCTGTTCTGAAATCAGGGCAAAGGATCAGCCCCTGCCAATCCAGTCTCTCCCATCGCCCGCACGTCCAGCACGGCCTGCAACCAATCACCGGGCTTCTCCTGCGGCAGGTTGTGTCCGGCATCGGGCCATATGCGATAGTCGTACGGCCCCGAGAACTTGTTCGGGTTGCCACCGGTCGGGCCGCGCACGCCGTCGATCTCCCCGTCAATTGCGATGGTCGGCACGGTGATCACCGGCTGCGCCGTCAACTGGGTCTCGATATGAGCTACGGCAGGATCACCCGGCACCAGACCGTACCGGTGGCGATAGGAATGGATGACGACGTCTACGAAATCCGGATTGTCAAAAGACCGGGCGCTGGCGGTGAAGTCCTCGTCCGAGAAGCCCCAGCTTGGCGACCACAATTGCCAGAGCGTGCGGCAGACATCGCGTCGGTCCTCGATCAGCGCGCGCCTCCCGCGTTCGGAATGGAATAAGTACTGATACCAGAGCGCTGCCTCCATCTTCGCGGGCAGGGGCTCGTTGGCTTTGGCGTGGTCAAAGATGTTGTAGGCGTTGCCGGTCACCAGACCCGCAACCCGGTCCGGCCAAAGCGCAGCTACGATGCAGGCGGCGCGCCCGCCCCAGTCATAGCCGCCCCAGCACCGCCCGTTCGATCCCCAACGCGTCTATCAGCGCCAGCATGTCGCCGCCCAGGACCGCCTGTTCGCCCGATCGCATTGTCAAATGTGACTTGAAACGCGTGCCCCCATAGCCGCGCAGCCAGGGCACCAAGACCCGCGCGCCAGCCTCGGCCAGCAGGGGACCGACGACTGCATAGGCCTCGACGTCATAGGGAAAGCCGTGCCCCATGATGCATGGCCAGCCATCAGCCGAACCGTATTCGCGGTAGGCGATGCGCAGGGGTCCGGCGTCGATCTCGGCCTCGCGCATGGATTACCCGGCGACCTGCTGCTCGATGGCCCCGAAGATCGACCGGCCGTCGCTGTCCTGCATCTCTATCCGCACGGTGTCGCCGCTGACCAGAAACGGGGTCGCGGCTGCGCCCGAGTTGATCGTCTCGACCATTCGCAGTTCGGCCAGACAGGAATACCCGCGACCGCCGTCGCCCACCGGCTTGCCCGGCCCGCCATCGGGGCCCCTGTTGGATACTGTGCCAGACCCGATGATCGTCCCCGCCGCCAGATCACGGGTTTTCGCAGCGTGGGCAATCAGGGCTGGGAAATCGAAAGTCATGTCTTCGGCGGCCTCGGCCCGTCCCAGTGCATCGCCATTAAGATCGACCTTCATGACTCCGTGCAGTTTGCCGCCTGCCCAATGCTCGCCCAATGCTTCAGGTGTCACGGCCACGGGGGAGAAACTTCCGGCAGGCTTCGACTGCACAAAACCGAACCCCTTGGCCAGTTCCGGCGCCGTCAGCCCGCGGAGCGAGACATCATTGGCCAGCATCACCAGCCGGATCGCCGCCGCCGCATCCTCGACACTTGCACCGCGCGCCACGTCGCCGGTGATCACGGCAACCTCCGCTTCCAGATCCAGACCCCATTCGGGATCGCCCAGGGGAATGTCCGAACGCGGTCCGAGAAACCCGTCCGAACCGCCCTGATACATCAGGGGGTCGGTCCAGAAACTCTCCGGCATCTCCACCCCGCGGGCCTGACGCACCAACGCCACATGGTTCACATAGGCCGATCCGTCCAGCCACTGATAGGCGCGGGGCAGGGGCGACAAGGCCGCCCTTTCGCGGAACCGTGCCGACCAGACCGATCCGCTCTCCAGCCCCCGGGCGATCGCCTCAAGCTCTGGCGCGACATCATCCCAATGGTCCAGCGCATGTTGCAGGGTGGGCGCCACCATCTCGGCATCGGCGCAGATCGTCAGGTCGCGCGAGACGACGACCAGCCGCCCGTCCCGCGTTCCATCCGGCAGGCTTGCAAGGCGCATCGCGCGTCTCCCCCGGGTTTCTGAAGCCCCTCGCTTCAAGGATCATAGGAAAGGGGGCAGGTCAGGAAGTCAACCGTACCGGAAGGCGAGAAAAACCGCGGAACCGCATCCGCCCGGTGCGTACAGCAGCACCAGTGCGGCAGAAACCGGGATACCGATCCAGAAACCGCTGGATCGCGATCCGTCCTTCCAGTCTGGCCAGCGTCAGGCCCAGGCAGATATGCGGCCCGCCCGCGAAGGCCAGATGCTTGTTCGGCGTCCGTGCAATTTCAAACCGGTCCGGGTTCGGAAACTGCGCCGGGTCGCGATTGGCCGCGCCCATCAGCAGGTGTATCCGTGTGCCGGGGGGCAGTGTCAGATCACCGATTTCGGTCTCGACAGTCGTGATCCGGTTGCCAAGCTGGTTCGAGGACTGGTGTCGCAGCACTTCCTCCACCGCGCCGTCGATCAGGTCGGGGTTGGCCAGCAGGGCGGCCATCTGGTCCGGGTGATCCAGGAACAGATCCAGCGCATTGCCGATCAGGTTGGTGGTGGTCTCGTGCCCGGCATTCAGGATGAAGATGCAGTTGTGCAGCAGCTGCACCTCGGTCAGCAAATCTCCCCGGTCGCCGCGCATCAGACGGGTCAGGACGTCGGTATCGGGGTCTCCGGGCGAAGCGCGCCTCCGCCCAATCAGATCGCGCAGGTAGTCGCAGAACTCCCGGACGGCAGTGTTCCCGGCCGCGTGCTGCGTCGGCGTCAGGACCGGCTCCAAGGCACCCAGAATTGCCAACGACCAATCGCGCAACGGCCCGCGCTCTTCACGCGGAATGTCGAAGAGGTTGCCGATCACCTCAACCGGGATCGCTGCAGCATAGTCGGGGATCAGGTCGCACTCGGGGGACAAACCATCCAGCAGATCGTCGATGAGCCGGACCAGCCCCGGTTCCATCGCTGAAATCGCCCGCGGCGTCAGCGCCCCCCCCCTGATCCGCCGCACACGCGTGTGCAGGGGCGGGTCATTGAAGACCAGGGATGTCGTGTGATGCTCGAACAACGTGCTGTCGCCATACTTGGCCCCAAACT
>JBCCMP010000086.1:0-14140 GCA_039026295.1 Pseudomonadota bacterium | reverse complement strand
TCCCGGCGCACATGTTGTGGATGGTCAGGAACGCCGCGACCGATGGGCAGGCCATAGACAGCGCCTCGAAAACCAGCGTTGCATCCAGGCGCGTAAGACCGGATCCGCCCGACGCCTCGGACACATAAAGACCGCCAAATCCAAGTTCAGCCAGCTTGGGCCAGAGGTCCTTGGGGATTGACCCGTCTTTCTCCCACGCCACCGCGTGCGGGGCGATGTGTTCCTGACCAAAGTCCTGGGCCATATCAAAGATGGCGTCCTGCTCCTCGGACGTTGCGAAATCCATGGGCTGCTCCTGAGTTCCGGTGTCAGGGTTCTAGCGGAGCCCTGCAAAGCAGAAAAGTCCGTGCAGGCTCTGCTTTCTGTTTTGCCTACCAGCTTTTGCCGCGCGCGGTGACTGGCCACAGTGCCTCGACCATGCCGCCGCGCACGCAGACATACCAGTCGTGGACATTGCAGGTCGGATCGCAGTGGCCGGGGATCAGGTGGACCTTGTCACCGACCACCAACGAGTCGTCCGGATCCTGGAGGATGCCGTGTTCATCCGATGCGCCGATATAACTGATACCCTCGAGCCCGTGCACAAGTGGAAGTCCGCTGTCCACCGATTGCGACTTCAGACCGGCATCGCAGACGGCCCTGCCGGGGGCGTTCGTGCTCATGACCGAACTTAAGAGGAAGAGCGCGTTTTCGAATTCAGAGATCGGGTGACCGTTGGCGCCTTCAATGCGGACGTAATCTGCATCCATGAAGGCGTAGGAGCCGCATTGAAGCTCGGTGTAGAGACCGGACGCAGCCTCGATCGCATAAGTGCCGGTTCCGGCCCCGCCGACAATCGGGCAAGCGATCCCTGCGGTTTCGAAAAGGCTGAGTACGGTTCGCACTGCTGTCAGGGCACCGCTGATCGCCGCTTCCCGCTCTTTCCAAATCCGTTTGTGCTGCGCTGATCCATGATAGGCCTGAATGCCGCTGAAGATCAGGCCGGGGGCATCTTGGACCGCCTTGGCCAGATCCACGACTGCCGGGCCGGGCACGACGCCGCACCGGCCCATGCCGCATTCGATCTCGATCAGGATTTCAATCTCTGTCCCGTGCCGTGTCGCGGCCTCGGACAGTTCGGCAACGTTCGAGAGATCGTCAACACAGACGAGGGTTCGCGCGCCCAATTTGGGCAACTGGGCCAATCGGTCAATCATTACGGGTTGGCGGACCTGGTTCGACACCAGAATGTCCGCGATCCCGGCGCGGGCGAATGCCTCCGCTTCCGCGACTTTCTGGCAGCAAATGCCGCACGCACCCTGCGCGATCTGGTAAAGCGCGGCGTCGGCACAGCGGTGCATCTTGCCATGCACTCGCAGCTTGACCCCTGCTGCATCGGCCCTGGACTGAAGACCGGAGACGTTCCGCTCGAACGCATCGAGATCAATGATCAGACATGGCGTGAGGACATCTTTCACAGCCATCCCAGGCGTTGCGGGGACCTCGAACCCCAATGCGCGTTCATGCAGTTCCACCGGTGTCTCCTTCGCCTGTCTTTGCACGCACCATAGCCGCTGTTCAGCAGGATCCAATCCGCAACGCCGGGCGCAGGACACATCTCAGGCCGGCGGCGCAGCACGTCAAAATACAATCATAGGGAGAATACTAAATGAGGTAATTCCCACAGACGGCCGGAAAATTCCGGTCAATCATGGTTAATGACGCGGTTTAATGGCCAACAGGACAACTTATGAGAGTATTTGTGGACCCAGAATCTCAGTAATTGCGTCAACACGGCTTTTGAGTACAATCTGAGCAGATTTTTGAAGTCTGATTTTAAATTGGAGGGGGCAGAAATGCTTCGATTTAAACAGAGAACAGTTACGGACATGGCGATTTCAGGATTGGCAGCTCTGATGCTGACCAGTCTTTCAACGAAAGCTTTGGCTCAAGTCACCCAATCGGAAATCGTCTTCATCGTCGATGAGTCGGGTTCGATGGCCGGCGAACAGGCTTTCCTTCCTACCTTCGTGACTGATCTGGACGCGCGCCTGACGGCTCAGGGGGTCACTGGCACGTATGGCCTGACCGGTTTTGGGAACGGAATTTCCGGTGGCGATCTCGGCCGGAAATTGACGGTAGGGTCCGGCGACTTCGGGACCGCATCAGAGTTCGGTACAGCGGCCGGGAGCCTCGTCACGTCCGGCGGGTTCGAGGATGGCTTTTCAGCGATGAACTTCGTCCTGAACAACTACATCGCGAGCGCACCGGGCGCGAGGCGGACCTTCGTCCTTGTCACGGACGAGGATCGGGACAACGGGAACAACAATTTAACGGCCCAGTCGATACTGGCTGATCTGAACGCGGCCGGGATCAATCTTGTTGTTGTCGTCGATGCAGCGATTACAGGGACAGGCGGCACCGAGATCAATGCGCTGGCAGCCAATAGCACCACTGCGTTCTTCCAGGACGGCACAAGCTTCACGACCGAGGCGCTGGGCGAGGCGAATTCATTCGAGGGAAGCACAAGGGTCGATTATATCGACACCGCGCTTGCGACGCCGAATGGCTGTGTCGCTGATTTGAACCAGTTGCGTCAGGGCGGCGACACCGCAACGGCCTTTGCCGAAGTGTTTGCGCAGTGTCTGATCACGGCTGCGACCGGCAACCCCGCGGCACTGCCGCCGGGTGTGAACAACCTGTTTTTGAACGTTTATGTGAACAGCACCAGCACTGTGCAGTCGGCCGTAGACCAGCAGGTCTCGCAGATCCTGGAAATCGATTTGGGTGCGGAGATCCTGCAGAATGCCCTGGCATCGGCATCAGATGACACGCAGATCATCGAAGACCTCTTCAACGTCGAAGGCCTGCGCGCGTTTCTGGTATTCACCTACATGGACGGCAGCTTCGATGCCCACGGCAACAACAAGGCCTTCAGCTATTCTGGCGGCGGCGGCACGGCGGGCGTCGACTATACGATGAAGAACGTGATCGGTCTGGACGAGCAACTGACGATCGGTGTGGCGGCCGGATACCACACGCTGGACAGCTCGGTTTCGAACCCGCTTGGATCGCTGGATACCGACACCTATAGCGGTCAGCTCTATGCTGCGGTGAAGATGCCGGACGGCGTTTACGTGAAGGCCGACGCGCAGATCGCGTTGAGCAATTACGAACAGCGGCGTATCTCGGGCGGGACCGTCTTCGGCGGCTCGACCAACGGGTTCTCCTTCTCGGTCGATGCCGAGGTCGGGTACGAATTCCAGCCGATCGTGCTGGATCCGTCCGAGCCGGGGCTGAAGCTGCATCTTACTCCGTTTGCAGGGGTCGGGTTTGAAAACCGCAATGTGGACGGCTTTCAAGAAACCAACGGCGGCCTGTTGATCGGCGAATTCCACCAGTCGGCGCTGCTGGGCCGTTTCGGCGGACGCGCTACGCTGAGCTATGACATGGACCTTGAGACGAAGTTGTTCCTGACGGGGCGTCTGGCGGCCCTTGTCGACGTGACGGACGACGATTCCACGGCACTGATCAACAACGGAACCCAGCCGACGGAGCGGATCGAGGCGATCGATGACCTGACCCTGCAGGCCGGTCTGACCGCAGGGGCCAAGATTGGATCGTCCGCCAGCCTCTTCGTCAGCTATGGCGGCGGATTCTCGAGCAACGCTACCCAGCATGCCATTTCAGCAGGCGGCGTCCTGAACTTCTGAATCAGGCGCTCTGATGCCGGAAATGGGGCCCGGGGCTTGTCCTCGGGCCCTGTTTCGTCATTCTGTCGACATGCTGCGGCTATACGCGGGGGCAATGAACAAGAAGGAGGACGGCGCATGTCTTTGATGAACATTCTGAAACAGGCCGGTGGGGGCCAGGGCCTTGGCCAACTGGCATCGAAATTCGGCATGGACGAGTCCCAGGCTGGCGGGCTGGCAGAGTTGCTGGCCCCGGCGATCGGGTCTGCGGCCAAGAAACGCGCCGAAAGCGGCGGTCTGGAGGCTCTGCTGGGTCAGTTGAAAGGCGAAGCGCAGGGCGGGCTGTTCGACGACGGCGAAGCCGCGGCGGCGCCTGAAGCCCAGGAACAGGGGCAGAACTTCCTGGATCAGATCCTCGGCTCGCGCGAGGCTTCGGGGGAATTGGCACAGGCCGCGGCAGAACGATCTGGCGTGGACGCGGGCACGGTCGGGCAGTTCATGCCGGCCCTGGCTGCCATGCTGCAGGGCGGAATGCAGAAGCAGACGCCCGACACGTCGATCCAGGGGCTGATGACCGGGCTGTCTGGCGGCACCTCAAATCAGGGCGGCGGCATCATGTCGATGCTCAGCGGCATGATGAGCACCCAGAAAAAGGACGAGGCAGGCGGACTGGACATCAGCATGATCACCAACATGCTGGATGCCGACGGAGACGGGTCCGTGCTGGATGACATCCTGGAAAAGGTGATGCGCTGACCCTTTACCGGGCAGAGCGGCGCTTGCCCGTTGCAGGTGCCGGTCTGCCAGCTTTCAATTGCAGGGTTTCATCAAGGCTTGATGCGAAGGTTCGTGTGAGGGATGGCGCGGCGGGAACTTTCCCTTAACTTCCCGCTAATGGAGATTTCGAGGGAATCTCGACAATCCCTCTAATCGGCAGTTTCAGCCTCGGCCGAGGTGTCCGGGGTCATGATCGTCAGGATCATCCGCCCCAGAAAGAAGCCGCCGGCAGCCGCGATAATGGCCGCGAAAAGCGGGGTGAACGACGGTGACTGGAGAATGTCGGGCCGGACTGCCTTCAGGACCCCTTCGGCGAAGTTCGCCCAGAAGATAACCATCATCCCGATCAGGGTGCCCCACTCGCCGCGCAGCGTGGCGTGTCGGCCGGACTTTTGGATCAGCCAGCGGCGCTGGCAACGCAGGCCGATCAGCGCCCCGATCGACAGGCCGGACACGTATCCCGCCAAGCCCGGATATGTCTGTACCAGTGCCGCGACCCGGTCGATCGAGATCAGCATCAGAAGCGGCATCATGTAGATCAGCAGGAGCGGCACGCGCCGGGTCCGGGTTGCGCGCAGGCCAAGCAGGACCAGCATAGCCAGCAACGGCCAGACCCAGACCGGAGCGTTCGCCGCGATCCCCTCGATCACCTTCATTGCCTAACCCCCTCGACCGGTCCGCTCTTGGCCCTTCTTCGGGGACCGTTATCGCAGTTGAGCCGTCGGCACCATGTCAGCGCAGCGAGAGGCCGGCATCAGCCGTCAATGCGGATGGTCTCGTTCTTCGGATCATAGGGGCTTTCGGCCACGATTTCGGCGTCCCACAGTTCGCGCTGCACCCGCACCTGCACCAGCGTTCCCGGCACGGCCAGATCCGGCTCGACATAGCCGATCCCGATCTGCTTGCCGAAATGGACGGAGTGACCGCCGGATGTCAGGCGACCGATCTTCCGGCCATCCTGAACCAGCGCCTCGCGGCCCCATGGATCGGCATCGGTCGGGCCATCGATCAGCACGGTGACGCACTTTGCACGGATGCCTGTCTCTTCCATCGCGGCCTTACCCTTAAAGTCCTTTGACAGGTCCACGAACCGGTCAAGCCCGCTTTCCAGCGGGGTTGCGTCCCGTCCGAGGTCCGACCCGAATGCGCGATAGGATTTTTCCTGGCGGAGCCAGTTCTGGGCGCGCGCTCCGACCAGTTTCAGGCCGTGCGGCTCGCCCGCCGCCATCAGTTGATCGAAAAGGTAGTTCTGCATCTCCATCGGGTGGTGGAGTTCCCAGCCAAGCTCGCCCGTATAGGCGACGCGAATTGCCATCGTGCGGCACATTTTCAGATCCAGCTGCCGTGCCGACAGCCATGGGAAACGCTTGTTCGAAAGCGCGGTCTCGGGTTCCAGGTCGACCACGAGGCCCTTCAATACATCGCGTGATTTCGGACCTGCGATGGCGAAAACACCCGTCTGTCCTGTCACGTTCACCAGCATCATCGAGCCGAATTCAGACTGCTTGTCCATGACCATTTTCTGCAGGTAGTCGGAATCATAGGCTTCAGCCGCTCCTGCGGTGACAAGGTAGTACTTGTCCTCGCCCTGCCTGATGATCGTCAGCTCCGTCCGGACGGTCCCGGCGTCGGTCAGCGCGTATGTCAGATTGGTCCGGCCGATGCGGGGCAGTTTGTTGCAGGTCAGCCAGTCGAGGAACGCGGTCGCGCCGGGGCCTTGCAGGACATGCTTGGTGAATGCGGTCGCATCAACGAGGCCCACGCCGGTACGAATGGCTTTGGCTTCATCGATCGCGTACTGCCACCAGCCGCCGCGGCGAAACGAGCGCGCGTCGTGATCGAATGTGGCGGGCGCATCGGCCGGGCCGTAGTAATTCGGCCGCTCCCAACCGTTTACCTGGCCAAATTGTGCACCGCGCGCCTTGACCCGGTCATAGCAGGGTGCGGTCTTCAGCGGCCGACAGGCCCCGCGCTCTTCGTCCGGGTGGTGAAGGATGTAGACGTGCTCGTAGCATTCTTCGTTCTTGCGCGCTGCGTATTCGCGGTTCGCCCAGGCGCCGTAGCGGCGGGGGTCGAGGGACCACATGTCAATCTCGGCCTCTCCCTCGGTCATCAGCTGGGCCATGTAGTAGCCGGTGCCACCCGCCGCGGTGATGCCGAAACTGAAGCCTTCGGCCAGCCACATATTGCGCAGACCGGGGGCCGGGCCGACAAGGGGATTGCCGTCGGGCGTGTAGCAGATCGGCCCATTGTAGTCGTCCTTCAGCCCAGCGGTTTCCGAAGACGGAATGCGGTGGATCATCGACATGTACTCTTCCTCGATCCGCTCGAGATCGAGCTCGAAGAGATCGGCACGGAAGCTGTCGGGGACGCCGTGGATAAAGCGCGCTGGTGCGTTCCGCTCGTACGGCCCCAGAATCCATCCGCCCCGTTCTTCGCGGACATACCATTTGGCATCGGCGTCGCGCAGAACCGGGTGTTCCCCGTTTTCCTTGCGCCATTCGACCAGCGCGGGGTCGGGTTCGGTGACGATGTACTGGTGCTCGACCGGGATGGCAGGCATGGAGATGCCCAGAAGATCGGCGGTGCGCTGAGCATGGTTGCCGGTGGCCGTCACCACGTGTTCTGCCCGGATCTCGAATTTTTCCTCGGACTGAATAAGATTCCCGCCGCGTTCGGCCATGATCGAGCCGCGGACGATCCATTCGTCGCCGGTCCACTCATAGCTGTCGACCTGCGCCTTTCGGACAATCTCTGCGCCGTGCTGCCGCGCGCCCTTTGCCATGGCCTGCGTGACATCGGCCGGATTGATGTAGCCGTCGGTGGGATGGTAGATTGCTCCCTTCAGGTCTTCTGTACGGACCAGCGGCCAGCGCGACTTGATCTGATCGGGTGTCAGCCATTCCATCTCGATGCCGACCGTCTCGGCCGTGGAGGCATAGAGCATATACTCGTCCATGCGGTCCTGGGTCTGCGCCATGCGCAGATTGCCAACGACCGAGAAACCCGCGTTCAGGCCGGTTTCTTCTTCCAGCTTCTTGTAGAATTTCACGCTGTAATCATGGATGTGGCTTGTCGCGTAGGACATGTTGAAGAGCGGCAAGAGGCCTGCCGCGTGCCAGGTTGACCCCGATGTGAGCTCGTCCCGCTCCAGCAGCATAGTGTCCCACCCGGCCTTGGCCAGGTGATAGGCGATCCCGGTTCCAACGGCGCCGCCGCCGACAACGACGGCTCTTGCATGGGTTTTCATGGCGTCTGCCTCCTCTGGCGCCGGGAAGTCTCCGGGGCCGGGTCCAACATGGGCCGAGTCCTAGCGCGCGTCCCGCCGATGGCCCCTGAAGCCTGCGACCCGCGAGAGCCAAAATTCGACATTTCCTGTCGGTGCCGGTTGTTAACGCGTCACTCACGGCCTGTTTACGAAGTGTTGGTACCTTTGCGGGGTGCGGCGTCCCATGTGGAAGCTGGAAGGAGCGGGTTATGTTCTCAGCCTTGTCACACCGCGCGGCGCTTGCCATCGGCGGTCTGCAGTCATCCCTGTTTTCGACAGGTGCTTCGGGCACCTTCGCAACCCCCGGTCACCTTGTTCGCCGGGGTGCCGAGGCGCGAAGGGCAGGTCACGCTGGCGATGACGCGGGATGGAACATGATCGCGGACGAAGCCGCACTGCGCACCGCAGGCGGCACAATCATGCATCTTTTCGGGCAGATTCTGGATTTTGACGGGCGGCCGGTGCCTGGCGTGCAGATCGAGCTGTCGCAGGTGGGACCCGGCGGGCCGGGGCAGCATACGTCGGAGGACCCATCGGGGGACGGGACAGGCGCTACAGACGGTTTCGCCGGATATGGCGCACAGAGCAGTGACGAATGGGGACATTATCGGTTCAGGACGATCCGCCCTGTTTCTGACGGCACCCGCCCGCCACTGATCAATGCGAGACTGTCCCGCAAGGGGGGCCGGGTGCTGGAGACCCAGCTTTTTCTGCTGGGCGAGCCATCGAATGACGGCGATTGGCATTATGCGTCGCTTGGCCCGTCCTGTCAGGCGGCTGTGTCGATCGACCCGGTCGCGAGAGCGGACGGAGAATTCGAAGCAGGGTTCAACTTCGTGCTTTGACAGGCGCGAGGCGGGTGAGCGTCAGGTCGCGGCGCGGGCCTTCCTCCACTCGCCGCGAAACCAGACGATGGACATGACCGCCCAGACCAGGCCCAGACCGTACCAGGTCAGCGCGTATTCCAGGTGGCGGTTGGGTACGTCGACCCCGGGCGGTCGTGGGAGGGGCCATTTTGCGCCCTCTGCGCTGTCCGGGTGCGCTTCGGCAATCAGCAGCACTGGGTCGGTTTCCAGAACTTCGGCCATCCGCCCGATATCGCGCGCGAACCAGAGGTTGCCGTCGATGTCCGGGTCGGGTGTGAAACTGTCGACATCCTCGGGCCAGTAGAGCAGGCCCGTCACCCGGTCATGGTAGAGCCGCTTGCGCCAGCGGACGGAATCCGTGCGGGTCATCGGTTTTTTCAGCCTCTCGGGCACGAAACCGAGATCCACCATGATCCATCGCCCGGTTCCTTCGGCGTCGTCGCCAAGCTCCATCGGGACGACGACGCGAAAGCCGGGACCTATGCGTTTGATCGATGTGAGGACATGCAGCTCGCGCTTGCCCATCCGCCCTTGAGCCGTGACGCGGAGGCGATGGTGTTCTGCTTCCGAGACGGCATCCGGGACCGCGACGGGGTCGGCAGCAAGGCGTTCCTCGATCCCCGCGATCACGCCCTTTTTCCAGGCGAGGCGCTGCACCTGCCATGTGCCGAGAGCTATGAGAATGGCGCATCCGACAACACCGATGATGATGGGGGCGATCGGGGTTTTGCGCGCGCGGCTCATGACGTCTCCTGAAACACAGACCGCCGTCCCCGGGCCTTAGATGGGGGCGGCGGCAGGTCTCCGGCCCGGGCTGCCCGTTACTGCGCCCAGATGTAGACGGCCGCGAACAGGAACAGCCAGACCACGTCGACGAAGTGCCAGTACCAGGCGGCCGCCTCGAAGCCGATGTGGCGTTCGGCCGTGAAATCGCCGGCGCGGGAGCGCAGCAGGCAGACGAACAGGAAAATCGTCCCGACGATCACGTGGAAGCCGTGGAAGCCCGTGGCCATGAAGAAGACCGCACCGTAGACGTTGCCGTCGAAGGCGAACGTCGCATGGGTGTATTCGTAGGCCTGGAAGGCCGTGAAAATGCCGCCCAGAAGACAGGTCAGCAGCAGTCCCATGATCAGGTTCTGACGCTTTTCGCCCTGACCGCCCTCGATCAGCTCGTGGTGCGCCCAGGTCACGGTGCAGCCCGACAGCAGCAGGATCAGAGTGTTGATCAAAGGCAGATCCCAGGGATCAAAAGTCGTGACCCGGTCCTGCAGAGGAATGCCGAGTGGACCGTTTGAGGTCGTGGTGGTCAGCGCCTCCACCGCGATGCCGGCGGCCTGCAGTTCCTCTGGCGACATCTCGTAGTCGACCATCGGGAACAGCGCGAACTTGAAGAAGGCCCAAAACCATGCCGAGAAGAACATCACCTCGGACATGACGAACATGATGAAGCCCATGCGTAGTCCGATGCGGACGACCGGAGTGTGGTCGATCCCGTTCCCCTCGTTCCGGACGTCGCGCCACCATGCGAACATCACGTAGAGCACGACTGCGAGGCCGACGAGGAAGACGAACGGTTGCTGCATGGACCCGGCGTTGGGCGAGATCAGCAGCACGAGGCCGATCAGCATCACGAGCGCGCCCATCGAACCCAGCATCGGCCACGGGCTTGGATCGATGATGTGAAAATCGTGGTTCTTTTCGTGGGCCATCGGATCCTCCAGTCTCAACCGCCCTCGACGGTCTTGGCAGGCCGCGCGTCCGCGCTCGGCTCGGGTTCTATCTCGAAGAAGGTATAGCCAAGAGTGATGGTGTGCACCCTGGCGGTTTGCGCGTCATCGACCATTTCCGGATCGATGAAGAAGGTCACCGGCATCTGTACGGTTTCGCCCGGCTGCAAGGTCTGTTCGACGAAGCAGAAGCAGTCGATCTTCGCAAAGTATCCGCCCATCGAGAGCGGTGTGACGTTGAAGCTGGCTGTGCCGGAGACCGGGCGGTCTGTCGGGTTGTGCGCTTCGTAAAATGCCAGCCCCGTCTCGCCGATCCTGATCTTCATCGTCGTCTGGGTCGGGCGGAAGCTCCAAGGCATGTCGGCACCGACCGAGGCGTCGAAGCGAACGGTCACCGTCCGGTCCAGCACCTCCGGAGCGGCCTGCGTGACCTGTTGCGTCGTCCCGCCATAGCCCGTGACGCGGCAGAAGAGATCGTAGAGCGGCACCGAGGCCCAAGCGAGCCCTGCCATGCCTGCGCCGACGGCCATGAGGCTGAGAACCGTGCGTGTGTTGGATCTTGGCTGCGTCATTCGAGCATCCATTCCATCAGCGTGTCACCCCAGCTGGCACCGGCGGTCGGATTCGCCGCCTGGTCGCCCAGCTTGACGATCGTAACGGCAAAAAGCAGCAGTGCGAACCCGCCGAGCACGGCCAGTACGCCGTAATTGCGGCCCCTGCGCCGCGTGTAGATTTCGTGCTGCTTCTCGAACTCTGCCATCGCTACATCCAAACCGGCCAGCCCATCGGGCCGATCAGCGCAAACAGCAGGGCATCAAGGATCAGACCGCCAAAGACGGCGAAGAGATAGACGATCGATGTGCCGAACAGCTTTTTCTCTGCCCGGAAGTCGTCGCTCTCTGCATCCGCTGCCGTGCGGCGCCCGACCTGCCAGGATTCCAGCAAAAACTTCACCGACGCGACCGTCGCAATCAGCAGATAGATCGGGCCGCCAGCGCTGGTGAAAGCCGGAAGGATCGCAACCGGCAGAAGGATCAGCGCATACCAGAAGATCTGCCGCCGGGTCGATCGTTCACCGGCAACGACCGGCATCATGGGGACGCCGACATTCTGGTAGTCGGCGTTGCGAAAGAGCGCCAGCGCCCAGAAATGAGGCGGCGTCCAGAGGAAGATCACCAGGAAGAAGAGCGTGGACGTGACGGTGACATCGCCGGTCATCGCGGCCCAGCCGACCATCGGCGGGAACGCGCCTGCCGCACCGCCGATGACGATGTTCTGCGGCGTCGAGCGCTTCAACCACATCGTGTAGATCACCGCGTAAAAGAAGATCGTGAAGGCGAGAAGACCTGCTGCCAGAAGGTTTGCGAAGATGGCCAGCATCAGGATCGACAGCAACGAGAGCCCGAGGCCGATGGCCAGAGCCTCGCCCGCTTCGACCCTGCCGGACGGGACGGGCCGCCCTTTGGTGCGCGCCATGCGGGCATCAATGTCGGCGTCGTACCACATGTTCAGGGCGCCCGAGGCACCTGCACCCACAGCGATGCAGATCAGCGATGCGAGCGCGACCACCGGGTGCGCCCCGTCGGGCGCCGCGATCATTCCGGCCAGCGCGGTGAAGACCACCAGGGTCATTACACGCGGTTTCATAAGTTGCACATAATCCCCGAACCCGGCCTCGCCGGGTCCAGCCGTTGCCGGTATGTGCGCGGTGACGTCTGTCATGCCTGGGTCTTCCCTGGGTACCGGTTGCGCGCGTTATTCGGCGATCTGAGCGACCTGTGTCTTCGGGTCATCGTCCCGCGAGGCCATCTCCAGCACCCACGTGTCATAGTCTTCCTGACTGACCACCTCGACTACGATCGGCATGTAGCTGTGGTCCTTGCCGCAGAGTTCCGAACACTGGCCGAAATAGGTCCCGATTTCCTCGGCCTGGAACCACGTTTCGTTGATCCGGCCCGGCATCGCGTCGATCTTCGATCCGAAGGACGGGATCGTCCAGGCGTGGATCACGTCGGATGCCGTGACAAGGACGTGCACCACCGCATTTACCGGCACGATCACGCGCTCGTCGGTGGCCATCAGAAACTCGTCTTCCTGATATCCGTATTCCGCTAGCTCGGTCTTTACGCTCTCGGTCAGACCGGGTTCGCCGCCGCCGATCATAATGGCGTCGAACTCGAGGTTTTCGTCCGGGTACTCGTAGCTCCAGTACCATTGGTTGCCGATCGCCTTGATCGTCAGATCCGGCTCTGGCACGTCGAGTTGCAGGAACAGAAGTTTCAGCGACGGAACGGCGATGACGATCAGGATCAGGACCGGTGCAGCGGTCCATATGATCTCGATCGTCGTGTTGTGCGTAAAGGTTGCCGGGTTAGGATTGTTCTTGCGGCTGAATTTGAAGATGCAGATGGCCATCAAGACCATCACGAAGAGCACGACGCCTGCCATCATCAGGTGCAGGAAGCTATCGAGCCAGACGACATCCCGCATCACCGGGGTGACGGCCCGCTGGAAATGATGACCCGCGTCAATGGGTTTGCCAGCGCCGTCAGCGGCGCTTGCCAGACCCTGACTTGCCAAGGTCACTAACAACGCCATCATCCCTGAGAGATATCGGATCATCTTTGCCTCTTTCGCCATGGCGGCGGGCTGTTTTCGCCCACGCCCATTGACAGTCTATGGGTACCCTTGTCTATCACCACAGTCGTAAAGGACACGCAAGGAATGGCTTTGCGGCATGTCGCCGCCCTGCCCCCGATAACCGCGTGTTAAGGAGTGTCCCAATGACCGCCATGCCGCCCGAAAACAGCCCTTTTCGGCCCTTTGAGACGCATCTGGATGAGGAAGCTGCCCTGTCCGTGCTGCGCGATGCCGTGGCCGGTGCGGACGATGGGGAGCTGTTTCTGGAGAGACGCCGGGCAGAGGTTCTGAGCTTCGATGACGGACGGCTGAGGACTGCTTCGTATGATTCGTCCCAGGGCTTCGGTTTGAGGACCGTTCTGGGCGGCGCGGCGGGCTATGCGCATGCCTCGGAGCTTAGCGAAGCCGCGTTGCGCCGTGCCGCAGAGACGGCGCGCATGGCGGCGCGCGATGGCGGGGGCGTTCTGGCGGCACCGCCCCCCGGAACCAACAGAACGCTCTATGACGCGCTTGATCCGGTTGTGGCCGATCCGGTTGCCATGAAGATCGCGGTTCTTCGGGAGATCGACGACTGGCTGCGAAGCCGTGATCCGCGGGTGGTTCAGGTCAGCGCCACGTTGAGCGCCAATGTGCAGGAGGTTGAGATCCTCCGCCCCGAGGGGGGGCGCCTGACCGATCACCGGCCGCTGACGCGGATGAACATATCGGTGATCGTCGAAAAGGACGGACGACGCGAAACGGGGACGGCGGGCGCTGGCGGTCGTCATGCGCTGGATGTGCTGATCGCACCGGAACGCTGGCAGGAGATGGCAGCAGAGGCCCTTCGGGTCGCGCTGGTCAATCTGGACGCCGAGGACGCCCCGGCCGGTGTCATGGAGGTCGCGCTGGGTTCCGGCTGGCCCGGTATACTGCTGCACGAGGCGATCGGGCACGGGCTGGAAGGCGATTTCAATCGCAAGGGAACCAGCGCCTTCACGGAACTGATGGGCAAGCGGATCGCCTCGAGCGGTGTGACGGTGGTTGACGATGGCACGATCCCGGATCGCCGCGGGTCTTTGACCATCGATGACCAGGATTCCGTCTTCGATCAGCGTGGTCCTGTTCGTCGGCGTGCCCTCGTCATCGATGGTCAAAGACCCGCGGCGATCCGGGATCGTGCCATCGTCAACCACCGTCACACCGCTCGAGGCG
>JBCCMP010000085.1:0-14351 GCA_039026295.1 Pseudomonadota bacterium | reverse complement strand
GACGGCGATCTGCTGCCCGGCAAGAAAGCGCGCAACCGGCTCTACTACACCTGCGGTATCTTCATGTTCTGTGCGCTGATCGTGATCGTGCTGAACAGTGCCAAGCTGATCTCTCAGGAAGTATGGATCGGCTATAATCTAATGTTCTGGATGGAATGGGTGATCCTGTTTTTCTTCGGCATCTGCTGGATGACCAAAGGCCGGTTCGACTATGTGCGCGACAGCTGGACCGGCAAGATCTTTGCGAACTGGTTCATGGACGATGTCCACCCGGACATGGCGGACAAACTTAAAACCGCATGATCAGAAGCGAACGGGTCAGGCCGTCCCTTCCATTCGTCCGGCCAGCGCATCGATCCTGTCCGCAAGCGCGTCGAGATTGCGGGCTATTTCCTCTTCCCTCTCCGGATTGAAGAGATCAGACGGGGCAGACCGGCTTTCGGCCATCTTCTCTGCATTGACCGCGCGGCGTTCTGCGGCCCCCAGTGCGCTTTGTGCATCGGACAACTTGTCGGCAACCATCAGGGCGGTCATCAACATCAGACGGCCTTCGCTGACCTGACCGATCTGTTTTGACAACGCGGATGCTTCGGTGTCGACGAGCTGCGCCAACCTCGCGAGATGCGCTTCCTCGCCCTCTCCGCACCCGACCCGGTAACTGCGTCCCGCAACTTCAACTGTGACTTCAGGCATTTGCAGTGGCTCCTTTATCAGGGGTGCCTTTTTCGATCTGTCGTGTCACTGCCCCGCGCAAATCGCTCAGCGCCGCGCGAACGGCCGACGCGGCTTCAGCACGAAGTCTCGCATCGTCCTCCGCCCGGGCACGCAAGGCCTGCACTTCCTCTTCAAGACGGGCGTGTTCGGCCTGCTTTGCTTCGGTTTCTTCCACAGGTGCCGGATCAACTGAAGGAATTGCATCAAACGCTGCTTCCAGTCGTGAAAGTGCACCATCCAGGCGCCCGAGGGCACTGTCGATCTTGCTCATGGATCCTGCTCTCCTGATGTGCGCAGAACTTTGAAGCCTGCATCCGTTATCTTCGAATCGACCGCGTCCGATTTTATTATCTGGAAATCCTAGCGGACGGGGCGCGAAACGCAATTACAGGTCGATCCAGTGCGGTTTCAGCCCCTTCGAAGGCTTGACCCGGTGTCCGCGCGTGCCCATGGTCCCGGCAAATTCAGGCGGGCGAATCTTGCGCACGGCACAGATGTGGGGCGCCCTGCACAAGCGAACATACGAGGGCCAGACACGTGGACATTGCAGCAATGAAGGCGTCCGATCCGCGCCGGTTCGAAATGGCAAATGCCCTGCGCATTCTTGCGCTGGACGGCGTGAAGGCCGCGAACTCAGGGCATTCCGGGATGCCGATGGGCATGGCCGATGTCGCCACGGTCCTGTTTGACAAGTTCCTTCGATTTGATGCGTCAGCGCCGGACTGGCCCGACCGGGATCGGTTCGTCCTGTCTGCAGGTCACGGGTCAATGCTGCTCTATGGCCTTTTGTACCTGACCGGCACGACAGGCATGACCCTTGAGCAGGTCAAGAACTTTCGCCAGTTGGGTGCTGCAACGGCAGGCCACCCGGAAGCAGGGCATGCGCCCGGGATCGAGACAACGACCGGTCCACTCGGCCAGGGTCTCGCGACCGCGGTCGGGATGGCAATCGCCGAGGAGCATCTGCGCGCCCGGTTCGGCAAGAAGATCTGCGATCATAAGACCTGGGTGATTGCCGGCGACGGTTGCCTGATGGAGGGCGTCAGCCACGAGGCAATCGGCCTGGCCGGAATGCAGCAGCTGTCAAACCTGATCGTGCTTTGGGACGATAACGGGATCACCATCGACGGCCCGGTTTCGATGTCCGACCGCACGGATCAGAAAGCGCGCTTTGCTGCCGCCGGATGGGATGTGTTCGAGTGCGACGGCCATAACACTGCCGAGATAGAAGCGGTTCTGGCCAAGGCTGCGGCATCAAAAGCACCGGCCATGGTCGCGTGCAGGACCCGCATCGGGATCGGGTCTTCGGCCGAAGGAACGGCAAAGGCACACGGCGCGCTGACCGATGACCAGCTCATCGCCGATGCCCGCAAGACCTTCGGCTGGGATCACGGGCCGTTCGACATACCGGCGACGGTCAAGAAGGCCTGGGAAGCGGTCGGTTCCGCCGGAGAAGCAGCCCGGACTGAATGGGAAAGCCGCCTCGCGGCCCTGTCTGAGTCGAAACAGAAAGAGTTTGCCCGGGTCACGGCGGGCGAGGTTCCGACCCGCCTGACCGCTCGACTGCGCGCACACAAAAAGACCCTGTCCGAGACCGCGCCATCCATGGCAACCCGATCTGCATCCCAGAAGGCACTGGAGGTGATCAACACGGTCCTGCCGGAGACAATCGGCGGATCCGCCGACCTGACGGGGTCGAACAACACGAAGACCGCGGACCTCGGCGTCTTCGCGCCCGGCGACCGCAAGGGTCGTCATATCCACTATGGCATCCGCGAACACGGGATGGCCGCCGCGATGAACGGCATGGCCTTGCACGGGGGCGTAGTGCCTTATGGAGGCACCTTCATGTGTTTCACCGACTACGCTCGCGGCGCGATGCGACTGTCGTCGCTGATGAACCAACGGGTCGTATACGTTATGACCCACGACTCAATCGGGCTCGGTGAAGACGGACCGACCCACCAGCCGGTCGAGCATCTGGCCATGTTGCGCGCAACGCCGAACCTGAAGGTGATCCGGCCTGCTGATGCGGTCGAGACGGCCGAGGCTTGGGAAATGGCGCTCAGCTCTGAAGGGCCTTCGGTGCTTGCGCTGACGCGTCAGAACCTCCCAACGGTTCGGACAAAACATGTCTCGAAGAATCAGGTCGCCATGGGCGGATACATCCTTGCCGAAGCCGAAGGGCGCCGCCGGGCGATTCTGATCGCAACGGGCTCGGAGGTCGAGATCGCCATGGCTGCCCGGGACAAACTGCAGGCAGATGGGATCGGCACGAGAGTTGTATCGATGCCCTGTTTCGAACTGTTCGCCACGCAGGATGAAAAATACCGCAAGCGGGTGCTGCCTGCCGGACCTGTCCGCGTAGGCGTCGAGGCTGCCGTTCGTCTGGGATGGGACAGCATCTTGATGGGCGAGCGCGGGTCAGAGAAGAAGGCGGCCTTTGTCGGGATGTCAGGTTTTGGGGCATCAGCGCCCTATAAACAGCTCTATGCGCATTTCGGCATAACGGCAGAGACCGTGGCCGCGACAGCAAGAAATTTGCTCTGATGGCGAAATTGTTCCGCGTGGCGATCGACGGATCTGCGGTGATCGCAAGAGCGCGCGCGTACTCGGGTTGGCGCGCCCGGTGATGCGGGCAGCCAGCTTTTTACTGCCTAATCGTCCAGATCCGGCAGCGTTGCTGAGAAGGCAGAAAGAACTCTGATCGTCTCCTCCGCGCTGCCCCAAAGCCTTGGATCGGGCACTGCAAAGTCTGCAATCGTGCTCAAGCGCTCGGCGTCCGCCAAACTTAGTGCGCCTTCTGCGACGGACGGGGTTTCAATCATTTCGGCCCACCAGGCGAAAAGATCGTCCGATGCCCGTCCATCATCGCCAAGCGCACCCGTCGCGCCAACCGGGCCGAACGCGACATAATCAGCCCCTGCTTCGGCCAGAACCATCCCCTGATGCCGCGATCTTCCAGCAAAGGCCCCGACGATGCGATCACTGCCCAGGGCAGCGCGGACGTCGCGCAGCGACGCTTTCGATGCGGCAAGATGCACGCCGTCCAAACCCAGCGGCTCCACCATGCGGAAGTGATCAGTGATGACGACGGCAACCTCATAATCATGACAGACAGCAATTAGGTGATTGGCTGCCTGCGTCCATGCCGCTTCATCCGCTTGAAGCCCGAGCGAAAGACGAAGGCAGGCCACAGGCACCTTGGAAAGGACTTCTGCAAGCGTGAGCGAAAACGAGGCCGGGTCAAAAGTGTCCGGCGTTTCCAGATAGAGGCGTGGCTGCTCGGTCATCAATACTCTCTGCACCGTTCAATCGCTAAACTCGGGACAGCCCAGCACCTTGGGCACCAGCAGACGTTCTGGTCGGCGTTCAGCAGCCTGCGCGAACATCGGCCCGACATTGCGACCGAACGTCGAGACGTTGTCGACCGCCGCAAAGTGGCGTCTCAGGGCTGGCGTCAGACTGGCTTCCACCAGATTGGGCACCTTGTCCGGATCATCGAAATGCAGCCACAGGTAAGCGATCGGATCCCCTCGCCGCAGCACCCAATCGTCCTGATCCTGCCATTCCAGCACGGCATTCAATGGCCGCGGCCACGACCGCAGCGGAAACCGCCCCGAAACCAGGGTTCCGGGCCAATCCCTGAAGTTGGGGGCGAAAAAGGGCGAGGTGAGGTTCAGTGCACACTCTTCTTCCGTCACCAGCATCATGTTCAGGGATATCTGCATGGCGGGAATGGCGGGATTGCGCTGTGCGTTTTGCGCGATTGGCGTCACGAGGCCCTTCATGCCAACCTGGCTCAGCCCGTCCTCCTCCGGAATCCTTTTGAACCCGGCTGGACGAACATTAGGGGGAGAGCGGCGAAGACGCAGGTTGAAGGGACAGCGTACCTGAAGGATCCGGGCACCAAGGGCCGCTGCCATTGGTGCGGCGTCTTCTGCGGCCCGTCCGGTCAAGGGCTCAGGCGGGAAGAAAGCCAGCGACGCCTGCGCGCTGCAATTGCGCCAGCCGACGTCGACGAGATGCTCGCAGGCGGGCACGCTTACCCCTCTGCCTCCGCCAATGGCACCATCAGGCGTGCCGGGCGGCGCGATTTTGCCATGTCCACAACCTCTGCCAGTTCAGAGGTCAGGTGATCTATCGCTTCCATTCCGGCCCGGTATTCCTCCAATTCCGGCGTCAGAGCGGCTTCAACCAGACCTGGGCGCATCTCTGGCCGATTGAATTCGAACAGAAAATAGCAAAGCGGCTCGCCTTGCCTCAGCGCCAGTTCCTGGTTCGGGCGATCCCACTCCATCGCGAACGCCAGGTCCTGAGGCCAATAGGTCAGGGGGTACCGTGATCCGATCATTGTGCCGGGCCATCGGCGCATTTCCGCTGCCAGAAACGGCGGAACGTGAGACACGACGCACGGCACATCAGTTACAAAAAAGAACGGCAGCTTTATCCGGATGATCGGCTTCTTGGGATGACGCCACCGATCTGGCGGATCCATGGAGAGGATGTCATTTATTACTTCGGGTTGAACAAAAGTGCCCGTGGGATTGATGTTCAGGGAAGGTTTGCCGGCTTCCTCGGCCATCGTTACGCGGATGCCAAAGGGGGACGGCATTTCAACAATCTGACGTTCCAGCGCATTTACAGCCGGGCAGTTCTGAACGGACCGCAGGCCAAGCGGCTTCTCGCGTTCCGAAAATACCGTGCGTGGTGGCTGGAAGGCGAAACCAGCCGACGGGTCAGCAAGGCAGTAGCCGATCTCGCAAGTTTGGGTGTTCTGAAACATGCTGGCCCCCCGTCTTAGTCGTCTTCCCGGGCTTGCGTCCTGGATATTTTTTTTTCGGGCTGTGCGCCTTCCCGCTGCGCTCTAACACGCGTGCATAGGCGTGGCCAGCGCCCGGATCACCCGGTCGGCGCGCGGGGCACGGGGCGCCAGTCCGGCGCAGCCATCTCGAAATGCGCAAATTCGAAGCCTGGGCTGACGGTACAACCCACCAGGGTAAAGGCACCAAGGCTGGTTGCAGTCTGCCAATAGCCAGCCGGGACGATGCGCTGAGGCCGTTGTCCGGCCATGATCTCCGGCCCCAGAACCATTGCCTCGGCATCATGCCCGTCTGGCGAAATTGTCAACGACAGGGGTGCGCCCGCATACCAGTGCCAGATCTCGGTTGCGTCGACTTTGTGCCAATGGCTGAAATCGCCCGCTTCCAGAAGGTAATAGATCGCAGTCCCGGACGCACGCTCGCCGTCAGGCACATCCTGGCGCCAAGTCTCTGCGTACCAGCCGCCTTCCGGATGAGGTTGCAGATTAAGGCGGGCAACAAGATCTTTGGGCGTCATCGGGATATCCGGCAGCAGGACGACTCGCTCCAGCATAATGCGATCCGGCCCCGAACGCACCGTGTATCACTGAACTTTCACTGCGATGCGGCGCGTGCTGATATCGACAGGCTTTTTAACCCGTCTGCCAGATCTCCGGGAACGGCGGATTCCGCGATCAGGCGCGCTCCCTTCGAAACCTAACGCCCCTAAACTAGGCTTTACCTTTGTAGATGTCGATCAGCTTGTTCAGCATGTCGATCGCTTCGGCGCGGGGGCGTTGGAAGGTGTTCCGGCCGATGATCGACCCGTTTCCTCCGCCATCGCGGATGGCGCGCGCATCATCATAGACCGAGCTTTCCCCCTTCTTGGCTCCACCTGAAAACACAACGATGCGGCGGCCATTGAAAGAGGATTTCATGCAGTCAGCAACACGTGCGGTCTGGGTCGAGACATCGATTTTCTCTGCCTCGTAGACCTTCTTCGCTTCCTTCAGCTCCAGGTGGTCGGTTGAGAGTTTGATCTTGATGATATGTGCACCCAGCAGAGCTGCGATCTGGGCCGCATACGCGGCGATGTCAATGGCGGTCTCGCCCTCCTTTGATATCGCCTCTCCGCGGGGATAGGACCAGATCACAGTCGCCACACCCTTGGCAGCCGCCTCCTCGCGCATGGCCGAGATTTCCTCGAACATGTCCAGAGCCATGTCCGAGCCAGGGTAGATCGTGAACCCGATGGCAGAGCAGCCAAGGCGCAGCGCGTCGTCGACCGACGCCGTGACAGCCTGGTTCTTGCCCGCGCCCGACGACATCAGCGAGTTCGCAGAGTTCGCCTTCAGGATCGTCGGGATCTGCCCGGCAAAGGTATCGGCGCCTGCCTCCAGCATCCCCAGCGGAGCGGCATAGGCGTTCAGTCCCGCATCGATCGCAAGCTGATAATGGTAGTGCGGGTCATCGGCCGCGGGATTTGGCGCGAACGACCGTGCCGGTCCGTGTTCGAAGCCCTGATCAACCGGCAGGATGATCATCTTGCCGGTGCCGCCCAGCTTGCCGTTCATCAGCATCCGGCAGAGATTGCCCTTAACGCCTGGGGTGTCGCCCTCGTAATTGGCGAGGATCTTCTGAACGATGCGGCTGGCTTTCATGGGGGGCTCCGTCGGTATGGGCACTGCGATTGGCAGGGGGTTACCCGAGCCTCACCAGAGCGGTCAAGACGAGTCGCGCGTGCGCCATCCAACCCCGCTGCGACAAAAAAATGCGCGCTCCGGATGGAACGTGCATCGGGTCTGCAGGATCGCGGGGCAGCGCCCCGCAGGCTCACTGTGCCCGGCTGGAGATTGCGTCGCCAAGGCCGCCTTCGGTCCAGATCTGAAGCGCAATCGAACCGGCCTCGCCGATCAACTCATTCCAGTCGCCATTCCCGGCAAACCGCCGGTCCAGACGATCCCGAAGATTGGCAGCGCTGCGATCACCGCCAGCGGCGGCGAGCGTTGCCAGCGTGTACGCCGCTTCATAGGACCGCGGCAGCCCGCGGCCGACCGAGGCCGCATTGGCGTCTTTGCGAAGTTTGCCGACGTCACCGGCCGCGATAGCCTCCATGAAGCCTGTCCGATACTCAGCCTCGCCGGGCCACGCATCACCAACGGTGCCCTGCAATTCGAGGATCTGGCTGAGAGTCATGCGGCTCTCCAGTGCATCCGCAGTGCCAAGCGCCGACATGTCGCCGGATGCAAGCGCAATCAGCGCCATTTCATAGGCAAATCCATCCTCGCCGACATCGGCTGCGGCATCCGCCAGCAGCGCCGCTGCCTCGCCGTTCCATGCACGGGCAAGCGGTTCAAGAAGCCGCCCGCCGTCTTCCAGCGAACGCGGCGCGCCGACCCCGGTCAGCAAGGCGCGACCAATGGACAGCCGGGCCGCTTCGTCCGGGTTGGCACCGTCGGCAAGGGCCGCTGCCATCGCCGCAGGCGGGACGATACTGCGATATGCCGCCGGCGTGGCAGAGATTGACGGCTCCAGCGCAGAGATCATGTTCTGCGGGCTGTCGAAAACGCTTTCATCCAGCCAAACACCGCCGTCCGGTGCAGACGTGATGACGATGCGGTTCTTTTCTTCAAGGAACCGTGCAAGCTCGCCGGAAAGGTTCTGGACAAAGGCGTTCTCTGCATCCGTCGGCTGGCGGGTTCCGCCCTCGGTGAAGGCCTGGCCGACCATCATCTGCGCCATCTGCGGGATCGCATTCAGATCGCCCATCTGGGCCGCAACCATCGGCTCGACCCGCTCCCAGACGCCCTTGTTCTCGATTACGACCTCTGCCTGACCAAGCTGGGCAACCGGCAGAGGGTCGCCGTAACCATCCAGCGGAAGGTTGAACCAGAGATAGTCGAACTGCGCCGAAATCGAGACATCGGCGGCATCAGCGACCGCTGCGGTGATCGACAGGTCCGCCGAGCTTTCCGGCAGATTGTAGGCAATCTCCAGCGACGCGGAATCAAAGTTCAACCCCTCATAGCCGAAGCCCGACAGCATCCCGCCGACCTGCGGGTCAAGACAGGCGGCAGGAACAAAAATGCCCGAGATTTCGGCCGCGGTCCCCAGCGTCTCGAAGCTGATCTGCTCACCGCTCACCGCGCGATCAACCGTTATCTCGCAATTGCCTTCCTGGTCCCAGTCAAGGATCGGGTAAATCTTCAGGCCTGACAGAACCATCGTGTTCGTGCCGGGTTCGATCGTCAGTTGATCGTAGGTCAGATCGACAAAGCTGCGCGCCAGAAGGATCGAATAGTGCGCGCTGATCTTTTGAAACAGATTGTAAAAACTCGCAGCGTCAACCGTTGTCTGTGCAGATGCAGGCGCAGCCGTACCCGCAATGATGGCCGCTGCGGCCACCGTGGAAAGAAGTCTCATCATCTACTCCCAAGTCGAATTGTATCGCGTCATTAACATGATTCGCGTGGTGTGATTATGTGGCGAATGTAACGCTTTGCTTGCAGTTTGTGCGGGAAATCGGTGCGGATGACCGGATATGTTATCTCATTTTCGCAGCTCAGGCTGCGCCCGCTAACCGGCCCGCCACCATGCGTTCGGTATGGCTTAGACCGGCAGCAGCGGTACGAGGCAAAGAAACCGCCCGCGCGGTTTCCCTTCAGGCGCTCAGCGCTGCGACACCGGGCAGGGTCTTGCCTTCCAGCCATTCCAGGAATGCGCCGCCCGCGGTGGAGACATAGCTGAAGCGTTCGGCCGCCCCTGCCCCGTTCAGCGCTGCAACGGTGTCGCCGCCCCCTGCCACGGTCAACAGTTTTCCCTGCTCCGTCAGGCTGGCAGCAGCTTCAGCGGCGGCATTGGTGGCCGCATCGAACGGCTCGATCTCGAAGGCGCCGAGGGGGCCATTCCAGACAACTGTCTTTGCGTTTGCGAACCGGCTCTTGATGTCCTCGATCGCGGCTGGCCCGGCATCCAGGATCATAGCGTCAGCCGGGCACTGATCGGCAGCTACGGTCTCGGTGGCGGCCCCCGCCTTGAATTCACGCGCCACAACGACATCGGCAGGCAAAACCAGTTCGCAACCCGCCGCATTGGCCTTGGCCATGATGTCCCGCGCCGTTTCGGCAAGATCGTGCTCACACAGCGACTTCCCCACACCGATGCCCTGCGCCGCAAGGAACGTGTTGGCCATGCCGCCGCCGATGATGATCTGGTCAACCTTGTCGATCAGGTTGCCCAGAAGGTCGAGCTTGGTGGACACTTTGGCACCGCCCACAACCGCGATCACCGGGCGTTCGGGGTTCGACAACGCCATCTCCAAGGCCTCCAGTTCCGATTGCATCAGGCGTCCGGCGCAGGACGGCAGCAGGCGGGCCACCCCCTCGGTCGATGCATGGGCCCGATGCGCGGCAGAGAACGCGTCGTTGACGAAGATGTCCCCGCAGGACGCAAGGAACTGCGCCATCTGCGGATCGTTCGCCTCCTCCATCGGGGTGAAACGGGTGTTCTCGACCAGCACGGTCTCCACCGGCTCCGGGTCTCGCGGGCGCTGTGAATACGTTACGGGGCTGCCAAGCAGGTCGGCCAACGGCGCGGCCAGCGGTTCCAACGAAAGCTCTGGTTTCGGCTCCCCTTTCGGGCGTCCGAAATGCGCCAGTAGGATCGGGTGGCCGCCTTTCTGCAGTATCTCGCGCAGGGTCGGCAGGATCGCCCGCATTCGGGTGTCGTCCGTCACCTGCCCATCGGCCATCGGCACGTTGATGTCCACCCGCACCAGAACGCGTTTTCCGCTCAGGTCAAAATCGTCAAGGGTCTTGAAGGTCATGGAAAATCCGAAGCAAGGCAGGAATCACAGGCCGGTCGGCTTCCCGTCTATACTGAGCTTATTCTTGCGTTGCCAGTACGCCTGCACGCCGTCTGCGCCCATGTCGTCGAAAAAGGGAACAAGCTCGGCTTCGCCGCGTTGCCCACCATATTCGAAGAAAGGCACGCCAGATCCGCAAGACGTCTGCACCATATCGATCGACATGTCGAAGATCTGGCGAGAGCCGGCCATCTCCGGGAAGCTGGGGACCAGATCCCCCCAACCTGCATCAACGGGGTGAACGACGCGGGCCGTTCCGTAGACGCGCAGGATCAGCGGATTGTCCTGCATCGCCATGAACATCAACGTCATGCGCGGCAGTTCCCGGACATGGGCGGCGGTCTCGTTTCCGCTGCCAGATAGGTTCAACCAGATGATCTGTGTGTCTGAAAGAATGCGCAGGCTGTCCAAGCCCTTGGGCGAGACATTCACCCGGCCATCCACCGCGGCGGTGGCAACGAAAAAGATTTGCTGGCGTTCAATGAATTTTCGAAACGTCTCGTTCAGCTTTGAGCCGATGGCCATCTTGTCACCCCATCTTTTCGCCCAGAATAGAAAATGGCTCCTGACACCGCTCTGTCAGGAGCCATGGACTGGCCCTATCGGCTGAACAGCCGGGCCACATCGCCAATAAAGTCCATCAGCTTTCCCAACGACGCGAGAACCGGTCCTCCGAAAATGAACCGGTCGACAACGTAAACGCCCGTAACGATCCCTATGGCCTGAGAAAGCTGGCCATAGGTTATCGAAAGTCGCTCGCTCAGATCAGGTTGCCCATCGCCACAGCGGTATCCGACATGCGGTTCGAGAAACCCCATTCATTGTCGTACCAGGTCAGAATCGAACAATGGGTGCCGCCGATCACCTTTGTCTGGTCGGTGTGGAAGACCGAGGAATGCGGGTCGTGGTTGAAGTCCATCGAGACCAGCTTTTCGTCCGTATAGCCCAGCACGCCTTTCAGGGGGCCATCGGCTGCCGTACGGATGGCGCTGTTGATCTCGTCAATCGACGTCTCGCGCTTGGCCACGAATTTCAGGTCAACGACCGAGACATTCGCCGTCGGGACGCGGATCGCGAAACCGTCAAGCTTGCCGTTGAGTTCCGGCAGTACCAGACCCACCGCCTTCGCCGCACCCGTCGAGGTCGGAATCATGTTCATCGCGGCGGCACGCGCTCGATAGAGGTCCTTGTGCATGGTGTCCAGCGTCGGCTGGTCGCCCGTGTAAGAGTGGATCGTCGTCATGATCCCACTTTCGATCCCGATCACATCGTTCAGAACCTTGGCGACCGGCGACAGGCAGTTGGTGGTGCAGGACGCGTTCGAAACCACCAGGTCATCCGAGGTCAAAGTATCGTCGTTCACCCCGTAGACGATGGTCTTGTCGGCACCGCCGGCGGGGGCCGAGACGAGCACGCGCTTCGAGCCATTCTCCAGGTGCATGGATGCCTTTTCCTTGTCGGCAAAGATCCCGGTGCACTCCAATGCAATGTCAATGTCTCCCCACGGCAGCGCTTTGGGATCGCGCTCGGCCGTCACCTTGATCGGGCCGCGGCCCACATCGATGCTGTCACCGTCAACCGTGACGGTGCCCGGGAAACGGCCATGGACGGAATCGTACCGCATCAGGTGCGCATTGGTCTCCACCGGGCCCAGATCGTTGATGGCCACGACCTCGATATCGGTGCGCCCGCTTTCGATGATCGCCCGAAGGACGTTCCGCCCGATCCGCCCGAACCCGTTGATGCCGACCTTGACTGCCATGCTCGCTCTCCCTGTGTGATGCTCTGGGCCGATTGACTGGGCGTGATCGCCCGGCACGCCCGCCCGTTGCGCGCGCTTTAGCGCAAGCGCGCTTGCAAGATCAATGGCGCGCCGTCATGGTCTGGCGCAAACCCGACATGCAGGAGAAAACCATGATCGTCATCAGCGGATTCATCGAGATCAACCCAGACCATATCGACCAGGCCCGGGCTGCTACCCTCGCGATGATGACCGAAAGCGAAAAGGAAGAGGGCTGCATTCGATACCGGTTCTATCAGGACGTCGAGCACGCACACCTCTTTCATGTCTACGAGGAATGGGAAAGCGGCGACCATCTCAAAGCCCATGGCGAAAGCGGCCACATGCAGGTCTTCCGCGGCGAGATGGGAAAACTGGACGTCAAGTCCCGCGATGTGAAAATGATCAAGGTGGACCCGGCAGGATGGAAGTCGCTCTAAGCGCGGCCAAACCTGAACGGCTGATTAACGGAAACCGCTCTCGTTAATCCTTGAAGTCGACCTACGCCGCGAACAAAGCCATACGCTTGCCATACAAGTGCGGTACAGATGCTGGCACCGAAGAATCCCAGCGCCAAAAGGATTAACGGGCAGAATTCCAGGCCGCACCGGGTGCATTCGGGCGAAATCCGGCCGGAAACCCGCAATTTTCTCAATTCTCCTGCGAAAACAGGATAAAATTTTACCGAAAATCAACCTCAGTGGCGCAGCCCTTTCGTCCGCGGGGATACCCGCGCCGAAACAGCGCAAGAAAACCTGGCTCACACATTCAGCAACAGGTGTTCGCGCTCCCAGGAAGAGATGACGCGCATGAACTCGGCGTGTTCCTGCTGCTTGACGGCGGCGTAGAGACGGCAGAAGCGTTTGCCCAGAACCTCCTGAAGGTCTTCGCTGGCAGAGAACTCTTCCAGCCCCTCGAGCAGGCCGTAGGGTAGCTCGCGGGGGCGGTCATAGCTGTCGGACTTCACCGCTTCCCGGGCAGGGATCTTCTGCATCATCCCCAGATATCCGGCGGCCAGACAGGCGGCGATGGCGAGGTACGGGTTGGCATCGGCGCCGACGACCCGGTTCTCGATCCGGCGGGCATCAGGGCGAGATATCGGCTCGCGCAGCCCCGTTGTGCGGTTATCCCGACCCCAGTCCATGTTGATCGGCGCGGTCAGATGCGGAACCAGACGGCGGTAGCTGTTCACATAGGGTGCCACCAGCGGGGCGGCGGCACGAAAGAAGGTCTGCTGGCCGCCCACGAAATGCAGGAACGCATCTGACGGGTCGCCTTCGGGCGTGCTGAAGATGTTCTCACCGGTTTCCGCGTCCACGACCGACTGGTGAATGTGCATCGCGCTGCCAGGCTGCTCCGCCATGGGTTTGGCCATGAAGGTGGCGTAGCAACCGCAGCGCAGTGCCGCCTCCCGGATCATGCGTTTGAAAAGGAAGACCTGATCGGCCAGATCCAGGGGATCGCCGTGCTGAAGGTTTATCTCCAGCTGCGCCGCACCGGCTTCCTGAATGATCGTATCGATCTCCAGACCCTGGGCCGCGGCGTAGTCGTAGATATGTTCGATGACCTGATCGTATTCGTCGGTCGCAACGATCGAATAGGCCTGAGAGGTCGCCCCGACGCGGCCCGACCGTCCAACAGGTGGCTCCAGCGGCGAGTCGGGATCAGTGTTCGGCTTCGTCAGATAGAACTCGAGCTCGGGCGCAACGACAGGCTTCCAGCCCTGCTTGTCATAGTGCGCCAATACCCGTCTAAGGACCGATCGAGGCGCAAATTCGATCAGGCGTCCACGCCTATCACAGACATCATGGATGACCTGCACCGACCGGTCAGACGCCCAGGGCACAGAACGGGTGGTCCCCAGATCCGGGCGCAAAACCAGATCTGCGTCGGTGTCATAGGCGCGAAAGTTCTCGATTTCCGGATAGCCGCCGGTGATCGTCAGGAAGAAAATCGATGTCGGCAGGTAGACCGGCGCGAAACGCGCAAACTTCGAGGCAGGCATGACCTTTCCGCGACCAATGCCTGCGAAGTCGGGGGTCACGCACTCGACCTCTTCGACATGGTTGTCACGGAGCCACGCAGCAAGCGCTTCCGCCTCTGTGATTTCAACCTGCGGCGAAAGCTCGAGGCTGATCTCTGGCGTTACCGGCGTTGGAAGCACCGACGGCGTTTCATTCGAATCGGTCAT